>NZ_JBIUWJ010000019.1:0-104310 GCF_044743405.1 Pseudomonas sp. NPDC087626
AGGTGCCGAGTGGTGGGGCAAGAGCCTTTTGCTTACTTTTGGGCTCCTCCAAAAGTGAGCCGCTGTAAAAGCGGAACCATAGGAGGCCGTTACCGAAGAAATGGATATGTACTCGGTCTAATCCAAAACCCTGGTGCAACATCGCACCACAGTTGTGTAGATACCTATGCCCATCGCTGGCAAGCCAGCCCCCACAAGGATCTGGACGCGGCACATGGCGTAGATCGATCAGCCAAGTCAAAGCCATAGACAGCATCGATCACCCCGTCAGCCAGAGCAATTGGACAGGCTGCCTCCAGGCCTCTAGCCTTCAACCGCTGCCACAGCACGAAAACGGCTGAAGACCCCACTGATGATTGTCCGTCCCAAACCCAACCTGATCGGCATCCTGTTCTCCCTCAAGGGTTCGATTGCCAAGCGCATCGCCTTGCGCAGCCTGCTGGTGACGCTGCTGGCATCGGTCATTGTGCTGGTGGAAACCTGGCACCCCGCGTACTTCTCCAAGGTCAATGCCACGCCTTTCACCCTGCTAGGGCTGTCGCTGTCGATTTTCATGAGCTTTCGCAACAACGCCTGTTATGACCGCTGGTGGGAAGGCCGCAAGCAATTGGGCCAGTTGATCATCGAGCTGCGTTCGCTGATCCGCGAAACCCAGGTGCTCAAGGACCCAGGTGAACGTGAACCGCTGCTGCGCGAACTCTGCGGTTTCGCCCATGGCCTGATTGCCCGGCTGCGGGTCGAAGACGAGGCTGCGGCAATCAGACCATGGGCCGATGTCGAGGCCGACCTGCGCCATCCGAATCTAAGCGATCGCCTGCTGCAACACGTCGGCGCCCGTTGCTCACGCCTGGCCGAGCTGGGCCGGATCAGCGAATGGCGCTATACCCAACTGGAAACCCGGCTGGTCAGCCTGAGCCAGGTACAGGCCGCTTGCGAGCGGATCAAAAGCACGCCCCTGCCCTTCCCCTATACCCTGCTGCTGCATCGGACCATCTACCTGTTCTGCATCCTCCTGCCCTTCGCCATGGCCGAACCGCTGGGCTGGCTGACGCCGGTGTTCACGGCCATCGTCAGCTACACCTTTTTTGGCCTGGACGAAATCGGCGACGACCTCGAAGATCCGTTCGGCTTCGATGAGAACGATCTGCCGTGCAATGCCCTGCTGCGCCTGATCGAGCGTGAAGTCCTGGCCGCCCTCGGCCACGACGAACTGCCCCCGGCCCTGGAGCCGGTCGACTACGTTTTAAACTAGGCGCGGGTTTGACTCAGGGCCTGCGCTGACCGAAGCTGGCACCCCTGCACTCGTTGTCAGCTTCCGGATCCGCGCATGTCCAAGCCTCGTCGCTACCTGATCATCAGCCTACTGGTTGTCGTTGCCATCGCCATCACCTGGCTGTCCCTGCGCAGTGTCGCGCCGCAGGTGCCGGAGGCGATCAAGCGCGGCTACAGCGAAGCCCTGGACCAGGCGCGCAATGGCAAGCCCGGTGCGGCGCGTGTGCTGTACCAGCAATTGGCCCGTCCGGATATCTCCGACAAGCGCCGCCTGTGGCTGCATGCCGAACTGCCCAACTACCCCAGCCCCCAGGCCCTGAAGCTGGCCGATGCCGACCTGCACCACCCTTCGGTGGCGGTGCGCGAGGCGGCGATCGACAGCATCGTCGGGCTGGTGCCCAGCGGCCAGCGCAGCTTGTTGCTCGGGCCACTGCTGGAGGACAGCGAGCAAGCGGTGCGATTTGCCGCCGCCGAGGCGTTGCTCGGTTTGTCGCCCGATGACCTGGGGCTGTACTTCGGTCCGCTGCAGCAAGTCATCGATGAGTACGAGCAGGCACTGCAAAGCCAGCCAGTTACCGCCCACACCCAGTACCAACTGGCGCGCCTGCACCTGCACAACGCCGAACTCAAGCAGGCGCAGCAAGCCTTGGAGCAGACCCTGGCCCTGGACCCGGGCAACCTGCCTGCGCTGGTGATGCAGATCGAGGTCCTGGACAAACAAGGCCAGAGCGAAGCGGCCCAGCAACTGCTGGCCCGCCAGCTCAAGGCGCAACCTGACTCGGCGTACCTGCAACACGCCCTGGGTTTGTGGCTGTTGCACCACGGGCAAAGCGAGTTCGCCCTGCTGGGGTTGTCCAGGGCGGTGGAGCTGGAGCCGAACAACAAGCACTACCGCTATGACCTGGCGACCACCCTGCACAGCGAGCACGAGCTGGAAGCGGCGCAGAAGCAGTTGCAGGAAATCGTCCAGCGCCACCCGGCCGATCGCAAGGCGCGGGTACTGCTGATCAACTACTGGAAGGAAAGCGGCCAGTTGCAGAATGTCCAGGTGCTGCTGGCGCAGCTGGAGCAGATGAATCCGGACGATCCGGCGCTGCAGCAGGGTCTATGATCAGATTGCGTTGAACCGTTTGGCTCGTCCCGGGGTCCAGTGAACAGGCAGCCATTTCGCCAGTATCGGCCGCTGCCTCGCTTCCCCTAGTCATGAGAGGGCATTTTTTGTCTACATCCAACGAGTTGAACAGTGAAAAAGCCGCCACCGGCATTGAAGGCCTGGATGACATCCTCGCCGGTGGACTGTCCCGCGGCCATGTGTTTCTGCTGGAAGGAGAACCCGGCACGGGCAAGACCACGGTGGCCCTGCATTTTTTGATGGCCGGCGCCCGCGCTGGTGAACGCTCGCTGTACATCACCCTGTCGGAAACCGAACGCGAATTGCGCCAAGGCGCCAAGTCCCACGGCTGGGAACTGGATGAGAACATCCACATCTTCGAGCTGACGCCGCCAGAGAGCCTGCTCAATGGCGAGCACCAGCAGAGCCTGCTGTATTCCTCGGACCTGGAGTTGGGCGAAGCCACCAAGCAGATTTTCGAGGTGGTAGAACGGGTCAAGCCGACCCGGGTGGTGCTCGACAGTCTTTCGGAAATCCGCCTGCTGGCCCAGAGTTCGCTGCGCTATCGGCGGCAGATCCTGGCGATCAAGCACTACTTCGTGCGCTACGACGCCACCGTGCTGTTGCTCGACGACCTGACCACCGAATCCCTCGACAAAACCGTGCACAGCGTGGCCCACGGGGTGATTCGCCTGGAAGAACTGACCCCCAACTATGGCGCCGAACGCCGGCGCATCCGGGTGGTCAAGTACCGGGGCCAGAAGTATCGCGGCGGCTTTCATGACTTCACCATCATGGCCGATGGCGTGCACGTGTTCCCCCGGCTGGTGGCTGCCGAACATCGCGGGCGGTATATCCGCCAGCAGTTGACCAGCGGCATCAAGGAAATGGACGCCCTGCTCGGCGGTGGCATCGAGACCGGGTCCAGCACCCTGATCCTCGGTCCGGCCGGTACCGGCAAATCGCTGATCTCGATGATCTTCGCCGCCGCAGCCGTGGCACGGGGCGAAAAGGCCGCGCTGTTCATCTTCGATGAAGAGCTGGGCCTGCTGTTCGAACGCATGAAGAACATGGGCATCGACCTGCAAGCCCTGCAAGACTCCGGCAACCTGCTGATCGAACAGGTGGACGCGGCCGAACTGTCCCCAGGCGAGTTCTCGCACCGGGTGCGCCGTTGCGTCGACGAACGCGGGATCAAGACCGTGGTGATCGACAGCATCAACGGCTACCAGGCCGCCATGCCCGAGGAAAACGCCCTGGTGCTGCACATGCACGAGTTGCTGCTGTACCTCAATCGCCAGGGCGCCGCGACCTTCATGACCGTGGCCCAACACGGGCTGGTGGGTGACATGCAGGCGCCCGTGGATATCACTTACCTGGCCGACACGGTGATTCTGCTGCGTTACTTCGAGGCCCTGGGCAAAGTGCGCCGGGCCATTTCGATCATCAAGAAACGCACGGGCAGCCATGAATCGACCATTCGCGAATACCGTATCGGCAGCACCGGCATGACTATTGGTGAGCCCCTGGACGCCTTTCAAGGCGTGTTGCGCGGTGTGCCCACCTACCTGGGCGCCAACACACCGTTACTTGTGGACGAAAACCATTGATCGCGCTCAAGGCAGTGTCCGAGCGCGCGTTGATTCTTGCGCCCTTGGGACGCGACAGCCAGATCGCCCTGACCCTGCTTAACGAGGCCGGTTACGCCGGCGTGATTACCCAGGGGCTGGGCGTGCTGTGCGAGCAACTGGAACACGGTGCGGGCCTGCTGCTGATTTCCTCCGAGGCCCTGCTGGGCGCGGACCTGGAGCCATTGCTGCGGTTTATCGAGCAACAACCGGCCTGGTCGGACTTGCCCATCGTGCTCCTCACCCACCATGGCGGCGCCGAGCAGAACCCAGCGTCGCGCTTTGGCGCCCAGTTGGGCAACGTGACCTTCCTCGAGCGCCCGTTTCACCCGGTGACCCTGATCAGCCTGGTATCCACGGCGCTGCGCGGGCGCCGCCGGCAGTATGAAGCCCGCGACCGCCTGGTGGATTTGTACCAGAGCGAGCTGCGGCTGAAGAACACCCTGGAAACCCTCGAGCAACAGGTCGAGGAACGCACCACCCAACTGCGGCACAATGAAGAGGCCCTGCGTCAATCGCAGAAAATGGAAGCGGTCGGCCAGCTCACGGGCGGTATCGCCCATGACTTCAACAACATGCTGACCGGCATCATTGGCAGCCTGGAATTGCTGCGCCGGCGCCTGGCGCGCGGTTGCACCGAAGACCTGGACGGGCTGATCGACCTGGGCGTGACCTCCGCCAACCGCGCCGCTGGCCTGACCCATCGCCTGCTGGCGTTTTCCCGACGCCAGTCGCTGGATTCCAAGCCGGTGGAAATGAACACCCTGGTGCGCTCGATGGGCGAACTGCTGCAGCGCAGCATCAATGAAAGCATTCAGTTGAACATGCAACTGCAGGATCCGCTGTGGGTGGCCGAGGCCGACCCCAACCAGCTGGAAAGCGCCCTGCTCAACCTGGTCCTGAATGCGCGCGACGCCATGCCCGACGGCGGCACCCTGGCGGTCAAGACCTTCAATCAGCACCTGGACACCGAGTTCACCCAAGCCCACGGCAACCTGCAAGCCGGCGATTATGTGGTGTTGAGTGTGATCGACAGTGGCTGTGGCATGCCCCAGGCCACCATCAGCCGGGCTTTCGACCCGTTCTTCACCACCAAGCCGATCGGCCAGGGCACTGGCCTGGGGCTGTCGATGATCTATGGCTTCAGCAAGCAGTCCCGTGGCCACGTGACCATCCAGAGTGCAGTGGGCAGCGGGACCACGGTGAACCTCTACCTGCCGCGCTTTCGTGGCGACCTCACGCAAAGTCAACCGCCCCAGGTGCCCCACGCACCGGGGGCAAAGGCCGGGGAAACCGTGCTGATTGTCGAGGACGATCCGGCGGTGCGGGTGCTGGTCAGTGCGGTATTGAGCGAGTTGGGGTATGCCTTCGTCGAAGCCGGGGACGCCGACAGCGCGGTGCCGATCCTCGATTCCGAACAGCGCATCGACCTGCTGATCAGCGACGTCGGGCTACCTGGCATGAACGGCCGGCAACTGGCGGAAATCGGCCGGCAATACCGGCCCGACCTCAAGGTGCTGTTCATTACCGGCTACGCCGAGCATGCCGCGGTGCGCGGCGGCTTTCTCGACCCGGGCATGCAAATGATCACCAAGCCATTCACCTTCGACCTGCTGACCGCCAAAGTCCGCGAAATGATCCGCACCTGAGGCAACTGCCAGCACGGCCCCGGGACGCTCATCAGATTGAGTAATGCGGGGATTGCGGTTGGCTCAGGAAAGCATTTCCTGCATCAGTTCCTGCAGCACGTCGAGGTCGAACGGCTTGGCCAGGATCGGCGCCTTTTGCGCGATGGGGCTGCCGGACTCGCGGATTTCCTGCGGGTAGCCGCTGATGAAAATCACCTTGAGCTCAGGGCGCAACTTGACTGCCGGCTCGGCAATCTGCACTCCGGAAATGCCTCCGGGCAGGCGAAAGTCGGTGATCATCATGTCCAGGTGGGGTTTGCTGGCCAGGATCGCGAACGCTTCCTCGCCGTCCACCGCCTGCAACACCCGATAGCCCTCGCCTGACAGGTAGGCGGCAAGCACCATCAGGATCGAAGGATCATCTTCGACGATCAATACGACGTCTTGTGCATCTTCACTCATGGGAAGCCTTTGTTCGGTCAATAGCTGCTATTACGACCCTGCATCGCTGCAGAGGTTGCGTTTATTTTGCCTGTTTTACTAGAGCGGCAGGCAAACCCGGAACATTGCGCCCTCGTTGATCCGGCTTTCGACGCTGATCGAACCTCCATGGGCGGCGATTATCTGCTCGGAAATGAACAGCCCAAGGCCCAGGCCCGCCACTACGGTCTTGGCCGAAACCCGTTCGAACTGCTGGAATATCCGCTGCTGGTTCTCTTCACTGATGCCGATCCCTCGGTCGCGTACTTCAACCCGGGCCTGGCCATCCTGGCTGTACACACGGACTTCGATCAGGCCTTTGCCGCCATACCGCAAGGCGTTGGTCAGCAGGTTGGAAATCACCTGCTCAATGCGGAATTCGTCCCAGTGTCCCTCTACCGGATGCTCGGCAATGAAGCTGATGGAACACTCGGCGGCCTCCACCTGCGGCGCAAAGTTCTGCAGCAGGTTAGCCACCCGTTGTGACAGGTCGAAGTAGCTGGGCCGGATGGAGAGCTTGCCCGTGCGAATCCGCGACACATCGAGCATGTCTTCGATCAGCCGAATCAGGCTTTTGATCTGCCGCTCATCGCGGTCGACCATCGCGTGCATCTTGTCCAGGGTAAAGGCTGCGGCGTTGTCGCGGGCCAGGTGCATCTTGCGTAACTGGGTTTCCAGGATCAGCCCGTTCAACGGCGTGCGCACCTCATGCGCGACGATCGACATGAAGTCGTCGCGCATGCGTACTGCCTGCTCCAGTTCGCCCTGGGTGGTCTGCAACTGCTTGAGCAAGGCTTCCTGCTCGCGGCGGCTTTGCTCCAGGGCTTCGACCTGCAGCTTCATTGCCTTGCGTTGCCGGAACAGGTCGACGAACACGTTGACCTTGCTCTTCACCGCGTGGATATCCAGGGGTTTATGCAGGAAGTCCACCGCGCCGCTTTCGTAGCCCTTGAAGGCATAGTTCATTTCGCGTCCGGCGGCGCTGACAAACACGATCGGAATGTTCTTGGTCTTTTCCGTACCGCGCATCAGTTCTGCCAGCTCGAAGCCATTCATGCCCGGCATCTGCACGTCGAGAATGGCCAGGGCGAACTCGTGCTGCAGCAGCAGCGACAGCGCTTCATCGGCCGACAGCGCCTTGTACACCGCGCGATCTTCGCGCTTGATCAGCGCTTCAAGGGCCAGCAGGTTCTCCGGCAGATCGTCGACGATCAGCAATTTGGCCTGGATAGTACTTAGCATGAGGTTCCTTCCAGCTCGACAAGCAGACGGCCGATGCCGTGCAAGGTGAGTATGTGATCGGGTTGCTGCAGGGCCAGCGCCGCGTCGGGCATGGTCGCCACCTGGGCTTCGGCCGGGTCCTGGACCACGGTCAACCCGCCCAGGCGCTTGACGTGCGCCAGGCCCCGCGCGCCATCCTGGTTGGCGCCGGTCAACAGCACCGCCAGCAAGGCCGGGCCATAGGCGTCGGCAGCGGATTCGAACAGGTAGTCGATCGCTGGCCGCGAATAGTGCAGGCGCTCCTCCAGGCTCAGGGACAAGCTGCGATCCTGCTCCACCGACAGGTGATAACCGGGTGCAGCCAGGTACAGGGTGCCGGCCTCGATCACGGCCTTGTCGAGCGCCTCGACCACCGGCATCGCCACCCGCCGCGCAATGACCTCAACCAACTGGCTGCGCCGTTGCTCCGGCAGGTGCAGGACGACAATGATCGGCAAGGCAAAACCCGACCCCAGCTTGCCGAAAATACTCAACAACGCCTCCACGCCACCGGCGGAAGCGCCAATGACGATGGCCTCGACCCGCGAGGCTGGAGCGTTGCTCAACAAGCCGGTTTTCATGTTTTACGGTAGATCCGTTCTTGTTTGACCAGGGGCTCGAACTGTTTGCTGTAGCTCGAAAAGTCGAGGGTTTCCTTACTGCCCAGCACCAGGAAACCGCGGTGACAGAGCGACTCATGAAACAATCCGAAGGCGCGATCCTGCAACTTTTTATTAAAGTAAATCAATACGTTACGACACGAAATTAATTGAGTTTCTGAGAACACG
Organism: Pseudomonas sp. NPDC087626; assembly: GCF_044743405.1. Classification (NCBI taxonomy): domain Bacteria; kingdom Pseudomonadati; phylum Pseudomonadota; class Gammaproteobacteria; order Pseudomonadales; family Pseudomonadaceae; genus Pseudomonas; species Pseudomonas sp. NPDC087626. Next base: position 8,168 of record NZ_JBIUWJ010000019.1, read on the forward strand.
CTATCGGTTGCCAGGCTGTGATCGGCAAAGGTCACGTTGTCACGCAGGCTCTTGTCGAAAATCGCGTAATCGTAGGCAGCAGTGTAGTAGTCAGCGAATGAACTCTGCCCGCCGGCCTGCTGGTAGTTGCGGGTATAGGCGCGGATGTTCTCCAGGGAAAAGATCCCCTGCTTGGCCTTTTCCAGGGAGCGCGGATTGATGTCGGTGGCGTAGATGATCGTGCGCTCCAGCAGGCCTTCTTCGCGCAGCAGGATCGCCATCGAGTAGACCTCCTCGCCCGTGCTGCAGCCGGCAATCCAGATCTTGATCGACGGATAGGTGCGCAGCAGGGGCACCACTTCCTGACGAATCGCCAGGAAGTGCGCCGGGTCGCGAAACATCTCGCTGACCGGAATGGTCAGCAACTGCAGCAATTGCATGAACGCCGCCGGATCGTGCAGGACTCGCTCCTGCAACGCCGAAATGGTCTTGCATTCGAACTGGTGCAGGGCGTGATTGACCCGGCGCTTGATCGAGGCGCCCGAGTAGTCACGAAAATCGTAGCTGTACTTGAGGTAGATCGCTTCGATCAGCAGCCGCAGTTCGATTTCAGTATTGCGCTCCACTAAATTCTTTCCATCTTCGGTAACCACACGCGAATCAACGAGAACAGGCGATCCAGGTCGATGGGCTTGGCCAGGTAATCGTTGGCGCCCGCCTGCAGGCAGCGCTCCTGATCGTCCTTCATGGCCTTGGCCGTGACGGCGATGATCGGCAGCTTGCGCCAGCGCGGATCCTTGCGAATTTCCACGGTGGCCTGGAAGCCGTCCATTTCCGGCATCATCACGTCCATCAATACCAGGTCGATGTCCTCGACTTCATTGAGTTTGTCGATCGCTTCACGACCATTACGGCCAATGACCACGATTGCGCCTTTGTGCTCCAGGGCGCTGGTGAGGGCGAAGATGTTGCGCACGTCGTCGTCCACCAACAGCACCTTGCGCCCTTCGAAGACCTTGTCGCGACTGCGCGCGGTCTTGAGCATCGTTTGCCGCTCATGGGACAACCGCGATTCGACTTTGTGCAGAAATAATGTCACTTCATCCAGCAGCCGCTCCGGCGAACGCGCGCCCTTGATGATGATCGACCGCGAATACTTGCGCAGGTCTGCCTCTTCATCGCGGGTCAGGTTGCGCCCGGTGTAGACGATCACGGGCGGGAACGAGCAGATGTCTTCGGTGGACATGCGCTTGAGCAGGTCATTGCCGAGCATGTCGGGCAGCTTGAGGTCGATGATCATGCAGTCATAGATGTTGTTGCGCAGCAGGTCCAGCGCTTCCTGGGCCAAGCCCACGGCGGTAATTTCGATGTCATCGTCGCCGATCAGCCGGGCGATACTGTCGCGCTGCAGGTCATCGTCTTCCACCAGCAGCACGCGCTTGACCTTCTGCGTCAGCTTGGCCTCCAGGCGGGCGAACACGTCCTTGAGTTCCTCGCGAGTGGTCGGCTTGACCGCATAGCCCACGGCGCCCATGTGCATCGCAGCCTCGACCCGGTCTTCGACCGAAATCACATGCACCGGTATGTGGCGGGTTTCGGCGTGTTCCTTGAGGCGCTGCAGCACGGTCAGCCCGGAATGGTCCGGCAGGCGCATGTCCAGCAGGATCGCGTCGGGCAGGAACTCGCTGGCCAGGTCGTAACCTTCATCGGCACCATGGGCCACCAGGCACTGATAACCCAGTTCATGCGCCAGGTCGTAGAGGATATGCGCAAAGTTGACCTCATCCTCCACCACCAGGATGCAGCGGGTGCTGAACGGCGCATTGGCGCGGTCATCGGCAAAGCGCGGGATCTGCGCCTCGATGATCGCGGCCGGACGTGCCACCGGCACCGCCGGGACAAAGGCGACCGACGCCGGTGGCGGCAGTTGGACGCTGTTCTCGTCACGCTCCACGTACTGCTCGGGCAACAGCAAGGTAAACAGGCTGCCCTGCCCCGGTTCGCTGCTGACGGTGATCGAGCCGCCGAGCAACGCTGCCAGGTCGCGGGAGATCGACAGCCCCAGCCCGGTGCCACCGTAGCGCCGGTTGGTGGTGCCATCGGCCTGGCGGAACGCCTCGAAAATACTGCTGTGCTGATCGCTGGCGATGCCGATCCCCGAGTCGCGCACGGCAAAGGCTATTGCGCCCCCTGGCTGCAGACTGACATTGAGGCTGACTTCGCCCTGCTCGGTGAATTTGATCGCGTTCGACAACAGGTTCTTCAGCACCTGCTCCACACGCTGGCGGTCGGTGAACAGCAGCGTCGGAGCGTCCGAGTCCAGGTGGACGTTGAACGCCAGGTGTTTGTCCACCGCCAGCGGCTCGAACATGCCGCGCAGGCCGTCCACCAGACGCGCAACACTGGTGTTCTCCGGGCGTATCTCGAGCTTGCCGGCCTCGACCTTGGAGATGTCGAGGATGTCGTTGATCAGGTTCAACAGGTCATTGCCGGCGGAGTAGATCGACTCGGCGAACTTGACCTGTTCGGCGCTGAGGTTGTCCTGGGGGTTTTCCGCCAGCAACTTGGCGAGGATCAACGAACTGTTGAGCGGCGTGCGCAATTCGTGGGACATATTGGCGAGGAATTCAGACTTGTACTTGCTGGAGCGCTGCAGCTCCTGGGCACGGTCCTCGAGCTGGACCTGCGCCTGGTTCAGTTCGGTGTTTTTCAGGTCCATGGCGTCGCGCTGTTCGGCCAGGGTTTGGGCCTGCTCGGCGAGCTGCTCGTTGGTCTGCTCAAGTTCCACCTGCTGGGTTTCCAGGTGGGCCTGGGACTCCTTGAGAATCCGCGACTGTTCTTCCAGCTCTTCGTTGGCGGTCTTGAGTTCTTCCTGCTGGACCTGCAGCTCTTCGTTGAGTTGCTGGGTCTCGGCCAGCACTTCCTGCAAACGCTGGCGATAACGGGCCGCTTCGATCGAGGTGCCGATGTTGCCGGCAATCAACTCAAGCAACTCGATGTCACGCTCGTCCAAGGCCCGCAGGAAACCCAGTTCGATCACCCCATTGACCCGGCCGTCGTCGCTGGTAGGCACCACCAACACACTGCGCGGCACCCCGTCGCCAAGCCCGGAGCTGACTTTGAAATAGTCGGCCGGCACCTCGTCCAGGCGAATCAGGCGGCCCTGCAGTACGGCCTGGCCGGCGATGCCCTCGCCGTTATAGATCTGCTGGTCAACGGCTTCCTGCTCGCGGGAAAAACCATAGGTTGCCACGCGATTGAGGCCGCCATGATCCTCCTTGACGTAGACCGCCGCGACTGCGCTGCCCAGGTATTGCGCACAAAACTGCAGGATATTGCGCCCCAGCAGGTTCAATGACAGCTGGCCCAGCACTTGTTCGGCCAGTTCAGTCTGGCCGTTGCGCAACCAGGCCTGTTGTTCCAGGCGCCGGGCGCTGCTTTGTTGGGCCGCCAGGTTGGTGCTGTAGCTACGCGAGAGGCTGAGCAAGTCGCGGCGCCCGATGTAGGCCAGCAAAGCGCTGATGCCGACCACGAACAGGACGTACAGCGTAATGCTCCAGAGCGTGGTGCGACGCACCTCTTCATTGCGCGTGGTGCGCAACTGCTGCTCCATCTCGATGACGTCTTCGTACTGTTTGCGGATCTCGTCGGTCAGGCGCTTGCCGCGACCGGCGCGCACGGCAGAACGGTAGTCGCCGCTGCTGCGCTGTAGCTCGATCATGGTCTGGGCGTAGGTGTTCCACTCCTCCTGCATGGCTTGCAGACGGTGCAACCGATCGACCTGGACCGGGTTGTCCGCGGTCAGTTCCTGCAGGGTTTGCAGGGCCACTACAATACGCGGCCGGGCTGTCTCATAAGGGTCGAGAAAATGCTCGTCACCGGTCAGCAGGTAGCCGCGCATGCCGGTTTCCAGGTCGACCGTGAGCTTGACCGCTTCGTTGGCGTTGTTGATCACCCGATCGGTATGCTCCACCCACTGGATGGTCGACATCAGGTAGGTGATCAGGGAGACGAAAAACACCACGCTGAGCACGCCCACCCCCAACGGCAAGCCGATGTTGCGGCTCAGGAGTTTGCGGAAACTTTGCTCATCAACGGACGACGAAGTGATCATTTGCGGGCCTTGGTGGACGGGCATAAATGAAGGAGTTTGCCCCAAAATCGCGTCTGGGATCCATTTTTCTGACAGCTTAGCCAGCATTTTCCTGCATTGCGCTGCAATCTCCCCAGCACCGGGGTTATCCTGTCGAGGCCCGTACCCTGAGGGTTTTTTCAGCCCGCCGGGAACTTGTCGGGGCCGGCTGATTACTGATGAAAAAGCCGGCCAATTTGCGACACCGGTCACCCCACGCCCTTTTCGAGAACAGTCACTATGTCCAGCACCACTGCCACCATCCTCGTAGTCGAAGACGACGCCATCGTGCGCATGCTGATCGTTGATGTGCTCGAAGAACTGCAATTCAAGGTGCTGGAGGCGGACAGCGGCACCGCGGCCCTGGTCCTGCTGGAAAACCGCGATACGCTCATTGACCTGCTGATGACCGATGTGGGCCTGCCGCAAATGGATGGCCGGGAGCTGGCTGCACGCGCGCGCGCGCTGCGCCCGAGCCTGCCGATCCTGTTTGCCAGCGGTTATGCCGAAAGCCTGGAAGTGCCTGCCGGGATGCACGTGATCGGCAAGCCCTTCTCCATCGATCAGTTGCGCGACAAGGTCAAGGGCCTGCTGGCTGACCGCCCTGTGGTTTAATAACGCCGCTCGCGCCCTCCCCCCTGCCGCTTCAAGGAAATACCGCTCATGAGTCAGTCCCGCGCAACCAAAGTCCTGGTTATTGGTTACGTCTGGCCCGAACCCCGCTCATCCGCCGCCAGTGGGCACGTGATGCAGATTCTCGAGACATTCCTGGAACAGGGCTGGGACATTACCTTCAGCAGCCCGGCAGGCCCCGGCGAGCACAAGGCCGACCTGACGGCCATGGGTATCGCAGAGTGCAGCATCGAGCTCAACAGCAGCAGCTTTGATGCTTTCGTCAGTGAACTGGCCCCGGATATCGTGCTGTTCGACCAGTTCATGATGGAAGAACAGTTTGGCTGGCGCGTGGAAAAACACTGCCCTAACGCTTTGCGGGTCCTGGAGACTTCAGATTTGCAAAGCCTGCGCCATGCTCGCCACCAGCGGCTCAAGGACCATCTCAAGGCCAGCGACGACCACGATGACGGCACCGCGCTGTTCGGCCAGACGCTGGCCCATGAGTTCACCGCGATGGCCGACACCGATCTGGCTCGGCGGGAAATTGCCGCACTGTTTCGCTGCGACCTCAACCTGATGATCTCCGAGGTGGAGATCCGCTTGCTGGTCGAGCACTTCAGCCTGCCACCCAGTGCCCTGCATTGGTGTCCACTGATGCTCGAACCCACGGCACAGGCGCTGGCTCCGTACGCCGACCGTGCGCATTTTCTTAGCATCGGCAATTTCCGCCACGCGCCGAACTGGGACGCGGTGCTCTGGATGAAAAATGCCGTCTGGCCGCTGATCCGCCAACAACTGCCTGGCGCGCAACTGCACATCTATGGTGCCTACACGCCGCCCAAGGCGAGCGCCTTGCACAACCCGGCGCAGGGTTTTCACATCATGAACTGGGCAGAGGATGCGTTGCAGGTGATGACGGCCGCGCGTATTTGCCTGGCGCCCCTGCGTTTCGGAGCCGGGATCAAGGGCAAGATTGTCGACGCGATGCTCTGCGGCACGCCCAACGTCACCACTCCCATCGGCGCCGAAGGCATGGCCGGGGACATGCCCTGGGCCGGGGCGATTGGCCAAAGTGCCACGGCCATTGCCGCAGCCGCGGTGCGCCTGTACCAGGATGAACACCTCTGGAACCAGGCCCAGGATGCCGGCGTAAAGCTGCTGCACGCCCGTTACCGGCAAAGCGTGCATGGCCCGGCGCTGATCGCACGCCTGGAACATTGCCGCGAACATCTGCTTGAGTTACGCCAGGCCAACTTTATTGGCGGCATGTTGCGTCATCACCAACACAAGAGCACCCAGTACATGTCGCAGTGGATTGAAGAAAAGAACCGCAACAACGCGTAAGCGGTAATCTGGCCAGGGGCAGTGCCGGGCTGCAGGTTGTTTCGGCACGCTGCCTTGTTCCTGCACGACCTCCTCCAATTCCCACGGCCCTTAGCGAAATCTGCAACTACCGAGCACTGCAACTTGAGCCTAGTTTAGGAACTTCCCTCTTCTCATTTCGCTCATTGGCAAATTACACATGACAGACTGCACCCACCAAGCGGCCCGGCGTGCATATATGAAGAGTGGAAACGTTGTTGACCCACAGTGCAACTTCATCAGCCGTCCTTAAATAGCCTGGTGCGACAGGACGGAATCATGACTACTCAAGGAAGTGTAGATATGAATATCACCCACACAGCAAAAATCTCATTCCGGCATGAATGGATGAGCAAGACCCCGAGCATGGACGGCTTGACCCTTAACCAACTGGTTTGGCCAGGAGCTCACAACTCGGGAATGGATTTGTATAGCGCCGACAACAACATAATCAATAGCGTGCTAGCCTCCCACACCATGTGCCAGAACGGCCCTTATATCCAACAGCTCAATAGCGGTGCACGGGCACTGGACCTGAGGGTTTTCTCCAACTCCAGAAGAACAGATATTTATCAGTTCGAGGCCTTTCACGGCCCCGCAACCGGCAGCCCGCTCAGCGATCTGGTCAAGGCTCTGGATTTTTTCCTCGATAAAAACCCCGACGAATTCATCCTGCTCGACGTGCATCAAACCGAGGGCAGCCAAGGTAACGGTTTTGCTTTCAAGGAGTTCAACGATGCGATCAACAGTCGCCTGGGCGAGCGCCTGATCCCTTATGCCAACCGCAACCTGACATTGGCTGAACTGAAAGCCATTAGCCGCACACAGCGGGTGGTGATTGCCGCTTCGGGGCACCCCGAATTCGACGCACGGGTATTCTGGCCGAAGATCCAGCACCGCTGGAGCGGCCAGGACCTGACTTCTCCCAGTGAGCTGAAACAACACATCGCCCGCACACTCGACAATCCGCCAGACGGTTCGCTGCCGTGGTCGCTGTCAGCAACCAGTTATATCTGGTTCGATGCGTCGGGCATTTCCCTTATTGACCCGTTATTCGGGGCTAACAACGCTTTCGTAAGGGTCAATAAGATCACCGATGAACTGAATGAATGGTTCAGCCCCACCCCCAACGGCGAATGGCTGCTCAAGTGCAGCATTATCAATGTCGACTTTATCGACGAAACCTTGCTGGTCGAGTACTGCCGGGAAGCCAACATGTACAAGGCACGTAAAAAGTAGTCGTTGACCTTGGTCGGATCTTGCGGCTTGCCCGCGATGGTCTCAAGAACGCTGCGTTCATCCTGGATCTGCGCGTTATCGTTGACGTCCATCGCGAGCAAGCCGCAAGCGGGTACCCGCTCCAACAGGGGCGGCGTTGCCCATGGTCCTATAACACTGAAAAGTTGTAGCTGAGGATCAGCCGCGTTTCATCTACATCCCTGGCGACCGCCTCGTAGTTGGTACGGTAGGTCGCGCTGCGCAGGCGCAGGCTCAGGTCCTTGAACGTACCGCCCTGGATCACGTACTTGAGCTCGCTGTCGCGCTCCCATTCCTTTCCCTCTTGCTCGCTGCCCGCCACCTTGATCTGGTCACCGCTGACGTAACGGGTCAGAAAGCTCAAGCCATTGATGCCCAACGCCTTGAAGTCATAGTCGTAGCGTACCTGCCAGGAGCGCTCCTGGGCCGCGGCGAAGTCGTTGACCTGGACGTAGTTGACCAGATAAGGATTGCTGCCATCCAGGTAGGGCATCGAGGTGTCGCCGATCATCCGCTGCCAGCCGGCACTGAAGGTGTGGCCACTGATGGCATAGCCGAGCATCCCGCTCAAGGCGCGGTTATCGATGCTGCCGGCGCGCGCGGCGCCGGTGTCGGCGCTGCTGAGCAAACGCAGGTCAGCCTTGAGCAGCCCTGGGCCCATGGGTTGGTTACCGAGCAAGCCAACGAAGTGCTGACGGTAGATCTCATCGAGCTCCGCGTACTGGTACTGCGCACTCAAGCGCTCGTTGAATTTATAGTCCAGGCCATACAGGTCGAAGTGATCGGCGCTGATATTGCACGCGTAGCGCTTGTTCTTGCAGTGCACGCGGATGTCTTGCTGGTCGGTGGAATCCCGGGCGGTGTACTGGTCCAGGCGGGCGGCGGTGAAGGTCAGGTCCTTGAGTTCCCTGGACGTCAGCAAGGCGCCATTGAACTGGGTCGGCAGCAGGCGCCCGTCGTTGTATTTGAGCAGCGGCAGATCCGGCAACAAGGAGCCGTACTTCAATACACTGCGCGAGATGCGCATCTTGGCCGTCAGGCCGAGCTTGGCGTATTGGTCTTCCGAGCCACGGGGGTTGCTGCCGGAGGACGGCAGTAGGCCGCTGTTGCTGCTGTCGGCACTGGAGTCGAGCTTGAGCCCGAGCATGCCCAGCGCATCCAGGCCAAAACCCACGGTGCCTTCGGTGTAACCCGACTGCAGGTTGAGGATAAAACCCTGGGCGGACTCTTCGCGCTTGGAAGCACCTTGCGGGTTGCTGCTGTGGCCATCGCGAAAATCGCGGTTGAAATACACCGTACGCGACTCGACGCTGGCGCGACTGTCGTCGATGAAACCACTGGCCTGAGCGCCAGTGCTAAAACCTGCGCACAGGGCCAGGACGCCGAGGCCCAGAGCCGGGCGCGGTGTGATGAGGGAATACGGGGGACGCATGAAAAAAGCTCCAGCAGTGCATCTGTGCGACGGGTCAATCAAGCAACACAAATAACGCGCACCCCATGCCGGACAAGGCTCGGGAATGCAGGGGGAAGTAATAACGGGTGATCGCCAATGATGGCATAAGGCTTGTTTGCTCGGCAGGCGACTTTAGTCGGAAATCCGCCGGCGAAAAATCAGCGCAAATCGACTTAACCTCCGGTTAATCCTGTGGTCCAACAGTGACTGGACCGCGTTCGCGCAGAGCTCTCTGACGCCCCACGCGGCAGGGCCGGCATCCGAAATGCCGCGCCGACTTCAAGCCCGCTGTGGAGACTATCCATGAACCTGCGAATCCTCCTGCTTGCCACTTCTCTCGCCTGCACCGGGGCCTCCGGCCTGGCGCTGGCCGACAACACCAACACCGCGCTACCCGTGCCCTATCACTACGGCATGGAGCTGCACGTGAAACACGTGATCTCGATGACCGAACCCAGCACCGAGGAATGCAAAGTGGTCACTGCGCAGATGACGTTCATCGACAACCAGGACAAACAGGAAAACATCAGTTATCAGAAGCTCTCGGACGCCTGTAGCTATCAGAACTGAACCAAGGGCTGAAATGCCCCTGGCCTGGCTGCAAGACCAGGCCCGGGGCATCTGGGGTCGAACTTTTCGAGCGTGGGCTTAGAATGCCCGCAGTTTCGGCTCGATCGCATGAGTGCCAGGTTTGTATGCCAGGTCATGGCGCAACTCGGCAATCAGCTCGTTGATTTCGCGGCAACCATTGAGGGTGCTGGCGTCGATCCCGGTGACCACGAGGTCGACCTGATCAGTTTGGTGATCACCGAAGATCTTGATGGTCATCGACAAGTCCGGTGACAGCGTGCATTGGCAGCGTTTTGGCAAAAAACTGCTTTCAATGATATTGCGCAGTTCCAGGGCAGACAGAAACATAAGCAGGCTCTCCTTTTTATCGACCGAATAATGTTTGTTTGGTCAACCTCTGCCGGCCGGGCCGGATCTTTCCTTCGCGATGGTTCCCGGTTTCTGCCAGGACGCAGCCCGAGATTTATTTTTACATGATGCTCTTCATATTCCTTCACAAGAATGGAGCATTAAACATGCCTAAAACCGCTCGCAGCAGTTCGTAGGCCAATCAGCAGCTTAGGTCAGGCATCAACATTTGGGCTCATGCAAAACGCAAGATTGGCGGTAAATCGTCCTGCAATTTGCCAGCTCCACCATTGCGGTTTGCATTAGGCGAGCGGCACGGTAAGAATGCTCCCGTTCACCGAATCCACCCTATGCAAGGAGGCATCATGCGCTCTTCTCACTTAAGCGTCATGGCCGTGCTGCTGGCCGGTCTGTCGACCCAGGCCTTGGCCACAAAACTCGAAGACGTCGCGCCCTTTCCGAAGGCGGACAAGGGTTTTACCCGGCAGGTCATTAACCTCGCCCCGCTAACCGCTGAAAACAATTACCAGGTCGAGATCCTCGCCGGCAAGACCCTGACCGTGGATTGCAACAACCCACGCCTGGGCGGCATTCTCGAAGAAAAGAACCTCGAAGGCTGGGGCTATCCGTTCTACCGGATGGACAAAGTCATCGGCCCCATGAGCACCCTGATGGCGTGCCCTGATGACAAGCGCACGGAAGCCTTCGTGCCCGTGGTCGGAGATGGCTTCATGCTGCGTTACAACAGCAAGCTGCCCATCGTGCTCTACGTACCCAAAGACATCGAAGTGCGCTACCGCATCTGGTCGGCGTCCGACAAGGTCGAGAAAGCCGTCCAGCAATAACCCTGCCGGCCCACGCTCAAGCCGACGCGCCCCACAAGGCGGCGCGCTCGGCGACATGGCGCAAGCTGTCGAAGTTGATGTTGGCGCCTGAGTCGATGGCCACCAAGGTTTGTCCCTGGATCGCGTTGCGTGCCACATACTGCTTGATTCCCGCCACGGCCAAGGCTCCAGAAGGCTCGGTGATCGAGCGGCTATCGTCGTAGATATCCTTGATCGCGGCGCACAACTCATCGTTACTGACGGTGAGCACCTGATCCACGTAGTCGCGGCATATGGCAAAACCGTGGGCGCCGATCTGTGCCACGGCAACCCCGTCGGCGAAACTCCCCACGCTCGGCAACATCACCGGTTCCCCCGCCGCCATCGCCGCCTGCAGACAGGCCGAATGCTCGGACTCAACGCCGATGATACGGATAGTCGGCCGCAGGTATTTGACGTAGGCGGCGATGCCCGCGATCAGCCCGCCCCCACCGACCGGAACGAAGATCGCATCCAGGCGCCCCGGATGCTGGCGCAGGATTTCCATGGCCACGGTGCCCTGCCCGGCAATCACATCCGGGTCGTCGAACGGCGAGACGAAGGTGCGAGCGCTGTCGCGCGCCAGTTGCAAGGCATGCTCCAGGGCAAACGGGAAACTGGCACCGTGCAGCAGGGCCTGCGCGCCACGGCTACGCACGCCGATCACCTTCAACTCCGGCGTCGACTCGGGCATGACGATACAGGCGTCGATCCCCAACTCCCGTGCGGCCAACGCCACCCCCTGGGCGTGGTTGCCGGCGGACGCGGTGATCACGCCGCGGGCTTTCTGTGCCTCACTCAGGTGGGCCAGCTTGTTGTAGGCGCCGCGAATCTTGAAGGAGAAGGTTGGCTGCAGGTCTTCGCGCTTGAGCAGGATCTGGTTGTCCAGCCGCTGGGACAACGCGGGCGCTGCCTGCAGCGGCGTACGCACCGCCAGTTGATAGACCGGTGCGGCGAGGATCTTCTTCACATAGTGCGCCAGTAGCGGCTGGCCGGCGGTGGGAGTGTCCATTGATGTCTCCTGGAGTACGTCAGGCCCTGGAGACAGAAAAACAAAACCCGCCTCAAGGGCGGGTTGGGTGCAGCCGTCAGCTAGCCCGCCAAATTCGCAATGGCGGTAATAATAATGCTTGGCTGGCGGCGCGATACGGTGAAAGTCATGCCCGGAAATTAGCCTCGGGGCGCCAGCAAGTCAATCCCCGGTTTGCAGGCCGATCTTGTAAAGCGCACCGTTCCGGTCGTCCGTCAGCACATAGAGGTAGCCATCCGGCCCCTGGCGTACATCGCGGATCCGCGCCTTGAGCTCACCCAATAAACGCTCCTCATGCACCACCTTGTCACCATCGAGCTGCAGGCGAATCAGTTCCTGGGTCGCCAGCGCGCCGATGAATACACTGTGCTGCCAAGCCTTGAACCGGTCGCTGTCGTAGAACGCCATGCCGCTGATGCCCGGTGACTGCTGCCAGACGTGATGCGGACCGACTGTCCCTTCCACGGTCTGGCCGCGAGCTTCGGGGATTGGCAGACCGGAGTAGTTGATACCGTGGGTCGCATAGGGCCAACCGTAGTTTTTACCGCGCGAGATGATGTTCAGCTCATCGCCGCCCTTGGGTCCGTGCTCGTTCTCCCATAGCTCACCGCTCCAGGGGTTGAGGGCTGCACCTTGCGGATTGCGCTGGCCGTAGGACCAGATTTGCGGGCGTACCCCGGCTTGGCCGACAAAGGGATTGTCCTTGGGGACCTGGCCGTCCGGATAGATCCTCACCACTTTGCCTTGCAGCTTATCGAGGTCCTGCGCCGTTTCGCGCACGTTGTTCTCGCCCAGGGTGATGAATAGATAGCCGTCACGGTCAAACACCAGGCGCGAGCCGAAATGGTTGCTGGTGGACAGCTTGGGCTCCTGGCGGAAGATCACCTGGAAATCCTCCAGTGCCCTGAGGTCCCTGGACAAGCGGCCACGACCGACCGCCGTGCCGGCCTTGTCCCCGGCACCACCGCCCTCAGCGTAGGACAGGTACACCAGGCGGTCACTCTTGAACTGCGGTGACAGCGCCACGTCAAGCAGGCCGCCCTGGCCCTTGGACCAGACACTGGGCACCCCGCTCAATGGCGCCGAGGGCTTGCCCTCGAGGTCGACGATACGCAGGTTGCCCGGCCGTTCGGTCACCAGCATACCTTGCTGGTCGGGAAGAAACGCCAGGGCCCAGGGGTGTTCCAGGCCTTCGGTGAGCTGGGTCACCGTCAGGCTGCCCAGCTCGCTCGGCAACTGTTGGCTGGACGCCGCCGACACTGGCAGCGCAATCATCAGGGCGCTGCCCAACAGGGTCGCCAAAAGAGTTTTACCTGACATGCACACTTCCTTTATTGCTGATCGTTACCCCCTGGGCCCTCAGCGGTTGCTGGTGTCCGGGTCTCTGGGAGGGGGGGCGGGTGAGACATAGGGCCTGACTGTTCCGGGGGTGGCATTAGGGCGCGGATAACCGTTGCCAATGCCGCCGTTATCCAGGGTCGGTGGGCGTGGCACTGGCACGGTGTTGGGCGCGCGAATTACCGGCGCTGGCGGTCGGGTGCCCTGCATGCTGTTGGGGTTGGCCCGGCGAATCGGGTTGTTGTAGGGATTGTTGTTGCTGGCGCCCGGCAGATTCTGCGCAACCACCAGGCCTGGCCCTGCGAGTGCGGCAATCCGGTCCGGATCGTCCTGCGCCTGCGCCATCGATCCCAGCAAGGTCGACGCCAGCAGCGTTACAGCCAACACATACCTGCTCATGATGGAGGTCCTCCACTGTCATGCCGATAAGGTCTTCGATACCACGCTACGCCCAGGGTTCGCCGCTGTGAAGGAAATACTCCCAGACAAGATGTTGCAGGGCTGCCTGCTACCGCGCTCCACCGGGCACCCGCCGGAAACTTTCGCCAACCCGCGCAGGTCACCTGATCATCACAGCGCGAGGCAACGGCGATGGCACGGGCAATCTGGAAAGGCGCAATCAGTTTCGGGCTGGTCCACATCCCGGTGTCCCTGGTCTCGGCCACGGCCTCCCAAGGGGTGGATTTCGACTGGCTGGACAACCGCAGCATGGACCCGGTCGGCTACAAGCGGGTCAACAAGGTCACTGGCAAGGAGGTGACCAAGGAGCACATCGTCAAAGGCGTGCTCTACGAAAAAGGTCGTTATGTGGTGCTCAGCGAGGAAGAAATCCGTTCCGCTCACCCCACCTCGACCCAGACCATCGACATCTTTTCCTTCGTCGATGCCGAGCAGATTCCCCTGCAGAACATTGACACGCCGTACTTCCTGGCCCCCGACAAACGCGGTGGCAAGGTCTACGCCCTGCTGCGCGAGACCCTGGCCAACACCCGCAAGGTCGCCCTGACCCACGTGGTGCTGCATACCCGCCAGCACCTGGCCGCCTTGATGCCGCTGGATTCGGCCCTGGTGCTGGTGATGCTGCGCTGGCCTGCCGAGGTCCGCAGCCTGGACGAACTGGCCCTGGGCAGCGACGTCACCGCCCCGACCCTGGCCAAGGGCGAACGGGACATGGCCAAGCGCCTGGTCGAAGACATGAGCGGCGATTGGCAACCGGCCGACTACCGCGACAGCTTTGAGGACAAGATCATGGCCCTGGTGGAGAAAAAGGCCCGGGCCGGCAAGATCGAGGACGTCGAAAGCGTGCCTGGTGCCGAACCGCGCAAATCCGCCGACGTCATCGACTTGACCGAGCTGCTCAAACGCAGCCTGGGTGGCAAGTCTGCCGCCACGCCCGCAAAAAAAACCGCGCGCAAAGCCACGCCAGCAAAAAAACCGCGTAAGGCTGCCGGCGATTGATCGCCAGGGATCGTGCTAATGACCAAGGCCGTCAGTGAATACACGCGTAAACGCAACTTCGCGATGACTTCCGAGCCGCCAGAAGCGTCCGCGCGCAAGCCCGGTAAAAAAGCCGTTGCAGCCTTGCGCTTCGTGATCCAGAAACATGCCGCGCGCAACCTTCACTACGACTTTCGCCTGGAACTGGCCGGCACCCTGAAAAGCTGGGCAGTGCCCAAGGGCCCAAGCCTGGACCCGAGCCAGAAACGCCTGGCGGTGCATGTCGAGGACCATCCTCTGGATTACGCCAGCTTCGAGGGCACCATTCCCCCCGGGCATTACGGTGCTGGCGAGGTGATCGTCTGGGACCACGGCGTGTGGCAGCCCCACGATGATCCGGAAGCGGCGTACCAAGCCGGCAAACTCAAGTTCACCCTGATCGGCGAGAAGCTCGCGGGCGACTGGACCCTGGTGAAAACCCGCCTGCGCGGCAGCAGTGACAAGGAACAATGGTTGCTGATCAAGGAGCGCGATGCCCAGGCCCGCGCCAGTGCCGACTATGACGTGCTCACGCAACAGCCCGACAGCGTGCTGAGCGAGGCACGCATCGCGGGTAAAAAACCGTCGAGAAAAAACCCGATAAAAGCCGGCAAATCCGCCACAGCCGTCCAGGCGCTGCCCACCCACCTCGCCCCGCAACTGGCGACCCTGGTGGATCAGGCCCCAAGCGGCGATTGGCAGTATGAAATCAAATTCGACGGCTACCGCATCCTGGCGCGGATCGCCGACGGCGAGGTGCGCCTGATCACCCGCAACGGCCACGACTGGACCGCTCGCCTGCCCCGCCAGGCCAAGGCGCTGGCCGCACTCAAGCTCGACGGCAGTTGGCTGGATGGCGAGATGGTGGTGCTCGACGACCAGGGTCTACCGGACTTTCAGGCGCTGCAAAACGCTTTTGAACTCGGGCGGACCCTGGAGATGGTCTATTTCCTGTTCGATGCACCGTTTCTACAGGGTAGCGATCAACGCCAGACGCCCCTCGAACAGCGTCGCGCCGCCTTGAAAAAGGCCCTGGCGCGCCACCGCGGCCAGCTGCTGCGTTTTTCCGAGGCGTTTGTCGCCGAGCAACAGGACATCCTCGCCAGCGCCTGTGCCCTGTCCCTCGAAGGACTGATCGGCAAGCGGCTCGGCAGCCCTTATCAAAGCCGGCGCAGCGCTGACTGGATCAAGCTCAAATGCCGGCGACGCCAGGAATTCGTCATCGTCGGCTACACCCAACCGCAAGGCTCGCGCAGTGGTTTTGGTGCCTTGTTGCTCGCGGTGCATGACGCTGGCGACCTGGTCTACGCCGGCCGCGTGGGGAGCGGTTTCGACCAGCAGACCCTGGACCACCTGCACCAACGGATGTCGGGCCTGGCCCGCGACACCTCACCCTTGGCCAATGCGCTGAGCAGCGCCCAGGCTCGTGGCGTGCACTGGATCAAACCGCAGCTGGTGTGCGAAGTCCAGTTCGCCGAGTGGACCCGCGCCGGCCTGATCCGCCAGGGCGCTTTTATCGCCTTGCGCAGCGACAAACCGGCCAGCCAGATCAGCCGCGAACAAGCCCAGCCCGTCAGCGCCCCTGTGCCAGACAAGAGCAAGAAAAACGAGATGTTGGCCGGCGTTCGGGTCAGCCATCCCGAACGGGTGATCGATAAGGCCAGCGGCACGCAAAAGCTGCAATTGGCGCAGTTCTACGCAGGTATCGGCGACTGGCTCCTGCCTCATCTACGGCAGCGCCCGGTATCGTTACTGAGGGCGCCGGAAGGTGTAGGCGGCGAGCAGTTCTTCCAGAAACACGCAGAGAGAATGGCGATCCCCAACATCCGCCACCTGGCTCCCGGACTGGACCCTGGACATGCACGGCTGATGGCCATCGACAGTGTCGAGGCCCTGGTGGGCGCAGTGCAGATGGGCGCGATCGAGCTGCATACCTGGGGGGCCACCGCCGATCACATCGAGACGCCGGACCAGTTCGTGCTCGACCTGGACCCCGACCCGGCGCTGCCCTGGAAAAGCATGCTGGAGGCCACCCAACTGACCCTGTCGGTGCTCGATGAACTGGGCCTGGAGGCGTACCTGAAAACCAGTGGCGGCAAGGGCATGCACCTGATCGTGCCGCTGGCCCGCACGGAAAGCTGGGACCGGGTCAAGGCCTTCGCCAAAGCCATCGCCCAGTTCATGGCGAGCGAGCTGCCGGAGCGCTTCAGCGCCAAAATGGGACCGCAGAATCGCATCGGCAAAATCTTCATCGACTACCTGCGCAATGCGCGCGGGGCCAGCACAGTCGCGCCCTACTCGGTGCGGGCCCGGGAGGGCCTGCCGGTGTCGGTGCCGGTGCGCCGCGATGAACTGCCGGGGTTACGCAGCGCCCAGCAATGGACGGTGGCCAACCTTGGCGAGCGCTTACGCGCACTCAAGGCCGACCCTTGGGCCGACCTCACTCATCGCCAGCGCCTGAGCGCAAGGATGTGGCAACGCCTGGGGGCGAAAAAACCCTAGATCCAGAGGATCACGGCCAGCAGGCCGCCGAAGATCGCCCACTTTTCCAGGTAGTAGAGCTTGCGATTGCGCTTCTTCAGTTCCTTGCCGCGCAGACGGATCTTGTACAGCCTGGCGAACGCGCGGTTGATCCCGCCGGTTTTATCGCCGGCATCGTTGGGCGCGCCGGCGGCGGACATCACGGTGCGACTGAACCAGGCATTGAACGCAGCTGCCCAGCGGTACTTCAACGGCCGCTCGACGTCGCAGAACAGGATGATGCGATTCTCCTGGGTGGTGTTTTCGGCGTAGTGGATATAGGTCTCGTCAAACATCACCGCCTCGCCATCGCGCCAGTGATAACGCTCGCCGTCGACCTCGATGTAGCAACCGGGGTCATTGGGAGTGTCCAGGCCCAGGTGATAACGATAGGAGCCGGCGTAGGGGTCACGGTGGCGCACCAGTTTTGAACCCGGTGGCAACTCGGCAAACATGGCTGCCTTGATCGAGCCGATACTCTGGACCAGCTCGGTGGTGCGCGGGCACAGCTTGGTCGCCGAAGGATGGCTTTCGCCGTACCACTTCAGGTAGAAACGCTTCCAGCCGGTCTTGAAGAACGAGTTGAAACCCACGTCGTTGTACTGGTCCGAGCGCTTGATCTCCCCCGCCCGCAGCAGGTTCTGGCCTTCTGCGCGAATTTCCTGCCAGTGAGCCTGCAACGGGCTCAGGTCGGGGAAGTCACGGGGGTCCAGGTACGGTCGGTTCGGCAGTTTGGAAAACAGGTAGAGGAAGCAGTTGATCGGCGCCAGGAAGCTCGAATGATCGCTTAACTGGCGACCCAGCTTGTGCCGGACACGACCGCGCAGGTGTACGTACGCGATGGAGAGCAGGTAGAGGGAAACAATGATCAGCTTCACGAAAAATAATCACAGGTCAGAAAAAATACACGCTGCGCGCCACGGGACCTGGCTTAACGCAACATCGGGCATCTATGGCAGGGGCTGAGCACAACGCCAGCACCTGACCATTGGCGCGCATTTTAGTCACAGTTTGTAACCTAGGGAAAACCAACAAATGTGAAAAACTTTAGGCTGGATGTACTGCCGACAACCCGGCACCCTGGCCACTCAGGCAAAATCTCCAGCTACCTGCCCCCTGTTCATGGAAGATCCACCTAATGAAGCCAGCTGCGCGCTTGACCGCTCTTTCGCTGTTCGCCGGCGTGTTCAGCGCCCTGACCAGCGCGTCCGCCTACGCCATTGATTACCCCGATGCCGCTGCCAGCGACCCGATAAAGCTCGGCTGGATGGTCGGTTCGCCACCGCCACCTGCGCGCATCATTCGGTTCGCCGATGGCAGCTACTACCAATTTCCGGCGCTGCGCTGGAGCTTCTCCAACTTCCGCCAGTTGATGCCGACACTGAACGTCTCGCGCGGCCTGGCAGCGCCATCGGTGCTGGCACAGGCACCCGACAACGCCATCGACGCCCTGTCATTCAACACCACGGACAACCAGTCTCTTACCTGGTCGCAATCGCTGGCCGCCACCTACACCGACGGGATTGTCGTGCTGCATCGCGGCAAGGTGGTGTATGAACGCTACTTTGGCGTACTGACGCCCCAAGGCCAGCACGCGGCCATGTCGGTGAGCAAATCCCTGGTCGGCATCCTGGGGGCAACCCTGGTCGCCGAAGGCAAGCTCGACCCGGCACAGCGCGTCGACCACTACGTGCCGGAACTGGCGAGCTCGGCCTTTGGCGATGCGACGCTGCGCCAGGTGCTGGACATGACCACTGGCCTTGAGTACAGCGAAGACTATGCCAACCCCGACGCACAAATCTGGGCCCATGCCAATGCCGGCAACCCCCTGCCCAAGCCCAAGGATTACCGTGGGCCACGCAGCTACTATGAGTTTTTGCAAAGCGTGCAAGCCCAGGGCCGCCACGGCGAGGCCTTTGCCTACAAAACGATCAACACCGACGTACTGGGCTGGGTGATCGCCCGGGCCACCGGGCAAAACGTCGCCCAACTCCTCTCGCAACGCATCTGGAGTCGCCTGGGCATGGAACAGGACGCCTATTTCAGCGTGGACAGCATCGGCACGCCCTTTGCCGGTGGCGGTTTCAACGCCGGGTTGCGGGACATGGCCCGGGTCGCGGAAATGTTGCGCAATGACGGGCAAGCCAACGGCGAGCAGATCGTGCCCAAGGCGGTCGTCGACGAGATCCGTGGCGGTGGCGACAAGGCCGCCTTCGCCAAGGCCGGTTATGGCCTGCTGCAGGGCTGGAGCTACCGCAACATGTGGTGGGTCAGCCACAACCCGAACGGCGCCTTCATGGCCCGCGGCGTTCACGGGCAAAGCCTGTACATCGATCCGCAGGCGCAGATGGTCATCGCCCGTTTCGCCTCGCACCCGGTGGCGGGCAATGCCGCCAATGACCCGGTGACCCTGCCGGCCTTCGCCGCCCTCGCGCAGCATCTGCTCCAGCAGCCTTGAGGCACGGCGACCCGTCCTGGCGGTGCCCACACCGACACCGCCAGGCTGTCCAAGCAGATTAATGAGCATTATTGATTGGTATTAGCTGCGCGCCAGGGCTCCACTGCCGCCCCCCCGGCTGCTCCGGCGGTGTGCTGGTGGATGAAAATCATCGATTCGACATCCCTATCATTTCCAATTGAGCGTCTATGCTGGATTTACCCTTCTCATGCCGTTGCTGTCCGCCCCCGGAGGCTCTCCATGCTACCCACCCCTGTGACCGAGAAATCCTTCTCCCGGGATATGCTTGATGTGCTGATCCGTGCGGGACTGCTCGCGGTCCTCCTGATGTTCTGCTTCCGCATTTTCAGCCCGTTCCTGGACTTGATGCTGTGGTCGGTGATTCTGGCGATCACCCTGTACCCGTTGCACGGCAAACTCAGCCGCAAGCTGGGCACCAGTGGCGGGCACACCGCGACCGTGATGGTGCTGATCGCCGTGGCGATCCTGTTGGTGCCGGTCTATCTGTTGGGCACCTCGATCGTCAGCTCGGTGGAAAGCGCCATGACCATTGTCCGGGCCGACACCGTGCATATCCCGGTTCCGCCTGATTCGGTAGCCACCTGGCCACTGGTGGGCGAAAAACTCCATAGCCTGTGGATGCAAGCCGTCACCGACCTGCCG
Source organism: Pseudomonas sp. NPDC087626 (assembly GCF_044743405.1). Taxonomy (NCBI): domain Bacteria; kingdom Pseudomonadati; phylum Pseudomonadota; class Gammaproteobacteria; order Pseudomonadales; family Pseudomonadaceae; genus Pseudomonas; species Pseudomonas sp. NPDC087626. Next base: position 28,232 of record NZ_JBIUWJ010000019.1, read on the forward strand.
GTGCTGGTGCAAAAGTACATCCCCGAGATCAAGCACTTCAGCCTCGCCCTGCTGAGCAAGTTGGCCGGCGCCGGTGCGGGTTTCCTGATCTTCATCTTTGCCCTGATCATCGCCGGGATCTTCATGGCCTACGGTGAAAGCGGCAGCCGCAGCGCGGTGCATATTGTTTCGCGGGTCTGCGGCCCGGACCGTGGCCCGTCCATCACCGAGCTGTGCACCGCGACCATTCGCGCGGTAGCCCTGGGCGTGATCGGCATTGCCTTCATTCAAATGCTGCTGGTGGGTGCCGGGTTCGTCCTGATGGGCGTACCTGCTGCCGGCCTGCTGGCCCTGGCGGTGCTACTGCTGGGCATCATGCAACTACCGGCCACGCTGATCACGTTGCCGGTGATCATCTTCGTGCTGGCCAGCCAAGGGGCGACGACCGCCACCATCATCTTCTCCATCTATGTGTTCATCGCCGGCCTGGTGGATAACGTGCTCAAGCCCCTGCTACTGGGGCGCGGCGTCGACGTGCCGATGCCAGTGGTGCTGATCGGCGCCCTGGGCGGCATGGTCACCAACGGCATCATCGGCCTGTTCATTGGCCCGGTGGTCCTGGCCGTGGCCTACCAGTTGTTCTGGCAATGGGTACAGGACCAGCCACCCGCTTCCCGACCCGACAAACTGGGGCAGTCCTGACACGGGCGGGTGCACTGCATGCTTAAATCCTGCCATCCAGGGCACCTGTTGCTGGTTGCGCTGCTCGGTCTCGGCGGCTGCGTGCGCCTGGGCCCCGACTTCCAGAGTCCGGCGCAGCCCTGGACGCGGCAGTGGAACAGCGCCGCCCTCGAACAGGCCAGCCAACGCGGCGACAATCCGGACCTGCGTCAATGGTGGCGGGTGTTCAACGACCCGCTGCTCGACCGCTTGATTGCCGCTGCCGATGCCCACAACTCAAGCCTGCAGATCGCCGGCTTGCGGGTCATGGAGGCCCGCGCGCAACTGGGCATCGCGCAAGCCGGGCTCTATCCGCAAGTGCAGCAGGCCAGCGCCGATAGCCTCTACGTGAACCGTAGCCAGGCCGGCGGCAAAAACCCGCAGAGCAGTAACTTCTGGCAGTACAGTGCTGGCTTCGATGTCGGCTGGGAGTTGGACTTCTGGGGCCGTTTCAGTCGCGCCATCGAGTCCTCGGATGCCAGCTACTTCGCCGCCCAGGCCAACTATGAGGATGTCCTGGTGCTGCTGCGCGCCCAGGTCGCCGATACCTACTTCGCCCTGCGCACCACCGAAGCACGGCTACGCGTGGCACGGGAAAACAGCACCCAGCAGAAGCGCAGTTTCGAGATCACCGAAAAGCTCTTCAACAGCGGCCAGACCGCCGAGCTTGACGTGCAACAAGCCAAGACCCAGTACCTGGGAACCCTGAGCAACATTCCCAGCCTGGAAGATCAGGCGGCACGCACCCGCAACGCCCTGGCCGTGTTGATCGGGCAACCGCCGGGGGCGCTGCCGCAACTGAGCCTGAATACTGGCCTGATACCGCTGGTGGACCGCGCCGTGCTGCAGGACGTGCCCGCCGAACTGCTGCTGCGCCGCCCCGACGTGCGGGCCGCGGAGCTGAATGTCGCGGCGCAGTCGGCACTGATCGGTGTGGCCGAATCCGACCTGTATCCGTCCCTGAGCCTGCTGGGCAGCATCGTCTGGTCAGCCAATTCTCTGGGCGGCACCTCCAATAACCTGGACCTGGTCGGTGGCCCCAGCTTGCGCTGGAACATCTTCGATTACGGGCAGATCCACAACAACGTGCGGGTGCAGGATGCTCGCTTGCAGCAACTGATCGAAGCCTACCGCGACAAGGTCCGCCAGGCGGCGCGCGAAGCCGACGATGCCGCCACCGGATTGACCAAGGCCCTGGAGCGCGAGCGCATCCTGCGCGAGGCGGCATTTGCCGCCGAACGTTCGCTGGTGCTGGCAAACGCCCAATACCGCGAGGGCTACTCGGACTTCCAGCGGGTCCTCGATGCGCAGAGCGCGCTGCTGGCGCAACAGGACAATTACCTGCTCAGCCGCAGCACCGCCGTCAGCAACCTGATTGCCCTGTACCGGGCCCTGGGAGGTGGCTGGTACAGCGCCCAGGCGAAAATCGATGTAGATACGCGCCAGCAAATGGAACAACGCACCGACTGGGGCGACCTGCTGCAGGAACCCGCCAACCCGCCACCCGCCCCAGTCCCGGCTCCCGCTCCCCAAGGTGATCAACGATGAGTGACGTCCCGCCGCCCGCCGCCAAGGCTCCCGAACCTGCCGCCGAACCGGTGAACAAAAGCCTCAAGTGGGTTGTGCTGCTCATCGTCCTGAGCCTGGCCTGGTACCTGCTGGCGGACCGCTTCACGCCCTACACCCAGCAGGCGCGCGTGGGCGCCTTTGTCATCCCGGTGGCGTCCGAGGTAGCGGGTCGGGTGATCAAGGTCAATGTGCGCAACAACCAGGACGTCAAGGCCGGGGACGTGCTGTTCGAAGTCGATCCGCAGCCCTACCAGATTGCCGTCGACCGGGCCCGTGCCGACCTTGAGTCGACCCGCCGGCAGATCGGCGCCAGCACCGCCGGGATTGCCGCAGCGCAAGCCAACCTGCGCGCGGCCCAGGCCAACGAACTCAAGACCCGTCAGGACAACCAGCGCCTGGAAGGCTTGTACCGGGAAGACCGCGGGACCATTTCCGTGCGCTTGCTGGAAGTCTCCCGCGCCAACCACGCCCAGGCGGTCAGCCAGGTAGCTGCCGCCCGCGCCGAAGTCCAGCGCGCCCGTGAGCAGGAAGGCGGCAGCGAGCAGGACAACGCCTTGTTGCGCAGCGCCGCCACCGCGCTGTCGAAAGCCGAACTGGACCTGGCCAATACCCAGGTGCATGCACGCTCGGCGGGCCTGATCACCGACTTGCGTACCGATACCGGGCAGTTTGCGGCTACCGGTACCCCGGTCATGACCCTGATCGCCATCCACGATGTGTGGATCAGTGCCGACATGACCGAGAACAACCTCGGCCTGGTCAAGACCGACACCGAGGTATCCATCGTCCTCGACGCCCTGCCCGGCGAGGTTTTCAGCGGCCACGTGCGCAGCGTCGGCTACGGTGTCAGCGTCGGCCAACCGACCTCCCCCGGCGCCCTGCCTACTGTGCAGAACAGCCGCGATTGGCTACGCCCGGCGCAACGTTTCCCGGTGATCATCGAGTTTTCCGCCGAGTCCCTGGCCAGCCTGCGCGACGGCCGTGGAATACGCGCCGGTGGCCAGGCGGAAGTCATGGCGTTCCCCACCGCTGGCAACCCGCTCAATCCCCTTGGCCGCTTGTTCCTTGGGTTGATGAGCTGGCTGTCGTATGCCTACTGAGCGCTCGCCACAGGCCCAGCGCGCGCTGCGCCTGGCCTGCGGTACGGCGCTGTGCCTGACGGTCAGCTTCGGCCTGGCGCTGCCGATTCCCTTCATGGCACCGGTGCTGGCGCTGATGCTGCTGGTGTCACTCAACCAACCGCTGTCGTTCAAGGCCGGCCTGGGCCTGATCCTGGTCGCCCTGTTCACCACCGGCGTCGGACTGCTGCTGATCCCGGTGCTGCGCTACTACTCGGCCAGCGGCGTACTGCTGATCGCGTTGGCGCTGTTTGTGGTGTTTCGCATGGGTTTGCGTGGCGCCAATGGCCTGGTGGTGACCTTTCTGATTATCGGCCTGACCCTGATCTCCGCTGCCGGCGTCGCCGACTTCGGCCTGGCGGTGACGGTGATCGAGGCGCTGGGCAAGGGCCTGTTCCTCGCGATGCTGTCGGTAGGCGTGAGCCACTGGCTGTTTCCCGACCCTGGTAACGCGCCCTCCCCCCCGCCGGCCCCGGCCCTCAGCCCAGCAGAGATTACCCGGGTCGCGCTGCGCGCCACGTTGATCGTGCTGCCGACTTTTGTCCTGGTGCTGCTTGACCCGGCCAGCTACTTGCCGATCGTCCTCAAGGCCGTCAGCCTGGGGCAACAGAGCTCCACCACCGGAACCCGCCACGCCGGGCGCGAACTGATCGGCTCGACCCTGCTCGGCGGCCTGCTGGCGATATTGTTCTGGTGTGGACTGAGCCTGTTTGTCCACCTTTGGATGTTTTTCCTGTGGACCCTGCTGTTCACCTTGCTGGTGGCGCGCAAGCTCTACCGCCTGCGCCCGACCGCACAAAGCCCGGGCTTCTGGCTAAACACCCTGGTGACCATGATCATCCTGCTCGGTCAATCGGTACAAGACAGCGCCGCCGGCAAGGACGTCTACACCGCATTCGCGATCCGCATGGGGCTGTTTATCCTGGTGACCCTCTATGCCTGCCTGATGGTCCACCTGCTGGATCAACGCCGACGCAACGCCCCGCTCAACCCTCCTGCTCTTGCAAAATAGAGGCGTTGTCGCTGATCGCACTGCAACTGCCCGCCTCCAGGCAATGGGTGATGTAGATGACTTGTTTGCCGCAACCGCGCACACCGATGGTGTACTCCGTGCGTTGACTGGAATAGGGAATAAAGCTGATCTTGCTGGTGATCACCGCCGAAGTGACGTTTTCACAATTGATTTCGTACTGCGCGCGTTTAGTCGCGGTCAGGAGGGCCGACTCTTTACTGGTAGCCAGCGCCTCTTTATCACTCATGCACCCGCCCAGGCTGACCATTAGGAACGAGGCAAGCAAACACGCAGCGGGGGCGACTCGACGCTTCATGGAAATACCTTCCAGCTCAGTTGACGGTATTCGCCCGTTCCCTGGCTCCAACCTTGAGCCTGTAAACCCTTACCGGGCGAATGAGCACAGCTTAGGGCTGCGCACTGAACAGTTCTTTAGGAGGATTCTTAATTTGCCGGTTGCTTACAAAGCTGTGCGCAATCCAGGTGCTTATCGATCAACCCGGCCGCTGCAGGTGAGTGGGTAAACCCAAGTCATGACCCGCGTCGGGGAACACCTGCAGTTGCGCGTGCGTTATCAGTTGCGCAAGGCCCCGGGCAAAAACGGCAACTGCTCAGGTGGGGTGATCATTGGCTCGTTCCTTGAGGTGGATGTGTGGCCCAGCAGTATGCCGCTGGGCAGCACGTGTAGCTTGATGGATCTGGGGGTTCTAACAGCTTCTTAGAAGCTATAGCGGGCGGTCAGCTTCACATTGCGTGGGTCGCCGTAGATGTCGTACGGGCTATAGCCACCATTGGCCACGCTGCTGTAGTAGGTGCGGTCGAACAGGTTGTTGACGTTGAGCTGCAGATCCAGTTGCTCGGTGGCCTGGTAGCCTCCTACCAGACCGACCACGGTGTAGGAGCCCTGCTGGTTTTTCCATGCGCTGGCACCGGTTCCTCCCGAAGTGCGTATGCGGCTCTGCTGATAGACATCACCACCAATGCGCCAGCGCTGCAGGTCATCGGGCAGGGTGTAGATCGTCGCCAGCTTGAATAGCTGGCGCGGTTTCTTGCGGTCGAAGTCTTCGCCTTCTTTGGCTGCGTTGGCGTCGTTGACGTATTGGGTCTGGGTGTAGGTGTAACCGCCAGCCAATTGCCAGTTGTCGGTCAGGGCGCCCTGGATTTCCAGGTCAATGCCCTTGCTGCGCACCAGGCCAGCGGCCTCATAGCAGGCACTGGCGGCGCCTGAACCGCAACCTTTGATATCAGGCAACTCCTGGGCGCGATTCTTCTGATCGATCTGGAACACTGCCATGTTGGTATTCAGCGCGCCATCAAAGTACTCGCCCTTGATGCCCACTTCGTAGTTCTCACCCACTACGGGCTCGATCACGTTGCCGCCTATGCCTTTTTCGCTTTGCGGTTTGAAGATATCGGTGTAGCTGACATAGACCGAGTGATTGGCGTTGAGATCGTAGACCAGGCCGGCATAGCGGGTCAGGTTGCGAGTGACCTTGTAGTTGCTTTGACTGTTTGCGCTGTCATCGAATTCGTACCAGTCCAGACGGCCACCGAGAATCAGCGACAGTGGCTCGCTCAAACGCAGGCGGGTACTGGCATAGAAGCTGTCCTGGGTGGTGGTCTCGGGAAGGCCATCAGGCCCCCTGACGTAATCCGGCTTGTCATGACCCCGTGGGTCCCACTCGAAAAGATTGCTGCCTGCGTCGATGAAATCGCTCCAGGCCTTTCCGGAACGATAATCCAGCTTGCGCTTGCTTACGCCCAGGCTCAGGTCATGTTCTTGACCGAGCAACTGGAAAGGGCCGCTCAGCGCCAGGTCGTAGCCGGTTTCCTTCTGCTCCATGGCTTCGGTCCAGAGGTAGTGGCGATCGTATTCCCATATCGAAGAGGCCAGCACGTCGGTGTCGGTCTTCGATTGCATGGCTGCCAGGCGTAAGGTCCAGTCGTTGGCCAAGCCTTGCTCAAGAGTGGCGAAATAGCCGGTAGTGCGATTGTCGGAATACTCCCAGTCATTACCGAGGAAGGTGTCACGTGGCAGCCCGAGATGACCGCCACCACGGGCCATCGGCAACCCGCCCCAGATGTAGTTGGTGTAGTTCTTCTGCCGGTAGCCACCGAATGTCAGGGTGGTGCTTTCACTCAGGTCGGCGTCGACCACGCCGTAGTACAGATCCGCATCACTTTCCACCGAGTCGCGGAAGCTTTTGGCATCCTCGCGCGAGATCACGGTACGGGCACGCAGGGTACCGTTGTCATTGAGCGGGCCGCCGACATCCAGGGTGCCGGCGTAATCGTCCCAACTCCCGGCACTGCCGGTGAGCGTGCCCTGGAATTGATGGGTCGGGCGCTTGCGTATCAGGTTGATGGCGCCAGCAGGGTTGCCGGCGCCCTGGGCCAGCCCGGTGGCGCCGCGCACGATTTCGACCCGGTCATACATGGCCAGGTTGGCCTCTCCACTGGGCAGGTAGGTCAGGAAGCTGGTGGGAAAACCGTCGTACATGATGTTGTCGATGTCGAAACCGCGAGCGCTGAATGTCGGCCGCCCCGCCCCGCCGGAGTTGTTCAGAAAAACCCCCGGTGCGCTTTGGGCGACATCGCTGATGCTGGTCATGGCCTTGTCGTCCATACGCTTGCGCGTGACCACGCTGACCGTCTGCGGTGTTTCGCGCAAGGTCAGGGGCAGCTTGGTGGCAGTCTGCATAACCCCGGTGGTATAGGAACCGCTATTCTCAGTGGTCGCCGCCAGGTGCTGTCCGGTAATGCTGGTAGCGCCCAGTTCCAGACTGGTGCCGGTGTCCTGCGGTGTCAGCAGGTACAGCCCGCTACCCTGCGGTGAAGCTTGCAGGCCGGTACCCTGCAACAGTTGCTGCAGGCCGCCTTCCACGCTGGTGGCGGCATTCAGGCCAGGGCTGCGCAACCCCTCCACCAGGCCCGGTTCGATGGGCAGGGTGATATCCGCCTGGCTGGCGAACTCGGCGAGCGAACTGCTCAGGTTGCCGGCTGGCACCTGATAGGCACGCTTATGCTGCGCGCCTTGCTCGGCGGCCTGCAGCGATGCGGTGGCCAGGCTGCCGCCCGCAATGATCAGACCCAGTGCGGCAGCGTGTACTGCCCGCGCCAATGGTTGCATGCCCTGCTTCGTCGCCATGTGTTCGTCCCAGCCCTGTAAAATTGATGTGGTTACAGAAGGGACACGCGACCTGAAGAAAACACGACAATGATTCTTATTAACTTTACGCGCGGGCCGTGAGAGTGACCCAGTAGGGCGTGCGGTAGTGGACGCTCACCGGCAGAGTCTGGCTCAGTGCATGAAGAATCTGGTCGGTATCACGCAACTGGAAGGTGCCGGAGATCAGCAGTCCGGCGACCGCAGGATCGCAACGCAGCAGGCCAGGTCGATAGCGATCCAGCTCGCGGATGAAGGCATCGAGGCGCATTTTTTCTACGCGCAGCACGCCGCTGATCCAGTCCAGACGATTCTGCGCCAATGCCAGTGATGGCTCCGCAGCCAGGGGGGTGACATGGGTCTGCCGGCCGGCCGTCAGGCGCATCAGGCCGTCATCACCCCGTGACAGTCGCGGACGCACCAGGACAGCGCCCTCCAGAGCGGCGAGGTAAGTGCTGTGCGGGTACTGACGCACCACAAAGCGGCTGCCGAGCAAAGTGAGTTGTGCTTCGGCGGTATCGACAATGAATGGCCGCCTGGCATGCTCGCGAGGCACCTCGACGAGCATCTCTCCGCTGATCAGGCGCACACGACGAATGCTCTCGTCGTAGGCGATATCGACGGCGCTGCCAGTGTTCAGGCGAATCTGTTCGCCATCCGGCAGATGCAGCGTGCGTTGTTCCCCGGTGGCGGTACGCTCGTCCGCCTGCCACTCGCGCCACGGCAGGCGTTGCTGTACTGCGAATCCGAGCGGGGCGGCGGCGATCAGCAACGCCAGGGTCTTGAGGGTCTGGCGCCGATCCAGGCCGCGCGGGCGTTCCAACGCTGTCCGTCCGGCATCACCGGCAAGCTGCTGGGAGCGCTCGCTGAAGCGCTTGGCCAGTTGCCAGGCGCGTTCGTGATCAGCGTGCCGCGCCCGCCACTCCGCGCCGGCGGCATGCTCGGCGGCACCGGCACCGCTGTTCTGCAAGCGCACGAACCAGCCCGCCGCTTCCCGGGCAATGCGCCGGTCGATGGGCGTATTACTCATGCAACGCGCCCTGGCTGGCGAGCATGATGCACTCTTCAAAAGCCCGCGCCAGATAACGTTGTACTGAACGCACACTGAGATTGAGGCGGCTGGCGATCTCTTCCTGCGTGTAACCCTCCAACTGCGCCATCAGGAACGCCTGCCGGCTTTTGGCTGGCAATAGGGTCAGTACCTGGTCGATCTCGTCGAGGGCCTCGAGCACCAGCGCCTGATGTTCCGCAGACGGCGCCAGGTCTTCCGGGGTTTGCGCCAGGGTGGCCAGGTAGGCCTGCTCCAGTGAGCGACGGCGGTAGAGATTGATGGAAAGGCGATTGGCGATGGTTGCCAGATAGGCGCGCGGCGTCGTGAAGTTCAGCGGCTCGCCAGGTGCACTGCTGAGCAGCCGCACGAACGTATCCTGGGCCAGGTCCCCCGCATCGGCGGCATTGCCCAGGCGTTTGTGCAGCCAGCGTTGCAGCCAACCGTGGTGGTGGCTGTAGAGCTGATCGATGGCCTGGTTAGGGTGGCGGTTTGCCGATGAAGTGGACTGCACGGTATAGGAGATACATGAATGAGAATGCATCGCATTCTAGCAGTGTCAGACCGTGCTCGTACAAGCAAAGGGTTCAGGTCCTACGGTCCCCCCCCCATTGGCGGGTACCGGGCTGCGGTATTTCGTCGCGGGGCTCAACACGGATATGGCGCTTATTGGGTTACAGCCCCTCCTCCGTGCTGAGGTAGGATCAGGTTTTTTCACGATATAGGTGAGCCATGGCCGTCCCGCAAAACAAAGAGCAATTGCTGGATGCCATAGAGACTCACTATGAAAAACTTCTCTGCACCCTCAACAGTGTGCCAACGCAATGGCTCGACGAATGCACCCTGGAGGGACACGCCAAAGGGACTCAGATGAGCGTTGCCAACCTCGTCGCCTACCTCGTGGGCTGGAACGAATTGGTGTTGAAGTGGCTGGAAATGGATGCTCGCGGGCAAGTTATCGACTTCCCGGAAACCGGCTTCAAGTGGAACCAGCTGGGCGAGTTGGCGCAGAAGTTCTACCACGACTACGAGGGCATTGCTTTTGCGCAGTTGCTCGAGCGACTCGACATGGCGAAACAGCGGATCGTGTCCTTCATCCGCAGTCACGCCAACGCCGACCTCTATGAGTGCCCGTGGTATGAGCGCTGGACGATGGGGCGAATGATCCAATTCAACACCGCATCGCCCTATGACAATGCACGCGGGCGCTTGCGCAAATGGCTGAAAACCAGGGATTGCAAAGGTGTTGGCCACTCCCTGCGTGTTCCCGCTGTCGAGCAACAGTGAGTCCATCAAGCAGCCATCTGATCGACACAGACAGTGGGGGCCGGCCTTGAAGGCATTGGTGATGCCTCATCGGCTGCCGTACAACTGCCGTCATACTTATGCGACAATATGCGTTATGTCTGGCATGAACCCCGCATTCATTTCCCAGCAACTCGGCCAACACCTGCCGATGTTGCTGTCTACTTATGCGCGATGGATCAACTCACGCTCAGGCTGGAGTGCAGCGAAACATACTCCAGATGGGTCAGAAATTGCTCCCGGCTGCAAAATGCGCAACCTAAGCTATTGAAAGGTAAAGTAATTGATCTCCACAGCAAATATCACGATGCAGTTCGGCGCCAAGCCGTTGTTCGAGAACGTCTCGGTCAAATTTGGTGCAGGTAACCGCTACGGCCTGATCGGCGCCAACGGTTGCGGCAAGTCGACCTTCATGAAAATCCTCGGCGGCGACCTCGATCCGTCCGGCGGCCAGGTCATGCTCGAGCCGAACGTGCGTCTGGGTAAATTGCGCCAGGACCAGTTCGCCTACGAAGAATTCAGCGTGATCGACACCGTGATCATGGGTCACGAAGAGCTGTGGAAGGTCAAGGCCGAGCGCGATCGCATCTACTCGCTGCCGGAAATGACCGAAGAAGACGGCATGGCCGTTGCCGAGCTGGAAACCGAGTTCGCCGAGATGGACGGCTACACCGCCGAATCCCGTGCGGGTGAACTGCTGCTGGGCCTGGGTATTGGCATCGAACAACACTTCGGCCCGATGAGCGAAGTCTCGCCAGGCTGGAAACTGCGCGTGCTACTGGCACAGGCCCTGTTCTCCGATCCGGAAGTGCTGCTGCTCGACGAACCAACCAACCACCTGGACATCAACACCATTCGCTGGCTGGAAAACATCCTGACCCAGCGTTCGAGCCTGATGATCATCATCTCTCACGACCGTCACTTCCTGAACAGCGTCTGCACCCACATGGCTGACCTGGACTACGGCGAGCTGCGCCTGTTCCCGGGCAACTATGACGAGTACATGACCGTGGCGACCCAGTCCCGCGAGCAACTGCTCTCGGACAACGCCAAGAAGAAAGCGCAGATCTCGGAACTGCAATCGTTCGTCAGCCGCTTCTCGGCCAACGCCTCGAAAGCCAAGCAGGCCACCTCCCGTGCCAAGGCGATCGACAAGATCCAACTGGCCGAGGTCAAGCCTTCGAGCCGGGTCAGCCCATTCATCCGTTTCGAGCAGACCAAAAAGCTGCACCGCCAGGCGGTCATCGTCGAGCGTATGGCCAAAGGCTTCGACGGCAAGCCGCTGTTCAAGGACTTCAGCTTCCAGGTTGAAGCCGGCGAGCGCGTCGCGATCATCGGCCCTAACGGCATCGGCAAAACCACCCTGCTGCGCACCCTGGTCAACGAGCTGAGCCCGGATGCCGGTAGCGTGAAATGGACCGACGCCGCGGAAATCGGCTACTACGCCCAGGACCACGCGTCGGACTTCGAAGACGAATCCAACCTGTTCGACTGGATGGGTCGCTGGACCACCGGTGGCGAGCAACTGGTACGCGGCACCCTGGGCCGCATGCTGTTCTCCAACGATGAGATCCTCAAGTCGGTCAAGGTCATCTCCGGTGGTGAGCAAGGTCGCATGCTGTTCGGCAAGCTGATCCTGCAAAAGCCAAACGTGCTGGTCATGGACGAACCGACCAACCACTTGGACATGGAATCCATCGAAGCGCTGAACCTGGCGCTGGAGAACTACCCGGGCACGCTGATCTTCGTCAGCCACGACCGTGAATTCGTATCGTCCCTGGCCACTCGCATCATCGAGCTGAGCCCAAGCGGCGTGACCGACTTCAGCGGCACCTACGACGACTACCTGCGCAGCCAAGGCGTGGTGTTCTAAGGTCAGCTGTCAGTTTCAAGTGAAACGCTACAAGTAAAAGCCCTGTCCTGGTGACGGGGCTTTTTTATTTCTTTTGTCCCGAAGTGCGAGGGCCTGCGAGGACTGCGGGCTCGACAGCTGCTACGGGGGACTGGGGGACTCCCGAGATCCAGGATGAGTCAGAGGCCGCCATCGCGGGCGAGCCCGCTCCCACATCTAATCAGCCATCACCACAGCAACGGATTTTCACTCCGACCTATGTGGATCGTGAGCATTTGGCTACCATCACCCACGCTCTCGACTTTCACGGATGATGTTGCCCATGACCACGCCCACCGCCAGTGCCGATACCGCACTGACGCACAGTACTTTTGACTTGCGCCCGCTACTGGTCGCCAACATGGCCTGCACCATGGCGATGATGGCTTTTGTTTCGCTGATCGGCCCGATTTCCCGGGTGCTGGGCATGGCCACCTGGCAAGCCGGGGCTGCGGTGACGGTGTCCGGAGTGCTGTGGATGATCCTTGCCCGACCCTGGGGCGAGTTCAGCGACCGCCGTGGACGCCGGCATATCCTGTTGCTCGGCGTCGGCGGTTTCACCCTCGCCTACTGGGCGCTCTGCGTGTTCATCGACCTCTCCCTGCAATGGCTGCCGTCGGCCCTGGTGGGGTTTATCGGGATCATGCTCGGACGCGGGATCATTGGCGTGTTCTACGCGGCGATTCCGGTGGGTTGCAACGCCTTGATCGCCGACAACCTCGAACCCCGTCTTCGCGCTCCCGCCATGGCCTCACTGGGCGCCGCCAACGCCTGTGGCCTGGTCATCGGCCCGGCGATTGCTGCCCTGCTGTCGCGCTATAGCCTGAGCCTGCCGTTCTACGCCATGGCCCTGCTGCCGTTGCTGGCGTTCCTGGTGCTGCGGTTCAAGCTCAAGGGCCAGGAGCTGCACCTCAAGCAAGCCCCGCGCAGCGTACGCCTCAACGACCCACGCCTGCGCCGGCCAATGGCCGTGGCCTTCGTGGCCATGCTCTGTGTGTCGATCGCCCAGATCACTGTCGGCTTCTACGCCATCGACCGCCTGGGCATGGGCCCGGCCGAAGCGGCGCAAACCGCCGGCATCGCCCTGACCATGGTCGGCCTGGCGCTGATTTGTGCGCAGTTGATCGTGCGCAAACTGGATTGGTCGCCGCAGCGCCTGATCCGCATCGGCGCGCTGATTGCAGCGTGCGGCTATGCCGGCAGCATGTTGGCCGACACGGCCTGGGGCCTGTGGTTGTGCTTTTTTGTCTCTGCGGCGGGCATGGGCTGGATCTTCCCGTCCTTCGCCGCCCTGGCCGCCAATGCCGTGGAGGCCGGCGAACAAGGCGCCACGGCCGGCAGCATCGGTGCCGCCCAGGGTTTTGGCGTGGTCATCGGGCCCTTGGCCGGGACCCTGATCTATGCCCTGGAACCGCGCCTGCCCTACCTCTGCGCTGCAGCCCTGTTGGTGCTGGTGGCGGTGTGGCCGTCGCGCAAGCCGCGCTGAGCCTCAGAGGATGCGATAAAGCAGACGCTCGATCCGTACCCGGCTGACCCGACGCAGAAACTTGCTGACGTCCGGCGGGTACTCCAGCAGCGTCTCCAGTTGCTGATAACGCTCGATACGGCTGGTATTGCGGAAAATCTGCGCCAGCTCGCGACGACGGGGCTCCTGCAGCTCGGCCTTGGGATCATCGATCAACAAGGCGTTTTCCAGGTCCAGGCGAAATGCCCGCGGGTTGAGGTTGTTGCCGGTCAACAGGGTGTAGCGCTCGTCGACCCACATGCCCTTGAGGTGATAGGTGTTGTCACCGTCACGCCACAGGTGCAGGTTCAACAGCCCACTGTCGATCACCCGTTGGTGTCGCTTGGCGAAGCGCCGCAGGCTGATCTCGTAGAGGTATGGCAGCGCCGCGATGACCCGGAATGGCTCGCTTGGCGGGATATAGAAGTCATTGGCGGTCTTGTCGCCGACCACGATATCGACCTTCACCCCACGGGCCAGGGCCCGGTTGATCTCGCGGGTGACCGGCAAGGGCAGGTTGAAGTACGGCGTGCAAATGGTCAGTTGTTGTTGGGCACTGGCAATCAGTTCGCAAATCACCCGGTTCAGCGGGTTGTTCTTGCCCACTCCCAGCAGCGGACTCACCGACAGGCCACCCTTGACCACCTCACCGGCGGCGGTGTCGTAGGCCGCATGCTTGAGGCGGCTGCGCAGATCGCCAATGTCGTGGCGCAGGCTACGGGTGCTCGGCAGGTTCGGCAGGTCCAGGCGGTGCACCGCCTTGGAGGTGATCAGCCCGTGTTGCACCAGGTGTTGCATGGAGTCGGCCAGCGCGCGGTTGCGCAGCAGGTGATAACGATCAAAGCGGTACTTGTCGAACTTGTGCAAGTAAACGTTGTTCAGGCTGGCGCCGCTGTAGATCACACAGTCATCGATCACGAAGCCCTTGAGGTGCAACACCCCGAACAACTCGCGGGTCTGGACCGGGACGCCATACACCGGCACTTCGCTGGCGTGGTCGCGGGTCATCTGCTGGTACCAGGCCGAGTTGCCCGGCTGTTTACCTGCACCGATCAGGCCGCGCTGGGCCCGCAGCCAGTCCACCACAACCACCACATCGAGTTCCGGACGTGCGGCTTTGGCGGCGTGCAGGGCATCGAGGATTTCCTGGCCGGCTTCATCCTGTTGCAGGTACAGCGCGACAATGTAGATGCGCCGGGTCGCCTGGGCGATCTGCTCCAGCAGGCAACGACGGAACTCGGCAGCGCCATCAAGGATGGTGACCGCATCGGCGGTCAGCGGGAAACTGCGCAGTTTTGGCAGCAGGGAACGTTTGAAAAGCGACGGCATAGGGCTCGCAAATGGGTCGAATCCGAAGAACCCACGAGCTTACACCATGTCCGAAAAAATAGACATTTCGAATCTAGCATTGACCAAGGAGAATGATCGTTCTACTCTTTGCCACATGAACTCAATCACTAGTAACGACACCCGCGATATTATCCTCGACGTCACCGAAAAGTTAATCTACCGAAGTGGCATTGCCGCCACGGGCATGGACTTGCTGGTGAAAACCGCCGGGGTCTCGCGCAAGAGCATCTATCGCTACTTCGCCAACAAGGACGAGTTGATCGTTGCCGCCCTGCAGCGTCGCGATCAGCGCTGGATGCACTGGTTCACCAGCCAGGTGGACCAGGCCCCGACTGCTGGCGAGCGCCTGCTCAAGCTGTTCGACGTGCTCAAGGCCTGGTTCGCCAGCGAAGGCTTTCGCGGCTGCGCATTCATCAACACCAGTGGCGAGACCGGCGATCCCCAGGACCCGGTGCGCCAGGTCGCCAAAGCGCATAAAGACAAGCTGCTCGACTACCTGCACACCCTGTGTCTCGACCATGCCGTGCAGGACCCACACGCACTGGCCAGGCAGTTGCTGATCCTGATCGATGGCGCCATTACCGTCGCCCTGGTGACGGGTGATCAGAGTGCCGCTGATACTGCGCAAGACATGGTGCGCAAGCTGTTACAGCTCGAATGCGTCAATCCGTAGACACCTGCTGTTTTTACCCCAACCTGCCCGGAGCCACTTTATGTCCTCTGCTGCCGAAGTTCGTCCGCCCTTGCCTCCCTTCACCCGCGAGTCGGCCATGCACAAGGTGCGCCTGGCCGAAGACGGCTGGAACTCCCGCGACCCACAGCGGGTGTCGCTGGCCTATACCCTGGACACCCAATGGCGCAACCGCGCCGAGTTCATCAACGACCGCGAGCAAGCCAGGGTTTTCCTCACCCGCAAATGGGCCCGGGAGCTGGATTACCGGTTGATCAAGGAGCTCTGGGCGTTCAGCGATAACCGCATCGCCGTGCGGTATGCCTACGAATGGCACGACGACTCGGGCAACTGGTACCGCTCCTACGGCAATGAAAACTGGGAGTTCGATGAACAGGGCCTGATGGCCAAGCGGTATGCCTGCATCAACGACCTGCCGATCGAGGAGCACCAGCGTCTGTTCCATTGGCCCCTGGGCCGGCGGCCGGACGACCATCCCGGGCTGTCTGAGCTGGGTCTGTAGAGCTTGAGCTTAAGCCGCCTGGGGTAGCGCTTTCGGGCCTCGCAGTTTTCGGATAGCGCCACCCCCGGGCGCCCTGCACCATGCGCGGCTCATTCGCCACAGCCCATGGGTAATCCAGTGATACGCCTCTTTCGCCTGCTTCCAGTGGTCCTGCTCCTCGCCGTGACCGGTTGTACGACAATGCCCGACGCTGACACACGCCATTCCGGATTCCTCAACGACTACGCAAGGCTGAGCAAGGACCCGCAATGGCCCAAGAGCGAAATGTGGGTCAAGCCTGGCCTTGAAATAAACCAGGCCTACCAGAAACGGGTCTACCTGGAGCCGCCGCGCTTTTACTTTACCGGCAAGGACCTCTCGCGCAGCCCGGCGGACACCACCGCCATGCTCAAATACCTGAACCAGGCGCTGCAGCATCAGTTCCTGACGGCAGGCTACGAAGTAACCCGTCGCCCGGAACCCCATGCGCTGATGCTGCGCACCGCCATCACCGGCACCGAACGCACCCCGCGTGACCTGTCGATTCCCGAATACCTGCCGATCGGGTTTGTCATCGGCGGCGCCATGTACCTGACTGGCACCCGGGATGAAAGCCTGCGCATCTTCTTTGAAAGCGAAATGCGCGACGCCCAGACTGGCGAACTTCTGGCTCAATCCGTCAGCGCCACCACTGGCAAGCAAATCTCGCCATCGGACGCCACCAAGGTCGAGGACACCTACCCCGCCCTCGATGCCTGGGCCAAACAATTGCGCGAGCGCGCTGACCTGGCCTTCGCCAAACAAACCACCACCGACTGATCCGACACCTGGCAACAGTCCCCTGGTTGGCCAGACCGTGGCTGACCAGCAGAACTTCGCGAACACGAGCACCCAAGAGGACGAACCATGAGCCATTCTTTCACCTTGAAAAACGGCTCGAAGGCCCTGTTCAATCCTGAGGACTCCAGGTTATCGATCACCACGCCCCTGGGCGAAGTTCAGCACAGCACCCTGGGTCGAGCCGAATCACGCCTGCTGGATCTGATGCTCGCTGAACCTGGGGTGATCAAGTCCCGCGAGCAGATTATCGAGCACACCTGGAATGATCGGGTGGTCGCCTCGGGCAGCTTGAACCAGGTGGTGTTCTCCCTGCGCAACTTGCTCAACGACAGCCGCGATCACGAAATCCTGATGACCATTCCGCGCCGTGGCTATCGCTTCAACCCGGCGTATGTCAGCGCCGGGACCACCTTGCAGGCTCAGCCGACGCCTGAGCCGGTCGAGCTGGAACCCATCAGGGTGGCCACCCCAACCGCTGATACAGCGCCTACTGTCGAACCGAAACAGCCCATCGGATGGCTATCGATTGCCTGTGCCGTGACCCTGCTCACGTGCCTGGCAACCCTGGCCCACTACACGTTCTCGACCAAGGCGCCGAGCATCGAAGTGGCCAGCTCCCAGCGTGAGCAGTTGACCATCAATACCCTGGGTAGCAGCCTCGATTCGGCCCGGGCACTCAACACCGCGGTCGAGCAACAACTGCAAGACCTGCCGAAGAACCTGGTCGGCCAGGTCTGGATCAACCAGTCCCGCTCCAACTACTCGATCTCCTGCATTCGCGCCGATCAAAGTACCCGCAATATGCTGTTCAACCCCCAGCAAAAACCACTCGCCAGCATGCTTGCGCAATGCCTGGAGGTGACCCTGTGAACCGCCAGACAAAAACCCTTGTGCAGTGGCTGTTGCTGGGGCTGATCAACCTGGGCTGTATCGGAGCTTGGCTCTATTCGCCGGTGCCGTTCGAGAACAACAGCAACTTTCACACCCAGAGCCAGCAGTGGCTGGATGACCAGAGCCAATTGAACACCGAGGAATACCTCACGGTGAACGCGCATCGAATGACCCACTCGACCATCGAAAGTCTCAATGGCAAGTTCCGTCATGCCACCTTGACTGCCGACATCACCCAATCGGGCAATGACGCCCTCCAGGTACAAGTGGTGCGCGCCAAACTGAGCCATGATCGCGAACTGTTTGCCATCGAAAAAACCCCGGAGCTGTTTTTTCGTCGCCAGTACGTCGTCCAGGAAGGCTCCACGCTCAACTACAGCCTGCTGGCGACGCCCAGTGAAAACACCCTGTGTTTCTTCCTCCATGAAATGGACCGCCTGCGCTGCATGAACCACTGAAATCCCGGCAAATGACAATCAATCATTTCCATTGCGCGCCTGGCATTCCCACCCTGCTCCATTTCCCTGTCCCTAGGAGGTCAGCATGCTCAGCCGTCGCTTGAATCGCTTGCCACTCAAACAAAAGATCCTGCTGTGCACCTTCGCCTACCTGTGCGGAATCACCCTGGCCTGGCTAGTGGACGTGTGAACAGCCGCCACGGGTTGCAACAGCCGATTTGAATACACCAGGGTCAAACCATGATGGCGCACTATTTGGCGTGGGCGAGACAACAGGACTTGTCGAGCTGTGTAAGTAACCGATGGCTTGAGATCAACTACCTGCCCATCACTGATCGGCGCACGGGCCGTCTGGTCGGCGCCAGGGCCCTGTCACGCTGGGCCCGGGGCGGCGTCAGTATCGCACCCCAGGTAGCGCAGCAACTGACAGGTGCCGTGGTCCGCCAGGTTGCCGAGGACTACAGCACCTACCTGTGGGCCTGCAAAGACTTCTCCATCTGCCTTCCCCTGTCCCCATTGGACATCCTCGACCCTGATTTCCCGGACTTTGTTGCCGACGTACTGGAGCGGTACGCCATCCCCGCCTCGGCGATCATGCTCGATGCCTGCGCCAGTTCCCCTGGCAATCAGCCAGCCGCGCTGCCCATTGCCGCGCTGGCCCGCAAGTACTTCGCGATTGCCAACGAAGCGCAGACTCTGGGGCGCTGAGCCGCGGCGACGGCAATAAGCATTAATGACTTTTATCCATGATTGGGGCCGGGCAATTTCCCGCCCAACACTTCACACCTGACAAACCCGTACAAGGACTACCCTGCACATGCCATTTCGAAAATTCGCCTTCGTTTCCCTACTGTCGTTGCTGGCGCTGCCAGCGTTCGCCGATGACAAGGGCTTTTACCTGGGCGCCGGTGTGACTAGCATCGAAACCGACGACAGCGCCTTGAGTGATGAAGACAACAGCTACAAGGTCTATGCCGGTTACCGCGCCAATGGTTACCTGGCATTCGAGGGCGCCATTGTCGACCTCGGCAAGTTCAAGGACGACAACCTCGACTTCGAAGGCCACTCGGCCCAGGTCGCCGCCCACGTCGGCTTCCCGCTGGGCGAGCGCATTCGCCTGTTCGGCATCGTCGGCGCCCACGCCTGGGACGCCGATGGCAACGCTGCCGACGATGACACCGGGGTCGACCTGACCTACGGCGCCGGGGTCGAGATGGATGTGCTGCGCAACATTGGCATCCGCGCCGAGTATGAAGTGTTACAGGTCGGTAACCTAGATCTGAACCAGACCACGGCGTCGGCCTATATACTGTTCTGAGTTTCGCCGGTCGGGCGCGCGCAATGCTCGCCCGACCTGGCCACTCAGACGCCGCGAGGCCCACTCAACCCGAGTCTTTTTCAGGTGCCCTTCCTGTACAGCATGTCCGCCCTTCCAACCCCTGCTTTATTGACCCTCGAATCCGTTGCCCTGGACGAACTGTCCACCGGCAATGACCAATGGCACATCGATTTTTCTTCCGTCGAGAAACACGCGCGCATCCATCGCCTCAAGCACATGCGCGGCCCTCGCCTGCGCCATAGCCGGTTCGATTTCAAGTGCTCCATCAGCGCCGTCAGTTGTGTTCCCGACGGGCACATCACCTTCGCCCTGTCCCAGTCCACCACGGGCCGCCCGACCTGGAACCACCAGCGGCTGTACCCCAATGAAATGGTGGTGCTGTACAGCGGCGAACCGGTGCATTACCTGTGCGAGCCCAACGAAGCGCTGTTCACCGTTACCACCACCCTGGAGCACTACGAGCAGTGCCGCGAACTGTACGGCACCACTGATGTGCTCAAGCAGCGCCAGGGCCAGCGCTATCAGGCGCACGATCATTACTCGGTGCTGAACGCGGTCAACGCCATCAGCGTCTCGTTGAACCAGCGCCATCCACCTGACGTCGTGTCCGGCGCGCAATGGGAAGCGACCTTGCTCAGCTCCTTGCTGCAAGCCCTGAGCCCACGCCATGACTCGGCGCGCGAGGCGCCATTGCGCAGACAAATCGCCAGCCAGGCCATCGAATACCTGCACGCCCATGCGCACACCGCCCTGTGCATGGAGCAGCTCACGCAAACCCTGGGAACCCACGGCCGCACCTTGCACCAGGGTTTCGTCGAGACCTTCGGCACCACGCCCATGGCGTACTTGCGCACCCTGCGTTTGTCTAACGCCAGACACGACCTGCTGACCCAGCGCTGGGCGACCGTGACCGAAACGGCCATGCACTGGAACTTCTTCCATCTGGGGCGTTTCTCCCAGGACTATCAGCGCAGTTACGGTGAATCGCCGTCCCAGACGTTGCGCCGCAACAGCGCCTGAACCTGGCGGCAGGTGGTGTGGCGGTCGCGGCCGCCACAGGTTATGGGTAAGATGGCGCCGGCCTTATCCCACTGCCCCACCGAATAAGTCGACCCCATGCCTTTCGAACTCAGCGTAGACCTCACCACCCTGGCCATTCTGGCCGTTGTCGCGTTCATTGCCGGTTTCATCGATGCCATTGCCGGCGGCGGCGGCCTGTTGACCACCCCGGCCCTGCTCACCGCCGGCCTGCCCCCGCACCTGGTGCTGGGCACCAACAAGCTCAGCGCGACTTTCGGCTCGGCC
The DNA here is from genome assembly GCF_044743405.1 of Pseudomonas sp. NPDC087626. Classification (NCBI taxonomy): domain Bacteria; kingdom Pseudomonadati; phylum Pseudomonadota; class Gammaproteobacteria; order Pseudomonadales; family Pseudomonadaceae; genus Pseudomonas; species Pseudomonas sp. NPDC087626. The sequence goes on from NZ_JBIUWJ010000019.1 coordinate 48,899, forward strand.
ATCGCCAGCGTCACCTTCTACCGGCGCAAGCTGTTCCATCCAAGGCAGTGGGTGCATGCGATTGTCGGCACCCTGGTGGGAGCGCTGGCCGGTGCGGTCGTGGCGCACTACCTGCCGGCCGAATGGCTGAACAAAATGCTCCCGGTGATCGTGTTTGCCTGTGGCCTGTACCTGCTGTTTGGCGGGACGCCCAAGGCGCCGGTGGACAGCGACGCGCCGATCAAGAAGAAGTGGCAGTCGACCCAGGGCTTCAGCCTAGGTTTCTACGACGGCGTGGCCGGTCCCGGCACGGGCGCGTTCTGGACCGTCAGCAGCCTGCTGCTGTACCCCATCGACCTGGTCAAGGCCAGCGGCGTGGCGCGCAGCATGAACTTCGTCAGCAACGCGGCCGCGCTGTCGGTGTTCATTTTTTCCGGGCAAGTGGACTGGATCATCGGCCTGAGCATGGGTGTGTCGGTGATGGTCGGGGCGTTTTTTGGGGCGCGCACCGCCATCAGCGGTGGGGCGAAGTTCATTCGCCCGGTATTCATCGCGGTAGTGCTGGGCCTGACCGTACGCCTAGCCTGGCAGCACTGGTTCAGCGTGGCCTAAGCGCCGCGCAACGTAGACGTCGATCAGATAACGGGCAATCGAGCGCGACGCCGGCAACGGCGGCAGCGCGTGAATGTTGAACCACTGGGCGTCTTCAATCTCGTCGGCTTGCGGGACGATCTCGCCAGAGGCGTACTCGGCATGGAAGCCGAGCATCATCGAATGAGGGAACGGCCAGCACTGGCTGCCCAGGTACTGGATGTTCCTGACCTCGATCTGCACCTCCTCGCGCACCTCGCGAATCAGGCAGTCCTCGGCCGACTCCCCCGGCTCGGCAAAACCGGCCAGGGTGCTGTAGACCCCGCTGACAAACCGCGGTGAACGCGCCAGGAGGATGTCGTCGCCGCGGGTGATCAGCACAATCATGCTCGGTGAAATCCGCGGGTAACTGCGCAAGTCACACGGCTGGCAATACATCGCCCGCTCACGTGGCACCTGGACCATGGCCTGGCCGCAGTTGCCACAAAAACGGTGCTCGCGGGCCCAGGTGCCGATCTGCGCGGCGTAGCCCAGTACCTTGTACAACGTGTGATCGCCTTCAAGCATGAACCCACGCAAGCCTTTCCAGCCACACCCCGGCACCTCGCCTGCGGCCTGCAACTCCAGCAGATACACCGGCTCGCCGTCGAGATGGCCAATGCCATGCTCGGCGAGCAGCGACAAATCCTGGCGCTTGAGCCATTCCCGGGGGAACAGCGCGCCATTGTCATCGAACAAAAAGCCTTCGGGGCTGCGGGCTACTGCCCAGCCGCCGGTTACGTCGGTGTCGAGTACTGCCGTGGTCCAGCGTGAAGTCATGTGGGCTCAATCCAGAAATTCGGGCTTCTGTTTGCTCATATGGGCGGCCATGGCCACGCGCAGATCGTTGGACTGCAGCATGGCGGCGTTCCAGGTGGCGATGTATTCCAGGCCATCGTTGATGCTGTGATCACGCATGTAGCTGATCATTGCCTTGGTACCGGCGATAGCGATTGGCGACTTGGCGGCGATCTCGCGGGCTATGCCCATGACCCCGTCCAGCAGGCTCTCGGTGTCCGGATAGAGCCGGTTGACCAGGCCAATCTCGCGTGCTTGCTCGGCACCAAAGGTGCGTCCAGTGTAAGCCAGTTCACGCAGCATGCCGTCACCAATGATCCGCGGCAAGCGTTGCAGGGTACCGACGTCGGCAGCCATGCCGATGTCGATTTCCTTGATCGAGAATTGCGCATCGGCGGCCGCATAGCGCATGTCGCAGGCGCTGATCAGGTCAATGGCCCCACCCAGGCAATACCCCTGGATTGCCGCCAACACCGGCTTGCGGCAGTTGTCGACCGCATTGAACGAGGCCTGCAAGGCGAGGATCTTGCGGCGCAGCAGGCGCGCGTTGCGACCCACGTCCTTGCCCATTTCGTTAGCCACCCCGGCCAACATCATCAGGTCGATCCCCGAGGAGAAATGCTTGCCGGCACCACTGATCACCACCGCGCGCACCTCGTCGGTGTCTTCGATCCACTGGAAAATCTCGATGATCTCGGTCCAGAACACCGCGTTCATCGCGTTGATCTTTTCCGGACGGTTGATCTGCACATGGGCGATGTTGTCCGCCAGTTCGACGCGGAAGGCTTGATATTCGGGCATGGCAGTAGTCCTTGCTGGCACAGAAATGAAGGCCCGAACTATACCAAGCCGATGCCTCCTGCCGTAGGCGCCGCATCGGCCAAAAACAGGACTGCCCTTGCCAAATACCGGGCGCACAAAAAACCGCGCCTGCCAGGGGCAGACGCGGTTGGTTCAGCCTTGTAGCAGGATCAATGCATGAACAAGGCAATCAGGATAATGATCGGGATTGGTACGCCGAGGAAAAACAGCAGGAGTGAGCGCATGGTAGTTCTCCTCAATCAACGAATGGCAGTGGGCGCAGAGACCGGGATATAGCCGGCCGGTTCCAGGTACACCACCGCGTCCCGGCGACGACCGCCAAAGGTAGCGGCGAGGCTGGCAAAAAAAGCACCACACAACAGTGCGACAAACATCCACAGCGCGGTCCAGGCCGCCACTTTGCTGGCAGTATCGGCTGCTTGCTTGGCCGCCAGCTTGGCATCCTCGACCGCCTTGTGCGCCTTGGCGAACACTTCATCGACCCGCCGCTCGGCATCCGCCTGGGTCAGGTTGGTCCGTTGGGCCACCAGTTGGGCCAGGTAGGTACGATCCTCCGCCGCCAGTTGACCGTCATGGCTGAGGGTCTGCACGAAAATCCGGGTCACGGTGGCATGGGCGGCATCGTCGCTCACCGCCGCCGGACGATCATCACGAAACAGGCTGTCGACGAAATAACCGTAATCATCCGCGCTGCCCTGGCTGGCAGCGGTCCCCGCAGCCATGGTCATGGCACTGGCCGCCCCGCCTGCCACACTGGCACCGGCCTGCACCCCACCACTGACGATGCTGCTGACCGAACCGACCACCAGGGTCGCGGTCACCAGGGTCGCCACCGCCCAAGCCAGAAAGCCATGGGCCGTGTCGCGAAAATACACCTCATCGCCATGCATGTTCGACCACTTCACCCGCAACCGCCCAGCGATATAGCCACCGAGCCCGGAGGCAACAATCTGGGTGAAAGCCAGCCAGACGATAGTCGAAATCCCCAGGCCCTTGGCACTGATCCCGCTCCCGGCCCACGGCGACACCGCCGAAAATCCGAGGCCAAAACCCAGCACCACGAGAATCAGCGACAGCGCTGCCGCAGCCGCCGCCCCGGCAAAAATCGCCGCCCAGGACACCCCCGACAGCGCACTCGACGCTGGCAGATCGGCCGGATACATATCAGAGGTTCTATTCATTGTTGTAGTGCTCCAGGCATGAGGAAGACTGTTGCAACGCTTCAGACCTGATATTGCAGTCAACATGCCAGCTACGAACTTTGAATAAAACCTTTAAATTCAATCAGTTGAAATCTTCGGCGGTTTTCCACTCATGCAATTTGCAACAACCGCCCCGATGCAGCGGGCGTAATGCACTGCCCAAATCACAACCGCTACTTACGCTTGTAGCTCTTGTTGCCACTGGGCGTCAGACAATAAACCCCACCCCTGGGCCCGGTACAAAACGCCCCGCTGCCACACTGACACCCACCCGAGTCCTGCAACAAAGGCTGGGCCACGGCACTGCCGGCCTTCTGGCCGAATGTGGCCGAACAGCTTTTTTTCGACGCACTGATAGAACCGTCATTGCACAAAAACAACTCGCCGTCACAACGGGCAATCCCACCTTTCTTTCCGGAGCACGGCTGATTTGCCGCCGAAGCAAAAGACATCGCGAACCCCAGGAAGAGCAACACAGACAAAGACGGCATCCAACCACGGCGAGACAAAACACGCACGATCAAACTCCCGAAAAAAGTATGGCCGGATGATATCAATGTTCCACACACAACCCACACCCCTCAACAGCCCGAGCACCAGCTCGCCTGCCACCCCTGATCTTGAGCCTCCCAAACTCGGCAAAAGCAGGCCGGCCGATAGGCCGCCTCGCCCGCCCTCACCACTCAGGCCGACCGGCAGGTCGCCGTGCTCTGGCTCTTGATCTTGATCCACCCGCCCCATCGGCAGGCTGAGCCAAGGTGTCCATCAGGGGGTAGGCGCGCAGCGCCATGCGGCGAAGCCGCATACATCGAGAGGAGGTGCAGCGAAGCAAACCGGAGGCGATGCCCCCGGATGGATACCGTAGCGAAGGAACCCCGAGCCCTAGCGAGGGGCCGTACGCTTGGGGCAAAGCGTTTTGCTTCCTTTTGGGCGTTTGCAAAAGGGAGTCGCCGTAAGGGCGAAACCATAAGTAGCCGTTACCGCTGTAACGGATATGCCCCCACGCCCCCTATATAAACTTTAATTTAGCAACCCAACCCCCATTTCTTGGCACACTACGCCAGGCAACTCACCCACCCTCAGGCAACCCCATGACCCGAATCCTGACCATTGAAGACGACGCAGTCACCGCCCGGGAGATCGTCGCCGAACTGAGCAGCCACGGCCTCGACGTAGACTGGGTAGCCAATGGTCGCGAAGGCCTGGCCCGCGCGGTCAGCGGCGACTACGACCTGATCACCCTCGACCGCATGCTGCCCGAACTCGACGGCCTGGCCATCGTCACCACCCTGCGCACCATGGGTGTGTCAACCCCGATCCTGATGATCAGCGCCCTGTCCGATGTCGACGAACGTGTACGCGGCCTGCGCGCCGGAGGCGACGACTACCTGACCAAACCCTTCGCCACCGATGAAATGGCCGCCCGGGTCGAAGTCCTGCTGCGCCGCCAAAACACCGTCAAGAGCGTGGAAACCACCCTGCAGGTGGCCGACCTGGAACTCAACCTGATCAGCCGCGAAGCCACCCGCGCCGGGCAACTGCTGATCCTCTTGCCCACCGAATACAAACTGCTGGAATTCCTGCTGCGCAACAGCGGGCAGATCCTCTCGCGGATGATGATCTTCGAAGAAGTCTGGGGTTACCACTTCGACCCCGGTACCAACCTGATCGACGTCCACATCGGCCGCCTGCGCAAAAAAGTCGACCCACCAGGGCTGCTGCCACTGATCCGCACCGTGCGAGGCTCGGGTTATGTCATTGCTGAACCCGTCTAAAGGCTGGCGCTCCTCCAGCAGCCGCCTGCTGGCGCTCTACAGCGCACTGTTCGTGGTCTGGAGCTGCCTGCTGATGGGCGTGATGTACTACGAGGTGTCGAGCTACCTGGATAACCTGTCCCGGCATTCGATCATGCAACGCCAGCACCTGTTCTCGCGCTTTCACGGCGAGCAACTGGATGAAGCGCTGATCGCCAGCACCACCTTCGACCAACGCGGCGTTGATGCCTACGGCCTGTTCGACGCCTTTCACCGCCCCCTGCACGGGCTGATCCAGCAGATCCCCGAGGGTCTGCCGCTGGACGGCAAAGTGCATGAGCTCGCCAACTGCGCCGACCCCCATGACCCACGCCTCCCCCCGGACAGCTGCGACGCCGTGGCGACGCCGACCCTGGATGGTCGCTGGCTGGTGCTGGCGCGCGACAACGGTTCACTGTTTGCCGTGAATCGGATCATCCTGCATGCGCTGCTCTGGGGTGTATCGCTGACCATCATTCCCGGCATTGCCGGCTGGTACCTGTTGCGCCGCCGCCCCCTGCGCCGCATTCACGCCCTGCAGGCCAGCGCCGAAGCCATAGTCGCCGGCAACCTCAACCACCGCCTGCCGCTGTCCAGCCGCCGCGACGAACTGGACATGCTGGCCGCCATCGTCAACGCCATGCTCGAACGCATCGAACGCCTGGTCAACGAGGTCAAGGGGGTGTGCGACAACATCGCCCACGACCTGCGCACCCCGCTCACCCGGCTGCGCGCCCAGTTGTACCGGATCCAGCAGCAAGCAGCCGAAGGCTCGACCGAGGCGGCGCAACTGGACCAGGTGATTGCCGAGACCGACACCTTGATGGCGCGTTTTCGCGGATTGCTGCGGATCTCCGAGCTGGAGGATCAACAGCGGCGTTCCGGCTTCCTGCTGTTCGACCCGCTACCACTGCTGCAGGAACTGCACGACTTCTACCTGCCCCTCGCCGAAGAAGGCCAGTTGACCTTGAGCCTGCAGGCACCGCCCAGCCTGCCGTCACTGACCGGCGACCGGGCGCTGCTGTTCGAGGCCTTGTCCAACCTGCTGAGCAACTCGATCAAGTTCACCCCCGCCGGCGGTCAGGTGCAGGTACGGGCCAGCGACAATGCCGGCAGTTGCCGGATCGAAGTACACGATTGCGGCCCCGGCATTCCCGCCGACAAACGCACGGCCGTATTCCAGCGCTTCTACCGGGTCGACGACAGCGCCCAGAACGGTGGGTTCGGCCTGGGCCTGTCGATTGTCGCCGCCATCGTCCACCTGCACGGCTTCAGCCTGGACGTCGGTGTCAGCGAATGGGGCGGTGCGCGCCTGACACTCGATTGCCGCCAGCGCTTGTTGCCGGCTACTGAGTGATGCAACGGGTGGTGGTAGTGACCCGGGTCACTTCCCCCTCCGCCCGGGCCTGGCCCAGCACCTGGGTATCTTGCGCGGTGTTGCAGGTCTTGACCGGCGGGGCTTGCACCACCACTGGCGGTGGTGGGCTGGCGCAGCCACTGAGGATGGCAACCGCGCAGAGTGGCAACAGCAATGGCGCAAAAGCAGATCTCAAAAAAGTGTGCATGAGGTGGCCTGCGAGTCGGGTTAAGAGGAGTTCAGCCCAATGTAAGCCACAGAGGGCCTGATCTGTAGAGCCGCAAGGACTTCAGATAGTTCAGCGATCGATAGCTCCTCAACCGCCAACCCGGGTTCAAGCGCTGTCGGCCTGCCCCAGGCGGGTAGCGCTTAGCTCATAGCGCAGCTCTTCGAGCATTTGCGCCAGGTCGCTGGCGCTGGTCAGCCGGCCGGGCTTGATCCCGGTCACCACCAGGTGCACCCGACCGTCTTGCGCTTCGAACACTCGCAGCGTCAGGCAACCATCGGCATCCACGCTGAAGTCACAGGCCAGCGGGGCCAGGGCTTGTTCGATGTAACTGCGCAGTTGCGCTTGGGTCATCACGGCAGGCGTCCATTGGGCTGGGCTGAAAGGAAGCGGCAAACGTCCGATGGACGATGCGCACCCTGACAGCCTATGAACTGGCGAGCCGTTGCAGAAGCTCAATTTGCACTGTCGCGACTAGTGCATTTGCACCTTTATTTCGGGCTTTTCAGCCGCCGCTCACCAGCAAACAACCCACGTTCACGGGCCCAGACAATAGCCTCGCTACGGCTGTGCACGGCCAGTTTGGAGTACAGCGTAGCCACGTGATTACGCACGGTATTGGGCGCCAGTTGCAGCCGCGCGGCGATCTCTTTGTCAGCCAGGCCTTCGCAGATCAAACCCAGCACGTCGCGCTCACGGGCGGTAAGTTCGGTAAACGCCACGCTCGGCCGGTGGCTGCGATGGGCACTCTTGGCGTTGGCCAGCTTTTCGATCAGGGTCTGGCTGAACCAGGAGGCGTCCTGCATCACCTCCTCGATCGCCGCCACCAGTTCCAGCTCGGTGCGTTTGCGTTCCGTGATGTCCATCAGCACCAGCAGATAACAAGAATGGTCCTGGATGCTCACCGTGTCGGCCCAGACCGCGCAGTCGATCAGCACCGCGTCCTGCTTGCGCACTTGCAGGTCGACGCTTTCCACGCTGCCGAGCCTCTTCAACGTAGCAAACAATTGGCTGGCGGCATCCCGGGTGGCGAAGAAGCCAAGCTCATCGATGGTCTTGCCCAACAGCGTCTCACTGGCGTACCCGATGCTGTTGAGGAAGGCATCGTTGACGTCTACCACCTGCAGACTCTCGGCGCTGCAGATCAGGGTCGGCACCGGACTCATGCGAAACGACTTGGCGAACCGCTCCTCACTCTGGCGCAGCGCGGTTTCGGCCCTGCGGCGCAATTCCAGGTCGACGAAGGAAAACAGCATGCACGGTTCTTCGTTGAGGTCCAGCGGCTGCCCGGCCACCACTACCAATTTGCGGCTGCCATCGGGCAGGCGCAGGTCGGCCTGCATTTGCGGAACGGTAATGCCCTGGCTCAGGCGCTCGATGGCCAGGTCGCGGCGCTCGGCGTCCTCCAGCACGTCCAGTTCGTACAACGAACGGCCAATGATCTGCTCGCGTGAGTAGCCGGTCATTTCCACGAAACCCTGATTGACCTTCAGGTAACGCAGGTCGCTGAGGCGGCAGATCACCGCCGGGGCCGGGTTGGCATTGAAGGTTTTTTCAAAGCGCTGCTCGGCGCTGGCCCATTCAGTGGCATCGCTGAGGATCAGCACCAGGGATTCCGGCGCACCCTGCTGATCGGTGAGGATCATGCTGCGGATGCGGTGCACCCAGGTACGCTCCGGGTCGCCGGTCGGCGTGACTTCGACCACCACATCGCTGAAGGTCTCACCATTGGCAACCCGGCTGATGGGGTAGTTTTTCACCAACACCGGATGGTTGTTGCGATAGCGCAGGGTGAATCGCCGGGCATACTCGCGGGCGTTGGCCCCCAGGTCGCTGATCCGCTCGACCCCGTGCATGGCCAGCGCCGCGTCATTGGCCCACAGCAGAGTCTTGTCCGCATCCAGCAGAATCACCCCGTCGGACAGCCCGGCGATGATTTGCTGCAACTGCCGGCGATTGGTTTCAGTGGCAAGTACATCCTGGCTCATTACGTCTCCCCGTTGCGCTGGGCCTGGGCCCTGTGAAGGGTACGACCGCGACGCACCGCATTCGTGCGCAAAAGACTACGCGTGTATTCAGGCAATACGCGTCATCGTTAGCGACCATCGCGAGCAGGCTCGCTCCAGAGTGCTGTGCAATACCACGCAAAAACACATTGGCAAGCGATAACTATGTACCGCATTACCGGGTTCGGTTTTTTTGATAGTGAAGCTCACTCTTAACGGGAGCCCACTATGCAACCCTTCACTCCGCTCACGATCCGCACCTACCTCACCCACCTCGGTGATCCGTCCATCAGTAGCCTGGAAAGCATGCAAGCCCGGCAGATGCTGGGCTACCTGACGAGCGTCGATGTTCACCGCGCCCTGAGTGCCACGGCGCCCGACAGCATTGGCCAATGGACCGACGGCAGCGTGCTGCCACTGCTGCTCAACCTCAAGGCAACCCGGTTGATCGCGGCCCGGGCCACGGGCCGCGCCCTGGATACCATCGGTCCCGATTGGATGCTGGAGTTCATGTACCAGTTGGCCTCGACCATCTGGCGGGACTTTGCCGACCGTGCGGCTTATCCCGATTCGCTCCCGGATAGCGAAGCGCGAAGCCAGTTCCGAGCCAGCTTTTTTGCCCGGGCCCTGGAGCACAACCACAACGCCTATGTACTGCATAACGATCAGATCAGCCTGCTCGCCAGCATCGTCGATGCTCGCCACGTGCGCGGACTGCAACGCCAGCAGATTGGGCGAATGCTGGGTAACCGCTTCGAGCAGATCGGCTTGTTTGCCCAGCAGCCGAGCGCGCAGGCAACGCTGATCAAAGGGCTCACCGAGCTGATCGGCGAAGTTGCTCCGACCCTCGATCCGGCAACGATTTACTCGATGCGGGTACACGCTGCAGAAGAAGATGACCCGGCCCTGATCATGCTCGACCCGGTCACGCAACGTCCGGCTGTCGCGCTGTCGTACAACCAACCGGTTGCACAGTTGATCACCGAGATGCTGCGCGCCAACACGACCCCGCCTGAGGGCCGGGAATGCAAAACCCTCTGGATATCCCTGTATCAGGACCTTCACGTCCAGCAGCAGGACGGCCCGTCGAGCCCAGTCAGCAGCGCGGACTTGCTCAGGGAAGCACCGGTCAACTACAGCAATTTCAAACTCCACGCCTTCCTGCCCGTCAGCCGCACCCTGTTCGATGGTCTCCTCGAGTTCCTGCGCAACTGGACGGCAAGGTGGCTAGACGACCTCAAGCACTACTGGGATACCCCCAGCCCGGGTATACCGCGCAAACAGGCATGGGGTAGCCAACTGACGGCACGCTTGCAGGATGCTGCACGCCTGGGCGTACTGGATGGCACGCTGGAAACTACGCACTATCAATTCCTGTTCAGAACGCTTGAAGACCCGACCACCGCGTGCATCCATACCCTGGCCTTGCAAGACCGCGCGAGCTTTCGTACCTGCGTACTCAATCGCTGCTTCCTCATCACGCCCGCTCTGGCGGATGCGCCAGACTTCGAGCAACTGCAAGGCCCGATCATCTGTGTGACGCCGACCAGAGGGCTGCAGGTATTTACCGGGTGGACAGCGCTGAACCGCGACGTCACTGAGCAATTGGCTCAGGCGCCAGGAGCAGGTCCATTACTGGGATGCCTGACCAGGCACGACGCCCTGCATCTGGCCAGCGCGCTGCGTGACAGCATCGAGCGAGTATCCCTTCACGCGTACCCGCTTGCGTCGGACCTGGTCGGCGAACTGATCGACGCCACGCTGGCAATGCAAGATAAAAACCTCAACTTTGCCGTTGAAACCGGCAAGGGGTCGGTACTGGACCAAGGCCTGCTCGCATTCCTCGGACATTTGGATGCCGCCCTTGAGACATCCCGCGTCCAGGATCTGGCGCCATGGGTGGCCGAACGTAACCTGCGGCTCGTCGAAAAGATCGCCGACCAACAGTTGTTCAATGCCTGGACGGCCCACCGCAACGAAGCCGGTCGCGACGGCAATGCCCTGGCCTTGACGTTTTTCGACATGCCGCCCCTCAGGACTGGGGCACTGACAGACGCCGAACGTCGTCAGCTGATGCTTGAAGCACTGGCCAGCCCGCAAACGATCGAGCGTGTTGGCCAAGTGCTGAACCGAACGCCGTATTATTTTGCCCAGGGCGCCATCACCCCAGCGCTCGCCTTCCGCGTCATCGAAAAGATCTACCGCTATCAATTGCATCGGCTGAATGCGCAGTGGGAGGTTCCCGATAGCCGTGGCTACAAGTGTTTCGTCATGGAGCAACTACTAGCCCGCGACGCGACCCGCGAACAGGCACGACATACCGCCGACCTGGTGACTCCAGGCTTGCTCGGCCTGAATCCCGCCGCCTCCGAGCGCCTGGACCTCAGCTACAGCGCCACCGTGCTGGACGAAGCCCAGGCCCGCATACGGGCCGGCAGCTTCAGGATTGATTCAATCATCGGCGCCAGGAGCACGCCTGCCGACGTCGATGCCCTGTGCGATTACTTGCAGGTCAGCCTTGTGTACCCAGCAGCAACCGCCCCCTCCCACACGGATCCTTACCTGCTGACCCACGGGCTGTTCCTCGACTTACTGTGTGACTTTCCGGGCTTTCACCGGCTCGAACGGGCAATGGATCCCCGGCATCTTCAATCGCCCCCACTGCGCAGGGCCATGGCGCTCGAGGCGTTGACCAACTATCTCGAGCCGGTGGCCAGCCGCTCCCTGGGGCATGTCTGCGGGCTGAACCTGTTAACCGTGGCGTTGGGAGAGCGTACCCATGAGCAGGTACGTCTACACCTGCGCCAGCACCTGCAGGCCACGTTTAAGCAAAGCAGCGCCCGTGGGGCAGGTGCGTTGACCTTTACCTTGCTGTGTCGTGAGCATGCTCCGGAGTTGCTGGTCCGCAATGTGCCTGACACTCTGCTGTTCGGACAGAGCCTGAGCGCCATCCAGTTCCGTCATGCGGTCAACCTGGCAGAACAGCTTCGCCCCGGTTCTTCGCTGATTCACCGTTATCAGGAGCTGATGAGCTTCTACAGCCAATGCCCGTTCGAGCAATTGCCTGAGCCAGCACAACTGGCGATTGCCGTCAGTGGCCAAGTCGCCACCTTGCACTTTGCGATGTGCCGGGGCGTCATTGCGCAGACTAGCGCTGACCAGGTCGGGCCGGATCAGTCATTGGCAGCCTTGCTGCATTTGCAACAGCAACAAATGCTTGAGGCAAGAACCTTTACCCAACTGGCACAAGTGCCTCCCGTGCGCAAATCCATGGCCCTGGAACGTCTGAAGTCGCAACCGGAACTGAACCTGCAACGCCGGTCATCATTCACTGAAAGCCAGGTACTGCGATTTTTTGTGAAGGGTTATCACGAGCTTGGTCGCTCGATGCGCATGACCGCGCTCGAACGCTATATGACCTGTGGTGTAGAGCGTGCATTCGGTGTCAGCGAATTGGGTTTTGTCCCTGATATCGACGGCGGCTGTGCGCTTCAAGCAGCGTTCGAGGAGCGCTACCAGGACTTCAAGCAAAATTACCTGCAAGGCCAGGTAGAGCGCATGGTCCTGGCCTTGCACGACTTGCCGGCGCTGGACCGTGACAGGATCCTTGGGGCCTACAAATTCATCAAGGTGTCCTTCAAGGATCCCCAGGGGCAACGCCAGACCGCCTGCCACGGGTTGATCGCACTCTACAAGAAGGATGATCAGGAGTACGCCTACGAAATCTTTTCTGCATCGGGCACGATTCGCCTGCTGGGACGCAACGGCACGCGAAGAATTCGCGTCAACTACAGGTTTTCACCCCCTACGGCCGACGCCATTTATCACGAGTCGCCCTACATGAGCGCAGTGCCGGATCTGGACCAGGACGCCTACCTTCAAGGGCGTCCCGGCAAGGTTCTCGCGGAACCCGAACTGGACGTTGGTTTCTACACAGTAGCTCGCCAGATCAGCGCACTGGATCGTGATGGAAAAATCCGTTTTCTCAGCCAGAAGATGGTCGACGAAGTCTTTGGCAAAGCCGTCGACCAGGCGTACGACGTCTTGCGTGAGCCGACCCCCTATGAACGCTATCGCGAGAGTCTGGCGGCGAGCAACGAGCGCCTGGCGAGTTTCTTTGTGCCCGGCTATTCGGTGTACCTGGACATCAGCCGCGGCACCGTAACCCCCGGTACCTTCCTGTTCGCCGGGTTGGAAGCGCTGAGCTACCTGGTGCCTTTTGGCAGTGCCGTATTGCATGCCGTGAGGGCTTACGTCCAGGTGGGACGCCTGGTAGTGCGTTCGACATCCTTCGGGATTTCCCGGTTGGCGCTCAAGGCGGCGCAAACCGCCCAGGGTGCCCGGGAGTTCGGTGCAGTGTTGGCCAAAGGTTTTGCTCAGGCGGCCAACCCGCTGGGGCCGGCGATATTCCTGTTTCAAGGGGGTATCAAAGGCGTGGCGCTGGTACGCGCCGGCTCGCGCTTCGTTCGCGGACAACTCCATGCATCGCAGCTTGCCAACGGCCTGAACCTGCCGCCCCTGGGGGCCGCCTCCGGCGACTTGTTGCGCTCACAGGACCTGACCACCCTGGCCGCATTCAGGCAGGCCGACGCGCTGGCTTTCTTCAAGCCAAACCTGTCTGTCACCCGCAACGCCCTGACTATCCCTCAACAGCGCCAATTGGTCGCCCACGGCATTGATCTTTCGCACGTCACCCCCGTCATGAACCTTTACACGATAAACCGGCACACCTACATCCTCATGCAGGGCCATCCCTACGCTGTAAGCCCGCTGCCCGATACCACGCAATGGCGGGTCCACAGCGCTGAGGTGCAGGGGCCGGTAGTCACCTTCAACGCCTCGCGCCAGGCCTGGGAGGTCACATGCTGAGCGTCAGCGGCCTATGCCGCCTGCCACGCACGCCGCAACAACAGCTGGCACCCGTGCATGAGGTCACCATCCCGGTCGATGGCATGTCCGTCACCGGTTGGGTTCACCTGGGGCCAGAGCAGGATTGCCAAGCGATTTTCATGGTGCAGCAAGGTTGCTGGTGGTTGATCGATTTTCGGGGGCAACCGACTACACCCACCTGGCGCAATGCCCAGGGCCAATGGGTCACCGGTCCTGTCGCGCAATGGCGCGCGGTCAAGGACAGCCTGCCGGCGCCTGCAAGAATGCAGACCGTGCAACTGCCCAGGCTCCCGGTGTTTGCGAGCAACCTTGCGCCTATCCCTGCGAACATTCACTACCTATGGCTGGGGCATGCCGTGCCGTCGCCTCGACTGATCGAGAACATCGCCCATAACTGCCGGCTCAGCAGCCGTTATGTGTCGACCCTGCATGTCGATATACAGGACGCCGAGGTACTGGCACAAATTCGGGAGCAACTGCAACGGGCCGCGCCCTCGCTGGTGATAGCGCCGTTACGGGACACCGCGTTTTTCAGGATGTTCTCGCAATCGGACAACTACCAGCAGTACACCACCGTCATGCACGGGCCCGGGCGTAATTACTCGGCAGCCTCCGATGTGTTGCGCTATCCCTTGACCGACCATCATGGTGGTATCTACATGGATGTCGATGACACCTTTCGGGTGGATATCAACGATATCGAATTGCTGGCCGCACCTAACGATTTGCTGCTTGGGCCCAAGGTCACTGAGCAGATGGCAGGGTTTTCAGGCTACAACAGCAGCATTTTCGCGTCCCATCCCAACAATCCCGTATTGCAGGAAATTTCCAAGGAGATGCAGCTGCGCTTTGTGCAAAGCCCAGGCTTTTTTACCCAGGTCCGGCCCTATGTCGATGCCCTGGGTATCCTCGGCAACCCCAGGGAGGCGGCCATGGACATGCCGACCTACGCACGTGAACTGTTCCGCCTCACAGGCCCCGGTGTGCTCAACGACGTGGTCGCCGTCGAGCGCGCCGACTACTATCGGCTTTGCTTCAATGCCGAGCCGGGCGCCAACATTTCAAACACTCATCACCTGTGGGATCAGGCTTATGTCGACCAGCAAATGGCCCTGATCGATCATTACTTTCCGTTCAATCGCCGAGCCGTGGTCGATATCGGGCATGAACACTCCTGGTTCAATACGTGAGTGCGCGCACCTGGGGCGCGAGTTGGCCATTGGGCTAAGTAGCCGCTTCGCAATCAGGCTGGGGTGGGCAGCCACAGCCTGAATCGCGCCCCGCCCAGCGGCGACGCCTCGACGGTGAGGGTGCCGCCCTGGGCTTCCAGGGCCCGGCGGCTGATGGCCAGGCCCAGGCCGAAGCCGCCGGTGGCGCGGTCGCGGCTGCGGTCGAGGCGGTAGAACGGTTCGAAAATCCGCTCGCGCTCATCGTCGGGGATGCCGATGCCGTCATCGTCGACCCAGATCTCGCAGCCTTCGGGCCGCACTTGCACACCAATCTGGATGCGCTTCTCGCAATAGCGCATGGCGTTGCGCAGCAAATTCTGGATAGCCCGGGCGGTCAGGCGCGGGTCGAGGCTGAAGCGTTCGAGATGGCCGTGCAGCAGCACGTCGATCACGATTTCCGGCGACTCCAGCTCTTCGTCGACGCTGCCCAGGATGCTGTCGATGAACTCGTCCAGTGCCACCTCGACCTGCTCCGGCAAACGTGCCGGGTTTTGCAGGCGGCTGTAGGACAGCAACTCGAGGACCAACTCGTCCAGCTCACGAATGTGCGCCACCAGGCCTTGCAGGCGCTCGCGGCTGGCGGCCGGCAGGTCATCGGACAGCGCCAGGGCCAGGCCGAAATCCAGGCGGGTCAAGGGTGTGCGCAGCTCATGGGATACCGCGTTGAGCAGGTCGCGCTGCTGGTTCAGCAAGTTCTCGATGTCGCCGGCCATGGTGTCGAAGACGTGGGCCAGGCTGCCGATGTTGGAGCTGGCAGCAATCTGCGTGCGTTCGCCCAGGTGACCTTTGCCGAAACGTTCGGCGGTGTTGCGCAGGCGCTCCAGATCGCGCCAGTGCGGACGCAACCAGATCAGCAGGCAGGCGAGCAGCGCCGCACCGATCAGCACATTGATGCCCCAGTACAGCAAACTGACGTCCAGCGGGTCCGGCGGCACCACCAGCTTGACCGCCTGCGATTCATTCAATGGCGCCGCGGCCAACGTGCGCCAGCCCCAGTCACCGGTGCGCACGGCCATTTCACCGCGCTGCAAACGCTCGCGTTCATGGGCAGTGAAACCCTCATCGCTGATCGGTACCACGGCGATCTGCAACGGACTAAATTGTTGATCCAACTCAGCGGCGAGGGCCGGCCATTGAGTGCTCGGCACGCCTTGAAACTGCTTGACCAGCAGGTTCTGCACGCCCCGGGAGTGGTCCAGGTTATAGCTGGAAAAGCGCTCGTGAAAGACCTTGACCACCAGGTCTGGCACCAGGTAGATCGCCGCACTGAAGGTGACGATGGTGATCAGGTACAGGCGGATCAGGATGCGCAGCATGGCGTCAGCATTCCCACTCGGAACGGCTGAACAGATAGCCCTTGCCCCACACCGTCTTGATCTTGCGCGCTTCGCCGGCGTGGTCGTCGAACTTGCGCCGCAGCTTGGAAATCGCCACGTCCACCGAGCGGTCGGTGCCATTGAACTCGATGCCGCGCAGGCGCTGCAGGATCTGGTCACGGCTCAGCACTTCCCCGGCATGCCGGGCCAGGACCACCAGCAGGTTGTACTCGCCGCTGGACAGCTCCACCGGCTGCTCGCGCCAGGTCACGGTGCGCTCCGACAGGTCGATGCACAGGTTGCCCATGAGGATCCGGTCGCTGGCGCTTTGCGGTTCGTTGAGGCTGCTGCGGCGCAGCAAGGTGCGCACCCGCGCTAGCAACACCCGGGGCTCGCAGGGTTTGGTGACGTAGTCGTCGGCGCCCATTTCCAGGCCCAGCACCTGGTCGTGGCTGTCATCACGGGCGGTCAGCATCAGGATCGGCAGGCTCGCCGAATCGGCGCGCAACAGTCGGCACACCTGCAGGCCATCGAGCCCGGGCAGCATCAGGTCGAGGATCACCAGGTCCGGCGGGTTGACCCGCGCTCGTTCACGCACCTGATCGCCACGGCTGATCACATTGACCTGATAGCCATTACGTTCGAGGTAGCTGGCAATCAGCTCGGAGAGCGCAGAGTCGTCTTCGACCAGGAGGATGTTGGGCATGGGTGTTTCCAGAAATAGCGATGGCGTCTGGACGGATCCATCGCGGGCGAGCCCGTTCCCACAGGGGATTGCGCACCACAGATCATGTGGGAGCGGGCTTGCCCGCGAAAGCGGCTGAACAGACACAAAAGAAACCAAGGATATACGCCCTCACGCATGCAGGAGCAAAACCTTCACACAATTTCACACAGCCACTACAAAGCTTCACCGCTACCCTGGCCGGCTGCCCGTAGCATGCCTGGGTCATTATTGGGGTATTTACATGTCCAAGAACCTGCTTGCACCGCTCAGCCTGATAGCACTGGCATTGATGCTGAGCGCCTGTGACAAGTCTTCCAGCGTCGAGGAGGCCGCGCCGCTGGCCAGCGTGCGCATCGAAACCATCGAAGCTCGCCCCCTGTCGATCAGCAGCGAGCTGAGCGGGCGGATCGCCGCGCCACGCATCGCCGAAGTGCGCGCCCGGGTCGCCGGGGTAGTGCTGCAGCGCGCCTTTCGCGAAGGCAGCGACGTGAAACGGGGCCAGGTGTTGTTTCGCATCGACCCGGCGCCGTTCAAGGCCGACCTCGACAGTGCCGACGCGGCGCTGCGCAAGGCGCAGGCCAATGCGTTCCAGGCGCGCCTGCAGGAAAAACGCTACGCCCAGTTGATCAAGGACCAGGCCGTCAGTGCCCAGGATTACGACAATGCTCGTGCAGCCACGCTGCAGGCCAATGCCGACGTCGCCGCCAACCAGGCCGCCGTGGCCCGTGCCCGGCTGAACCTGGGTTACGCCACGGTCACCGCGCCGATTTCCGGGCGCATCGGCCGCGCGCTGGTCACCGAAGGCGCACTGGTCGGACAGAACGAAAGCACGCCCCTGGCGCTGATCCAGCAACTGGACCCGATCCACGCCGACCTGACCCAGTCGACCCGCGAGCTCAACGAGCTGCGCCGCGCCTTCCGTGCCGGGCAGATGCAGCAGGTTGGCCAGGACCAGGCCAAGGCCACGTTGATCCAGGACGACGGCAGCCACTATCCGTTGCCGGGCAAGCTGTTGTTCTCGGAAATCAGTGTCGACCCCGGCACCGGCCAGATCATTGTGCGCAGCGAGTTCCCCAACCCCGACCTCGACCTGCTCCCTGGCAGTTTCATTCGCGTGCGCCTGGAGCAAGCGGTCAACCAGCAAGGCATCAGCGTGCCGCAACGGGCGATCCAGCGCGACAGCGCCGGCATTGCCCAGGTGTTGCTGCTCGACAGCGAGGACCGGGTCAGCCAGCAAGCCGTGCAACTGGGCCAGGTGCAACAGGACCGCTGGATCGTCAGCGCCGGCCTCAAGCCCGGCGACCGCATTGTCATCGAAGGCCTGCAGCACGCCCGTCCCGGCGACAAAGTAGCCATCGACGCCACCCCTCTTGAGCACGCCCTGGTCACCGGGCAGTAGGCAGGACGCAGATTTTATGCCGCATTTCTTTATTGACCGCCCGGTGTTCGCCTGGGTGGTTGCACTGTTCATCCTGTTGGCCGGCGCCCTGGCCATCCCGCAACTGCCGGTGGCCCAGTACCCGGATGTGGCGCCGCCACAGATCGAAATCTACGCGGCGTACCCGGGTGCCTCGGCACAAACCGTCGATGAAAGTGTGGTCAGCCTGATCGAGGAGGAGCTCAACGGCGCCGACCATCTGCTGTATTTCGAATCCCAGAGCAGCCTCGCTTCGGCCACCATCACGGCCACCTTCAAGCCGGGCACCAACCCGGAGCTGGCCCAGGTCGATGTGCAGAACCGCCTCAAAGTGGTGGAGTCGCGCCTGCCGCAAGCAGTGATCCAGCAGGGCTTGTCGGTGGAGAAAGTGTCTTCCGGCTTCCTGCTGATGATCACCTTGACTTCCAGCGACGGCAAGCTCGATGAAGTGGCGCTCAGCGATTACCTGGCGCGCAACGTGATGAACGAGATCAAGCGCCTGGATGGGGTCGGCAAGGCTTCGTTGTACGGCGCTGAACGGGCGATGCGGATCTGGATCGACCCGCAGAAACTGATTGGCTTCAACCTGACCCCGGCCGACGTCAACGCCGCGATCGTCGCGCAGAACGCCCAGGTTTCCGCTGGCAGCATCGGTGATTTGCCGACCCACAACAGCCAGGAAATCACCGCCACCGTGCTGGTCAAGGGGCAATTGTCGACGCCCGAAGAGTTCGCCGACATCGTGCTCAAGGCCAACCCCGACGGCTCCATCGTGCGCATCGGCGATGTGGCGCGGGTCGAGATCGGCAGCCAGGAATACCAGTTCGGCACCCGCCTCAACGGCAAGCCGTCCACCGCGGTCGCCGTGCAGCTGGCACCTGGCGCCAACGCGCTGAACACCGCCACCCTGGTGCGCGAGAAGATGGACGAACTGGCCCGCTACTTCCCGGCTGGCGTCGAATACAAGATCCCCTACGACACCTCGCCCTTCGTCAAAGTCTCGATTACCAAGGTGGTCTACACCCTGGGCGAGGCAATGCTGCTGGTGTTCGCGGTGATGTACCTGTTCCTGCAGAACATCCGCTACACGCTGATCCCGACCCTGGTGGTGCCGGTGGCGCTGATGGGCACCTTCGCGACCATGCTGGCGCTGGGCTTTTCGATCAACGTGCTGACCATGTTCGGCATGGTGCTGGCCATCGGCATCCTGGTGGACGACGCCATCGTGGTGGTGGAGAACGTCGAGCGGATCATGGCCGAAGAAGGCCTGTCGCCCAAGGAAGCGACCCGCAAGGCCATGACCCAGATCACCGGGGCAATCATCGGCATCACCCTGGTGCTGGTGGCGGTGTTTATCCCGATGGCGTTCATGCAAGGTTCGGTGGGGGTGATCTACCAGCAGTTCTCGCTGTCGATGGCCACCTCGATCCTGTTCTCGGCGTTCCTCGCGCTGACCCTGACCCCGGCGCTCTGCGCGACCCTGCTCAAGCCGGTGGCCAAGGGCGAGCTGCATGCCAGGAGCGGATTCTTCGGCTGGTTCAACCGACGTTTCGAGCAGTTCACGGATCGCTACCAAGGCTGGGTGGCCTATGCGCTGAAACGCAGCGGCCGCTACCTGCTGATCTACGGCGTGTTGCTGGTGGCGCTCGGCGTGCTGTTCAGTCGCCTGCCCTCCTCGTTCCTGCCGACCGAAGACCAGGGCTACACCATCACCGACATTCAACTGCCGCCGGGCGCCAGCAAGAACCGCACGGTGCAGGTGGCGCAACAGATCGAGGCGCACAACGCCAGCGAAGCGGGAATCGGCGACAGTACGGTGATTCTCGGCTTCAGCTTCTCCGGCAGTGGGCAGAATGCGGCGCTGGCCTTCACTACCCTCAAGGATTGGTCGCAGCGCGGCAGCGATGACTCGGCGGCCTCGATTGCCGACCGCGCCAATATCGCCTTCAGCCAGATCAAGGACGCGGTTGCCTACTCGGTGCTGCCGCCGCCAGTCGATGGCCTGGGCACTTCCAGCGGGTTTGAGTTCCGCCTGCAAGACCGTGGCGGCCTGGGGCACAGCGCGTTGATGCAGGCGCGTACGGCCTTGCTGGACGCCGCTGAAAAAAGTCCGATCCTGGCCAATGTGCGCGAAAGCGCCCTGGCTGAAGCGCCGCAAGTGCAATTGATCGTCGACCGCAAGCAGGCCAATGCCTTGGGCGTGTCGTTTGCCGACATCGGCAGCGTATTGTCCACCGCGGTCGGCTCCAGCTACATCAACGACTTCCCCAACCAGGGACGGATGCAGCGGGTGGTGGTGCAGGCCGAGGGTGATCAACGCAGCCAGGTCGAAGACCTGCTGAAGATCCATGTGCGCAACAGCAACGCGAATATGGTCCCGCTGTCGGCCTTCACCCGAGCCGAATGGACCCAGGGGCCGACCCAGTTGACCCGCTACAACGGCTACCCGGCCGTGAGCATTTCCGGTGAGCCGGCCCCTGGCTACAGCACCGGACAAGCCATGGCGGAAATCGAGCGCCTGGTGGCCCAGGGGCCAGCGGGGTTGGGCCAGGAATGGACGGGGCTGTCATTGCAGGAACGCTTGTCGGGCAGCCAGGCGCCGATCCTGCTCGGTTTGTCGTTGCTGATCGTGTTCCTGTGCCTGGCGGCGCTGTACGAAAGCTGGTCGATCCCGACCTCGGTATTGCTGGTGGTGCCGCTGGGAGTACTCGGTGCGGTACTGGCGGTGACCTTGCGCGGCATGCCCAACGACGTGTTCTTCAAGGTAGGACTGATCACCATCATCGGCCTGTCGGCGAAGAACGCGATCCTGATCATCGAGTTCGCCAAGAGCCTGTACGACGACGGCCACGACCTGCTCGACGCCACCCTGCAAGCCGCGCGCCTGCGCCTGCGGCCGATCATCATGACCTCGCTGGCGTTCATCCTCGGCGTGGTGCCGTTGGCGATCGCCACCGGCGCCAGCTCGGCGAGCCAGCAAGCCATTGGCACCGGGGTCATCGGCGGGATGATCACCGCGACCCTGGCCGTGGTGTTTGTGCCGGTGTTTTTTGTGGTGGTGATGAAGCTGGTACGCAAGCGTCACAAGGACATCTGACCAACGTCACTGGTGGGAGCTGGTCGGCCAGCTCCCACACCGGACCTCATCAGGCTCACCGATGTGGCCACACTAGACTGCGCTGCGCTATGGTTCTTTGAAGTCCCATTGCAGTGAGCCCCCATGCCCCACCTCGTCCGCACTCACCCACGCCTCACCGCTGCCACCCTGATTGGCGTCGCGGCAGGTATTCTGGCGCCCGCCGACTCACTCGTCAGCAAAATCCTCATTGGCTGGAATGCCGGCGTCTGGACCTACCTGGCCCTGATGCTGTGGCTCACCGTCCGTTCGCGCGCCGATCAGGTCAAGCGTATCGCTGAGGTCGAGGATGAAAACGCCGGGCTGGTGCTGTTCATCGTCAGCATTGCCGCCATCGCCAGCCTGGTCGCGATCACTGTCGAGCTGGCAGGCACCGGCGATCTCGGCACCTCGCAAAAGCTTGTGCGCTACGGTTTTACCGGGGTGACGGTGATCGGTTCCTGGCTACTGATCGGGATGATTTTCAGCGTGCACTACGCGCGACTGTTCTACACCTGGGATGGCAAGGAACCGGCGCTGCGCTTCGCCGAGGGCCTGAAGCACCCCGACTACTGGGACTTCCTGTACTTCTCCTTCACCATCGGCGTCGCAGTACAAACCGCCGATGTCGGCGTGGCCACCCGGGACATTCGCAAGATCGTGCTGGCACAATCACTGATCGGCTTTGTGTTCAACACCGCAATACTGGGCTTTTCGATCAATATTGCGGCGGGGTTGGTCGGTAGCTAACGCACAGCAGTCGTCGTCGCCTGTATGGTGGTCGAGCCCGAACGCTTGCCCAGAGTGTTCACTGCACGCACCGAAAAACTGTAAGTCGTGCCGGGACTTAACCCTTCAATGTTTCGGTAGGTATTGGCGGTTGTAACCCGGTACACCGTATCTACAAAAATTTCATAACCCTCGATACGAACTTCGCCATAAGCGGGAAACCATGCGAGGCTGATGGTGTCATGAGTGACGTAGCCCCTGAAGTTAGCCGGAATCGTAGGCCCCCCCACATCCGGAATTGATACCATCAAGGGGTCGGAATCGGCATGGTTTCCATCGGGATCCTGCGCCCGCACCATGAAAATATAAGTCGTCGCATCATTCAGATCGGCGACCGAATAACGAATACTATCTGTATTGCCGACAAGTTTCCCGTCGCAGAAAATCTGATACCCAACCACCCCACCATTGTCGACCGACGCCACCCACGCCAGGTTGACTCTATTGCCAACCACACTGTCAGTGCGTAAGCCCGTTGGCTTGCTCGGTGGCATCCGATCCGGCACATACCGCCCTATGCGAGCCCGACTCGGGTTGGAGCGGATGTTGCCCGTCGCCTTGGCATAGAGATAAAAAAAGTACTCCTGATTAGGGTTCAATCCGTTGATGACACACGGTGGTCGGCTCACGGTAATGGTGGCAATCCCCTCGGCCATGACCTCATAACCCGAGGCGTTATACGGGCAATAGACGCACCGGGTGTAGGGCTCATCCCACGTCAGGAGCGCGGTTGTCGCGCTGGTTCTTTCTCCTCGAATTCCACCGGGACTGCAAATCATGATTGAAGCTCCTGCGCACGTTAACCTTGTGTCACACAGTGTCAGGCGAAACCAACCTGTCGCGCACCTGACAGATCTGCCAGTTGCCTTTGTGCCCACGTCGTGATCCGGACGATGGCGCACGCGCTTGATCAACTTTTTTCGATACGGGCATTTTCGAGCTTGACGGCCCAAGGGCTTTTGGTATCTTCTGAAACCGGTTTCAGCGATAGTTAACCTACGCTGCTGCCGATAATTCCAAAAATAAGGTCGTCGCCGTGAACAGTTTTTCCGCCGCCCAACGCAGCCGCGTGACCATGCTCGATGTCGCCGAACGTGCCGGGGTGTCCAAAGCCAGCGTGTCGCGTTTTATCGGCGAGGACCGCGCTCTGCTGTCAGATGCCATCGCCTTGCGCATCGCACAGGCGATCGACGAGCTGGGTTATCGCCCGAATCAGATGGCCCGTGGTCTGAAACGCGGGCGCACCCGCCTGATCGGCATGCTGGTGGCCGATATCCGCAACCCCTATTCGATTGCCGTGATGCATGGCGTGGAGACCGCCTGCCGCCAGCACGGCTACAGCCTGGTGGTGTGCAACACCGACCGCGATGACGAGCAGGAAAGCCAGCACCTGGCAGCGTTGCGCTCGTACAACATCGAAGGCCTGATCGTGAATACCCTCGGCCATCATCCAGAACAACTGCGTGAGCTGCACCGGGAAATGCCCATGGTACTGGTGGATCGCAAGGTCGAGCACCTGCACAGCGACCTGGTCGGCCTGGACAACCCCGCTGCCGTCCACACCGCCCTGAGCCATCTGCAGGAGCAGGGTTATCGCCAGGTGCTGCTGGTCAGCGAGCCCTATGACGGCACCAGTTCGCGGATCGAGCGGGTCAGCAGCTTCACCGCGCAAATCGCCCAACGCCCGGCCTTGTCGGGGGCGGTGGTGGAGACCGGCAGCGAGCTGACTGCACGTATCCAGGCCTTCCTCTCTGACGCCCCCGATGTGCCTAAAGCCCTGTTCTGTGCCAACGGCATTGCCGCCCTGGCGGCAACCCGTGCGCTGCGTGAACTTAGGTGCGACTTGTTCGCCGACGTCGGCCTGATCGCCCTCGATGATCTGGACTGGTACCCGCTGGTGGGCAGCGGCATCACCGCCCTCGCCCAGCCGACCGAAGCCATTGGCGCCAGTGCGTTCGACTGCCTGCTCAAGCGCTTGCGCGGCGACGACGGGCCCGTGCGAACCCTGGATTACCCGGCGCAATTGATTGTGCGCGGGTCGACGCACCCACGATCCTCCAGCACTAACGGCTAATCCGCACAGGCACTTGCTAGGCAACCAAACGCAGCCTGCGCAGTTGCTACAGATGTGTGCAGATTTTTATGAACAAAAATGAAACCGGTTTCAGAGGTCAATAACAATGAGAAAATCACCTGTTTCCATCAGCTTGTCCAGCTACGGCGCCGACCTGGTTCGCCAGGTTGGCCAACTGGCATTCGTCGAGATCCTGGCCAAGGCCGGGGCCCAGCGAATCGAGTGGCGCGAAGAATTGCTGACCAGCGAGGACCCGCGGGAACTGGCCCACGCCATCGAACAACAGGGGCTTGAGGCGGTGTTTTCCTCGCCGCTGGAATTGTGGGTGGCCGGTCGCTCGCAGCCCAACCCATTGCTGGCGGCGACCCTCAAGCGCGCCGCGAGCTTCGGTGCCCGGTGGCTCAAGGTGTCGCTGGGTTACTTCACCGACAACAACGACCTGCACAGCCTGGCCGCGTGCCTGGCCGAGCATCCGGTGCAGTTGCTGGTGGAAAACGACCAGACCCTGCACGGCGGACGCATCGAGCCGTTCCAGCGCTTTTTCGCGCAGGTGGAGCAACATGCGTTGCCGGTGCGGATGACCTTCGATATCGGCAACTGGTCATGGCAGGACCAGAGCGCCACCACCGCTGCGCGCCTGTTGGGCCGGCATGTCGCCTACGTGCATTGCAAGGCGGTGACCCGCCGCGCCGACAGCAAGCTGGTGGCGATCCCGCCGGCCGCCGACGACCTGCTGCAGTGGGAACAGATGCTACGGCACATGGCACCGGGCATCTCGCGTGCCGCGGAATACCCATTGCAGGCCGATGACCTGCAGCAACTGACCACCGAACACGTGGCCGTCCTCGCCCGCCTGGGCCAACCACGCCTGGAGCACGCCCATGTCTGAAGTCGATATCCTGTCGTTTGGCGAAACCATGGCCATGCTGGTCGCCGAGCAAACCGGTGATCTGGCGCAGGTCGCGAACTTTCACAAACGCATTGCCGGGGCCGACAGCAATGTCGCCATCGGTCTGTCGCGATTGGGCTTCAAGGTGGCCTGGCTGAGCAGGGTCGGCGCCGACTCCCTGGGGCGCTTTGTCCTCGACGCTTTGCAACGTGAAGGCCTGGACTGCTCCTCGGTCGAGGTCGATCCGTTGCACCCAACCGGTTTTCAATTCAAGTCCCGCGAGGAAGCCGGCGCCGATCCCCAGGTGGAGTACTTCCGTCGGGGTTCGGCCGCCAGTCATCTGTCGACCCAGGCGATCCAGCCGCAGTTGCTGCAAGCCCGGCACCTGCATGCCACCGGCATTCCGCCTGCGCTGTCGGCCACGGCTCGCGAGCTGTCTTTGCAACTGATGACGCAAATGCGCGCCGCCGGCCGCACCGTGTCGTTCGACCCCAACCTGCGCCCGGCGCTGTGGGCCAGCGAGCAGCAGATGATCACCGAGATCAACCGCCTCGCCGCCCTCGCCCATTGGGTGTTGCCGGGCTTGGGCGAAGGCCGCCTGCTGACTGGTTTCGACGACCCGGCGGACATTGCCGCGTTCTACCTGGATCAAGGCGCCCAGGTCGTGGCGATCAAGCTCGGTGCCCACGGTGCCTACTACCGCACGGCGCTGGACCAGGGCTTTGTCGCCGCCGTGCCGGTGGCGCAGGTGGTCGATACCGTCGGCGCCGGCGATGGTTTTGCCGTCGGCCTGATCAGCGCATTGCTCGAATGCCACAGCGTCAACGACGCGGTGCGACGCGCCAACTGGATTGGTAGCCGCGCGGTGCAGAGCCGTGGCGACATGGAGGGTTTGCCGACCCGGCTTGAGATGTCTGCTGAATTTGAGGCCGCCATCGCGAGCAGGCTCGCTCCCACACTGGATCGTATTCCAATGTAATTCCCCTGTGGGAGCGAGCCGGGCGGCGCTCCGCTTGCTCGCGATGAGGCCAACCCGATCACTGAAGATTCCGATACCTGCTGCGACAAAAACAACAAGCTCAGGAGCACTGCCATGCAAACGCCCAAACTCGCCACCCGCCGCTGGTGGTACATCATGCCCATCGTGTTCATCACCTATAGCCTGGCGTATCTGGACCGCGCCAACTATGGCTTCGCCGCCGCCTCCGGAATGGCTGCCGACCTGATGATCACCCCGGGGTTGTCGTCGTTGCTCGGCGCCCTGTTCTTCCTCGGTTACTTTTTCTTCCAGATCCCCGGCGCGATCTACGCGCAGAAAAACAGCGTGAAAAAGCTGATTTTCGTCAGCCTGATCCTCTGGGGCAGCCTGGCGACCTTGACCGGGGTCGTCTCCAACGCCTACTGGCTGATCGTCATCCGCTTCATGCTCGGGGTGGTCGAGGCCGCCGTGATGCCAGCGATGCTGGTGTACCTGTGCCACTGGTTCACCCGCGCCGAACGCTCGCGCGCCAACACCTTCCTGATCCTCGGCAACCCGGTGACCATGCTCTGGATGTCGGTGGTCTCCGGTTACCTGGTGCAGCACTACAGCTGGCGCTGGATGTTCATCATCGAAGGCCTGCCGGCGGTGCTCTGGGCGTTTATCTGGTGGCGCCTGGCCGATGATCGTCCGTCCCAGGCCAAGTGGCTCAACGACCAGGAGAAACACGACCTGGAAAGCGCCCTGGCCGCCGAACAGGTGGGCATCAAGGCGGTGAAGAACTACGCCGAAGCCTTCCGTTCGCCAAAAGTCATCATCCTCGCCCTGCAGTTCTTTTGCTGGAGCATTGGGGTCTACGGCTTCGTATTGTGGTTGCCGTCGATCCTCAAGGCCGGCGCGCAGATGGACATGATCGAGGCCGGCTGGTTGTCGGCGCTGCCGTATCTGGCGGCCGTTATCGGCATGCTGCTGGTGTCCTGGGGCTCGGACAAACTGCAAAAGCGCAAACGTTTCGTCTGGCCACCGCTGCTGATTGCCTCGGTGGCGTTCTACGGCTCCTATGCCCTTGGCGCCGAACACTTCTGGTGGTCCTACACCTTGCTGGTGATTGCCGGCGCGTGCATGTACGCGCCCTACGGACCCTTTTTCGCCATCGTCCCGGAAATCCTCCCGGCCAACGTCGCTGGTGGTGCCATGGCGTTGATCAACAGCATGGGCGCGCTGGGTTCGTTCGGCGGCTCTTATCTGGTCGGCTACCTGAACAGCTCCACTGGCTCGCCCGGCGCTTCGTACCTGTTGATGAGCGGTGCGTTGCTGCTGTCGGTGCTGTTGACCCTCTGCCTCAAGCCCGGCGCGAGCGACCGCGCGCCATCCAAGCAGACCGCGAACCAACCGCTGCTGGCGACCCACTCCTGAATTGAATGGAAGGTAAACCCATGAACAAGCACATCGTGCTCTACAAAAAACTGTCGCCCGCGCTGATGACCCGCTTGCAGGAACGGGCACAGGTGACCCTGATCGACACGCTCGACAGCGACGGCCTGCAGTGCCTGCGCGCAGCCCTGCCGAGTGCCCACGGCCTGTTGGGCGCCAGCCTGCGCCTGGACGCCGAACTGCTGGACCTGGCACCCCGACTGGAAGCCGTCTCCAGTGTCTCGGTGGGAGTCGACAACTACGACATCGACTACCTGAGCGGCCGCAATATCCTGCTCAGCAACACCCCGGACGTTTTAACCGAAACCACCGCCGATACCGGTTTCGCGCTGATCCTGGCCACGGCGCGGCGGGTGGTGGAACTCGCCAATCTGGTCCGCGGCGGACAATGGAACCACAACATCGGGCCGCTGCATTTTGGCAGCGACGTGCACGGCAAGACCCTGGGCATCATCGGCATGGGGCGGATCGGCGAGGCGCTGGCGCAGCGTGGGCATTTCGGCTTTGGCATGCCGGTCATTTATCACAGCAACAACCCGAAACCGGCAGTGGAGAAACGCTTCAATGCCCAGTACCGCAGCCTGCCTCAGCTGTTGCAGCAAGCCGACTTCATCTGCCTGACCCTGCCCCTGACCGCCCAGACCCAAGGCCTGATCGGTGCCGAAGAGTTTGCCCTGATGCGCCCCGAGAGTATTTTCATCAATATTTCCCGGGGCAAGGTGGTCGACGAAAACGCCATGATCGCAGCCCTGCAGCAGCGGCAGATTCGCGCCGCCGGTCTGGATGTATTCGAGCGGGAACCGCTGCAGCACGATTCACCGTTACTGCATTTGGACAATGTGGTGGCGACCCCACATATCGGCTCGGCCACCCATGAAACGCGTGAAGCGATGGCGCGATGTGCGGTGGACAACCTGCTGACGGCGCTGGTGGGTGAGCGGCCAGCGAATCTGGTGAACGAGGTGGTATGGCGCCAGAGGCTGGAAAGGGTCTGAGATCGGGCGCGCTTCGACCGATCGCTCCAAGCGTTGAAAATGTGATGAACGGCAGATCCGCAAGGGTCTGCCCCGTACAAGGGCTCGCGAGGGCCTAGAATCGGACCAAACCAGAGAATCCACCTACACAATTTTGAGAAACAACAGACAGAAATTTCTCACTCCCCTGCATTAAGGTGCAGCACCTGTTAGTTCTTACAGGTTTCAAGGCGTTGGATCCGCGTTATAACTGAGCCGAACCTACAGCGCCCTGAGCGGCGTCTGTCAGCAGGACGCAGGAACCACGCCCAGATTCAGGAAGGATCCTTCGCCCACCTCATTGATTGATAAATGGGAGTGCCTGTCATGAACCATTCAGCCCCAATCGCCATTCGCGCTCGCAACCTCCAGCCCGGGCTTGAGCGGCAAGCAACCGGACAGCCGTTGGGTATCACGCTGACCAACCGAGAAAAAGAAGTGCTGCTATGGAGTGCCAGAGGCAAGTCGTCCTGGGAAATCGGCCAGATCGTCAATTGCAGCGAATCCGGGGTGAATTATCACTTTGGCAATATCCGCCGGAAATTCGGCGTGAGTTCACGCTGGACCGCCGTGTTCAAGGCACTGGAGCAAGGTTTGATTCAACTGTCTTGAACCTGGCTGACTGCGGTGTACGGCGCGCCGTTGGCCCCTGTCGAGACACCGCATGAACCCTGCGCAATCGTTGTCCCCAACTGCCCCGAAACACTGCGGCGAGATGCCTGAAACAGCTGTACACCGAACGCTGAACACAGCACGCATCATTCTCGCCGACGACCATCCCGTGGTGCTAATGGGCGCTGAAATGGCCCTGTGCCAGCCCCCCAGCCAGGGGTTCGCGGTTGTCGCCCAGGCCAACAGCGCCGATGAGCTGATTGACCGCCTGCAACGCATCCCCTGTGACATCCTGATCAGCGACTATGCGATGCCCTACGGGGACTTCCCCGATGGCCTGGCGTTGATGGGTTATGTGAGACGCCACTTCGGCCATGTGCGCTTGGTCGTCATGACCATGCTGCGCAATCCGTCCCTGTTGCAGGCGTTGCTCAACCAGGGCGCCTGCGCACTGTTCGATAAACGTAGCCCGTTGAGTGAACTCAGGCACGCGGTACAGAGCGTGGCCAGGGGGCGTCGCCATCTCTGAGTCCTGCCGCCCCTGATACTGACGAACGCTGGCTCGATCGCGACATGATCGGCTGCTGGCTTGATGTTGCCCAACACCAGCATGTCCGAGGGAACATGCCGCCCTCCCGTAGTCTCGAGAAAAATGTTTTCACCCGGAAACAGCAGGTTCTTGAGCACATCCAGTTGTGTCTCATCGACCAGCTCAACCCACTGTTTGTTCACCACCAGTGACGCTGAGTAGAGAGCCTGGCCCGCAGCCTTGTCGTCCGGAATCAGATAGGGAAAATTACTGCCCTCAGTCGGCAGACCCTGCCCATTCTCATCACGGGCTTTCACCCGGATGAACACCAGTACAGCGCCATCGCCCTGATTGCTCGCACCTGGCTCGCCAGAGCCTGGCGCTTTTTGCGTCCTGATGTAGAAACCTGTTGGACTCAGGGGGTTGTAACCACTGAAGTCAAACAGACCCAGTTCGAATAGCCGTCGGTCATCTGGCAGTGCGGCCAGGTAGGTTTGAATGAATTCCGCGACCTTCTTCTGGACCCCAGGCAGGCTACCCAGATTGCATTTCAGATTTGGGTCGCTGGCCAGGTCAAGCGTCACCCTGCCGCGCTTATCGACTTCGCCTTCAACCGAAGTCAGGTCAATCTGCATCTCGACCTTGAAGCCCATGTCTTCGGCAATGCTGAAGCTGGACAATAAATGGGGCACCCCGGTCACCGGATAACTCATGGCGGTGTAGGTTCCGCCCACCAGGTTCATGGTCAAGGTGACCATGGACCTATCCAGCGATGCCGAAGCAAACGACAGCACCGGCTTGCCCAGTAACAGCGAATCCAGCTCCACGGATTCGGTTTGATCCGGGGTCACGTACAACAGACCGCTCATTGGTGGTATGAAGCGAGACTCGTTCAACCAGGAAAGGTACTGCTCTTCGAGCAGCCGATTGAGTTGGGTGCGGCCGAATGCCGCCACCGCCCCCCAGCCAAGGACCACTGACCCTCCTCTCATACGTTGCAACAAACTTTCCAGAGAATGACCTGACATGATGGAACTCCCAACTGTTAGTGAGCGAAGACCGGCTCGTCATCCGCGCTTAACATCTGCATAGCCTCTGACACACTCACCAGCGGTATCGGCAAGAGGATAAAACCGTCATCCGAGGGTCGACCGGGTCTGAGCGGGGGAATGTGGGCGATGACAATGGCAAACTTGTGCAACCCCATGGGGTCGATGGTGTACACCCCCGTCGCCGGGTCAACCCGATGCGCACCCACCTGGCCGGGCTCCCCCCATTGCACCCAAGCCCGCTCTGGTGGGTAGATAACCGCAGCTTGCGGAATCTCGACAACGACTCCGGAACTTGCCTGCAAGGGGTCCAGTACCTGTTGCTCACCCGCCCCCGTTGCCTTGTCAGTTGAAGGCCAGGGCAATGAACGCGGAATCGGTGTTGCGGCGACATCCAGTTCGACATAGTCGGAATATGCACTTGGATTACCCGCACGATCCAATACCCGGTAACTCACAGAGCGCAAGCCATCCCCACGCCCGCGAATCAACTCGCCAGGAATACTGAGCACTAGCAGGTCGGTGTAGTTTTGCTCGTCCAGTTCGAGAAAACCACCCTCGTCCAGATCCCCGGGACTGCGCCCCCAATACCAGACAATACGATCCCCTGGCGCTGGCGTCGCGAAAACCGGGACAGTGACCCGGAGTCGATCCTCGTTACGATCAAGGTAATAGGCCGTGAGTTGATTGGGCGGGAGAACAGCACTCGGCATGCTCAACCTACTGTCTGGGCTGGCCAACAACGGCGCACGAATGTCGACGGTAATAATCTCGGTGTCCGACGGGTCCGGATTATCTGGATCCCCGGACCAGTTCAGCGCCTCGTAATGCAAAACCCGCAAACCATGAACATTCAGCACTTTGTCGAGAGGAATCTCGACGAACAAATCACTGCTTTCGATAGGCCCTGCGGTCCACACTTTGTATGCAACTTCAGCACCGTCCAGAAACATCCGTACGCTTTCCGGAAACGCAATCGAGGGCAAGGAATTTTTCCAGAGAGGGAAAGTGACCTTCAGGTGCTGACGCCCAGGATCAACGGGAACAAGATTCTTTTCCCCGCCCTCTATGTCTGGAAGCGCATCCGGCACGCTGGGGGCGCCAAGTTTTTCCTCTGCATCAGATCTGGATCCGGACATTGTCGCTCTCCCTTACATAGACGCGAAGGGACACAATGCCTACCCGGCAGGGCCTACTTCACATGAACTATATAAACCGGGATTAGACGACAGTTTGACGCCGTCTGATACTGTCAGAGTTGACAGGTAGGCAGGATAAAAATGCAAACGAACCTGTCACCCTCCCCTAAGGCTTGACTGCGCTCGGACACACAATCAAACCAGAGGGGCACAGGCTGATGCCAGGCGATTACCAGCTGTAGCGCACGCCGATGTTAGCCCCCCACGGCTGATCGATCTTGTCACCCTGGCTGTAATCGAAGTCGGCATGGATCGACACCTTGTCAGTCACCGTCATCGCCACCCCGACACCCAGTTCACCGCGGGAACCGGAAAGGTCGTTGTTGAACACATTACTGTTGACCTTGACTTCGTTGCTCTCGGAGAACTCATGTACATAAGCCGCACGTACATACGGCTGCACAGCCTTGCCTGCACCCAGATTGAAATTACGTCCGGCGGTGGCACCTACCTTGCCCAGCAAGGAGCGAGTGCTATCGCCCTCGGCAGACAAACCGTTGTCCAGATCGTAATCCTTGCCTTGAACCATCACGCCCGACAGCTGGGTATACGGCTCAATAAAATAGCCGTCGTCCAGGGTTATATGCCGGCCGAACTCCACAGAGGCACCAATGCCGCTGTTGTCGTAATCACCTTTGGTTTTTTTGCCGTCGCTCAACTGAACATCGGACGAGTTCTGGAAGCGGTTGTACTTGAGGACGCCGTCAACGTAGTAACCGCTCTCGTCATCCAGCCAGGTGGTGTAGGCACCGACATAATAACTGTCGACCTTACCGCTGGTGCCGCGGCCCAGGTCCAGATCGGACTTGCTGTAACCACCGAGCAGGCCAACCAGCCATTGCCCGTCGCCGATCGGCAGCGGTGCGTCGGCACCGAACGAAATACCCTGCTGAATTTGTTGATAACCGACGCCTGCACTGGCATCGACCTCAAATTTGTTGCCGTAGCCGCGCATCCACCCACCCGCCTTGCCTGCGTCCATCCGCAATTCGCCCATGCGGCTGCGCAACGTGCTGAGTTCGCCGTACCAGACGGTCGGCGCGGCGTTGAACAGTGCCATGACCGATTGAGTACCAGGGCTGACGACGCGTGTCGTGGTGTCCAGATACCAGTTGTTGCTGTCTCGCTGAACCAGATCGTAAGAGAACGCGCCCAGGTCGACCGGACCGCCCTGCAACGTAAAATCGGCGTCGCCGCTGCCGATGCGCACCATGTGCAGATTGCTGGTGTCGGAAGGATCTGCACCGCTACTGCTGACGGCGATGCTGTGATTTCCACTGGCAGCGCCCGTCACGTCGAGGAAGTCGACACTGCCGGTGGCGAAATCGGCACCCATGATGAACGTACCGTTGCCGGACAGGTTGCCGACCGACAAGGTGTAGAACTCATTCACATCACCGAACTTGATTGCACCACCGCTCATCGACAGCGTCGCGATATCACCATCACCCACCATGGCCCAGGTGGCATCGCTATTGACCGTCAGGCGCTCGACATTCTCCAGGTGCCCGGTGAATGTCGCAAAATTTTCCAGCTGCACCGTGGCGGCGCTGCCAGCCTCGACGACCACATTGCCCTCCAGCTGGCTGTTACTCACGAGCAGGTTGGCCAGCCCCCCACCCTTGACTTCAAGCAAGGTGTCGTTGCTGGCAGCCAGGGTGGAGTTGTTGCGCACTTCGATATTGGCGGTGGGCGTACTGATATCGAAACCATCGACGAGGACTGCCGAACCGTTTTGTCCGGTGACGCTCGACTGGTTGTCCAGTATCAGTGTGCCGGGGGCCGAGACTTGCGGGTCGAACACCATCAGCACCCCGTTTTTGCCGCCACTGATTGAACTGCCGTTGGCCGTGACATTGCCACTGGACATCAATAGGCCAAAGCCGTCCGCGTTAGTACCGCTGAGGGAAGATCGGGTCAGATTCAACTGACTACGCCCGTTGACGAGGCCACCATTGCGCCCGCCCGAGATCGCACTATCAACCACGCTCACCGTTGAACTGACCGCGCCATTGTCGCCGGCGGACACTCCCGTAGCATCGACACCGGCAACGATCGCGCTGGAGGTAATACTCGCCGTACTGCCATGGACTCCGACACCATCGTTGAAACCACTTGCCGTGACCTGACTGCGATCAAGGTTCAGGGTCGAGCCACTGCGAACCTGGATATCGAAGGTACGTGCATCGATTGCGGTCAGGCTGGACTGGTTGCGAAGTAGATAATTGTCCGGAGAGTTACCTGCACCAATCGTTGCATTTTCATTGTTCATATCCCGCGCAAGCGCGTGCGGACTGACCCATAACAACGGTGCAATGGACAATAGTTTGATCGCGCCAGCCAGTTGGCGCACAGCAAAAGGAGTTATCGAAAACATGAAAGGATCACCACGAAATTAGAGTCGCCAGTAGAATTAGTTCATTGCTTCTCGCGACGAACTCGGCTTGTACTTACAAAGGCGGCGAACAATATCGAGATACAGCCCCACCGAATGTAGGACTAATCCTGTAATGGAGCGGAGCCATCCACAGAATCAGCGATCCACCCGGCCAGGTGCACAAAAGGGGCTGCGTGCCCCTTTTGTGTCCATGTAACGACTTATCGCCTCATTACGGGTGAGGGGGTATCGGGCATGTGCCTGTACCCGTGCCCAACGCGACATTCAACGTCGCGTCCGGCGAAGGTGGCGTCACGCCGCTAACCGTATAGCTGACGATGCCCCGACCAATCTGGTCCGACTCGCCGCCGTACAAGGGCAGGATTTTTGTCGCATACGGCCGCACGATCCAGTCAAGACCGTTAACCACTTGCGCCGCAGTCAGGGGTGGGAAGGTATGTTGCAAATCAGTGCCCACGATGGGGTCGGCAGGGAGCGGACCCGAAGGATCGTAGCCTTTATGCCCCTGCCACTTGACGGTGACTACCACCCCTAACTTCAAGTAGCGGGCGTTGGCCGGAATATGCACCTTGATCCCGAGGCCTTCCACCGGGTCCCAGTCCAACAAGTGACAGAACATGAAGCCACTTGCATTCCCGGGAAACTCCACGACATCCGGGACAATGGTATGGACTTCCACCTTGACCGGCTTGGGCTTGGAATGCTCGGCGTTGATATAGCCAGCACGACGCAGCCAGTAAAACACCGGCAACCCAGGAGCCGTACTGTTACTGCGTTGATCAATCACACTCCACGGGATTGGAAGGACCATCGCCTGACCCGCAACCTCAGTTGTGATGACGTGCACGGGTAGCACAGGCAGGTTGTCCCACATCAAGTGGATTTCATCACCGGCCGTCGGCGAGTCGTACAACGTAAACCTGGCCTCGGCGTCGAAAGTCGCATCCGACAGATTCAGTTCATCCTTAAGGTCCGATTCACCCCAGACTTCAACTTCGTGCAGGTTCGGGTTGGTAATGTCCGGCCAATCTGGGTTAACGGGGCCGATCCTGGAAAAATCCACCTGGACGGTAATGCCTGGTGCGTCGAACGCCCGCAACCCCCGGCGAACCTCATACTTGACCGGGGTGGTTTGCTCGCCTGTAGTCTGGGTGTATTGAGCCAGCAACACCGCCAGCGGAACCTTGACCAACGTTTGCGCACGCGGCACGAGAGGATGGGGCTCGAGTTCCTGAGTCCCCCAGATGAGATGAATTTTGTCGGAGCTCTTGCCGTTGGTCACTGCAGGAATCACCACGGTGACCTCTCGAGTGGCGGCGTCGAGTTGATCGATCAAACCGTCGTCGTCTGCCAGCGGTACGCTGGGAGGATCCAGAGGAGCAATGGGTAGCGCTCCGAGCGCAACGTTACGCAGGCGCATCCGGGACAACCGGCCCGGGTTGCCGGCCTTGTCGAACAAGCGGTAGGCACAGAAGACCGGGCCATCGCCAGCGTCCTGAATCCACGGCAAGGGAATTTCGAACAGGCGATTCGCAGGAATAGTGACCGGAACCGGAGTAATCGGCACGATGTCTTCCGGGTTGATCGGTTCGACTTTTTGCCAGCCGTAGGAAATCGTGTCGCCCGGCTCATAATCCGCATAGGCGGGTAACTCGACGATTACTTGGTTGCCGTTGGCAGCCAGGTAAGCATCGTTGATTTCATTGGTAGCGAGTATGAACTCCGGTGGGTTGAGCAGATCATACGGGGGCGTTCGGTCAATTCTGAGCGGTGTGGTGGTTGACTCTTCGACGAATCCCGGAGCACTCCAGATTTTCAACCTCCATCGAATATTGAATCTGCCTTCAATCTCCTTATCGAACACATCGAGAGTGACCGCCTTGGGGAAATCCGGACGGTTTTGCGGGTAGGGAAACGGTTGCTCCTTGAGCACTTCCCAGACGCCGCTGCCAACCCTGGCCATTTCAATACGAACCGTGTCAGCCTGGCCGGGGATCGGCACAAGATTATCCCAAGCCGGAATATTCACCACCAGCGGCTGGTCATTGCTCACCGCCGGTCGTAGTCCCTCGGTATCTCCCGGCATCAAGCCGTTCACGGTAAGGGGGTCGAGCGGCCCCGCAGTTGGAGCGTCACGCTGGGCCAACCGTTCGCGATTGGCCCAGCGCACCTGCTCGGCATTTAGCTGCTTGTCTGAACGTGCCATGTGCTTTCTCCAGTACTGTTCATAGTCAACCGTGACCTGAGCCAAGGCGATGAAACCTGTCTGGCAGTTCGAACTTCGAAAGCATTGCACACTACGCCTTATCGTTCTGCCGGACCTGAGCGACCCGGAGCAAATTAGGCACTAGTTTTTTATCTGCCGATAGCTGTCAGAGTTGACAGGTACCCGCTGTGTGGAGGGTCATGCCTGGCGCAACGCCAACCGCCAGACCCGGGCAATATCCCGTGCCCGCTCACGCAATAGTTGCGCGGCATTGGCACACGCCCGAGCCAGGCTTGTTGGCCCGGAAGGTAACGCAAAGGCGGCATCGACCCCCTGTTCATACATCTGCTCGTAACCCTCGCCCAGGGTGCCGGCGATCACGATCACCGGTACACGGTTTTGGCGGGCGATACGCGCCACCCCGAAGGGGGTCTTGCCCCTTAGCGTCTGCGCATCAAAGCAACCTTCGCCGGTGATCACCAGATCGGCTCCCCGCACGGCGTCCGCCAACCCGACCAGTTCAGCCACGACTTCCACGCCCGGACGAAATTGCGCGTTCAAAAACGCCTTGGCCGCAAACCCCAGGCCCCCCGCCGCACCGCTGCCGGGTTCGTCACGCAGGTCCTTGCCTAGCACGTGCGCACAATGATCGGCAAAGTGCCCCAGGGCAAGATCGAGTTGCTGCACTTGCTCAGGCGAAGCACCTTTCTGTGGGCCGAAAATCGCTGAGGCGCCATGGGGGCCGCAGAGTGGATTGTCGACGTCGGCGGCGATCTCGAAACGGACCTCGGCCAGGCGCGAGTCGATGCCCTTGAGTTCAATACGGGCCAGGTCTTCGAGCGCCAGGCCACCGTGACGGATCGCTTGCCCCTGGGCATCGTTCAAGCGCACGCCCAAGGCGTGCATCGCGCCCGCTCCACCGTCATTGGTGGCACTGCCGCCAATGGCCAGGATGATACGTCGGGCACCCGCATCCAGCGCCGCACGAATCAACTCGCCGGTGCCAAAGGTGCTGCTGATGCACGCATCACGCTGCTCCAGCGGCACCAATTGCAGACCGCTGGCTTCGGCCATCTCGATGATTGCAGTGTGGCTGTCGGGCAACCAGCCCCAACGGGCCTCGACCGGCTCGCCCAATGGCCCTTGCACCCGGGTACTGCGCAACTCGCCAGCGCAGGCCGCGAGAATCGCCTCGACCGTGCCCTCACCGCCGTCGGCCATCGGACATTTGACCAACTGCGCATCCGGCCAGACTTCGGCCAGCCCCTGGGCAATGGCATCCGCCACACCAATAGCACTCAGGCTGTCCTTGAACGAGTCGGGGGCGATGACGATCTTCATGTGATTTCTCCGGTTGTTATGCAGAGCATGCTGCCAGTTGCCCCAGACGATGACGCCAGTCCGCTGCACAAGGGTGGAGGGGGTTTATTGTTCATTTCTACAAAACCCAACTCAAGCCCTGCTCCTACACGTCTGCGCAGGGCTGGGGTAACAGCTGCACACCGAGGTACAGCGCCAGCATGCCGTCCAGCCGCAGCGGATCGACTCCGCTGAGTTCGGCCACCCGCTCCATGCGATAGCGCAGGCTGTTGCGGTGGATCCCCAGGGCATCGGCACAGGCCTGGCTTTGGCCATCGTGCTCGCACCAACTGCGCAAGGTCGCCAGCAACTGCCCGTTGCTATCCTTGGCGATGACCTTGCGCAAAGGGCTGAGTAGCTCATCCAGCGCATCATCGTTGCGATGGCGCCAGAGCATCACCGGCAGGCGGTAGCGGTTGAGGGTCAACAAACGACTGTGCGGCAATACATCGCGACCGTAGGCCAGCAAATCGCCAACCCGCCGATAGCAGCGGCGCAAGCCCTGCAGACCGTCGGCCTGGCCACCGACCGCAATGCGCAGGATGTTCCAGCCCAGGCCATCGAGTTTCTCCAGCAAGCGCTCGTTCTCCACCGTATGAGTGGTCGGGCGGCACCACAGCAACGAGGACTTGGCCGAACTTACGCACCAGCTATCGGGGTAGCGCGAACTCAGCCAGGCACTCAAGGCTTCGGCGGTCTGGCCGTTGCCGTGTTCCAGGCCCAATTCAAACAAATAGGGGGTACGTGACAATTGCGGCTTGAGGCCCATTTGCTGGGCTTCGTCGATCAACCGCGGCGAGTCCCCGGCCTCACTGAGCAATAGCGCCAACAGATCATCGCAGCGCTGGCGGCGCCATTGCTGCTCGGCCTGCTGGTTGCGCTGGGCCACCAGCATTTCGGCGGTCATGCGCACCAACTCGGCGTAGGTGCGCAGTTGCTCGGGTTCACCGGTGATGCCGAGTACGCCGATCAGGCGCTGATCGAGGAGCAACGGCAGGTTGATCCCCGGCTGCACGCCCTTGAGGTGCACTGCCGTCTGGGCGTCGATTTCCACCACCCGACCATTGGCCAGCACCAACTGCGCGCCTTCATGCCGGGTGTTGACCCGCTCCGGCTCGCCACTGCCCAGGATCAGCCCCTGGCTGTCCATGACGTTGACGTTGTAGGGCAGAATGGCCATCGCCCGGTCGACGATATCCTGGGCCAGGTCGTGATCAAGTTCGAACATGAGGGGTATTCCTGGAAAAGCTGGGGCTTTGGTTGTTCACCCGCACAGGCGCTTGGCGTAATCGCTGTGCTCAGGCACAAAGACATCCGCCAATGGGTGACCGAGACTCTGCATGCGGTCACGTTACCCTCGCACCGCAAAAAATCATAATAAAGAGAGACCCGCCATGTCACAGAGCGCCGCTGCCACCCTGGCCACCGATGACGATAAAAACGCCGTCTACAAGCGCATTACCCTGCGCCTGATCCCCTTCATCTTCATTTGCTACCTGTTCAACTACCTGGACCGGGTCAACGTTGGCTTCGCCAAGTTGCAGATGCTCGATGCGCTGAAATTCAGCGAAACCGTGTACGGCCTTGGGGCCGGGATTTTTTTCATCGGTTACGTGCTGTGCGGCGTACCGAGCAACCTGGCGCTGACCCGCTTCGGCCCACGGCGCTGGATTGCGCTGATGATGATCACCTGGGGCACGTTGTCCACCTGCCTGCTGTTCGTCACCACGCCCACCGAGTTCTATACCCTGCGCCTGTTCACCGGTGCCGCCGAAGCCGGGTTCTTCCCCGGCGTGGTGTTGTACCTCTCGCAGTGGTTCCCGACCTTCCGTCGTGGCCGCATCATGGCGCTGTTCATGTCGGCGATCCCGGTCTCGGGTCTGCTCGGCAGCCCGTTCTCCGGTTGGATCCTCAACCACTTCGCCGCGGGCCAAGGTGGCCTCGCCGGCTGGCAGTGGATGTTCCTGCTGCAGGGCATTCCGACGGTGATCCTCGGTGCACTGGCGTACTTTCTGCTCAGTGACGACTTCGCCAGCGCCAAATGGCTCAAGCCGCACGAGCGTGCGGTGCTTGAGGCGGACCAGGCAATCGACCGCGCCAACAAGCCGAAGACGGCCACCGACTCGCTGCTGGCCGTGTTCAAGAACCCGGCGATCTGGGCGTTCGGCCTGATCTACTTCTGCATCCAGAGCGGCGTGTACGCGATCAACTTCTGGCTGCCGTCGATCATCAAGAACCTCGGTTTCAGCGACAACCTGGTGATCGGTTGGCTCAGTGCGATTCCCTACCTGCTGGCCGCGGTGTTCATGCTGCTGGTCGGACGCTCGGCGGACCTGCACAAGGAGCGCCGCTGGCACCTGGTGGTGCCGATGCTGATGGGCGCGCTGGGCTTGCTGATCGCGGTCAACTTTGCTGCTCACCCGGCCATCGCGATTCTCGGCCTGACCATCGCCACCATGGGCGCCCTCACCGGCCTGCCGATGTTCTGGCCGGTGCCAACCGCCATGCTCAGCGCCGGTGCCGCCGCCGGTGGTCTGGCGCTGATCAACTCCATGGGCCAGATGGCCGGCTTCCTCAGCCCGTACCTGGTGGGCTGGGTCAAGGACACCAGTGGCTCCACCGATGCCGCGCTGTATGTGCTGGCAGCGGTGATTGTCGGCGGTAGCCTGCTGGCGTTACGCATGACCCGCACCCTGCGCGTCTGACCCCAGCCACGGTGGGAGCGGGTTGCCCGCACCCACCATTGGATAATTGCGGTTGCCCACATCGCCCTTCTGGTATTTGATTGAGCCTTTCCCACCGGTAAAAGGAATTCGTCATGAGCTACCGCACACTGGGCCATTCCGGACTGCAAGTGTCTACGCTGACCCTGGGCACCATGATGTTTGGCGAGCAGACCAGCACCGAAGACTCGCTGCGAATCATCGACAAAGCCTGGGATCAAGGCATCAATTTCATCGACACCGCCGACGTCTACACCAATGGTCGCTCCGAGGAAATCGTCGGCGAGGCGATTGCCGGCAACCGGCATGAGTGGGTGGTGGCGTCCAAGGTCGGCTTCGGCCCGGTGGACGGCCTGCCGAATCGCAGCGGCCTGAGCCGCAAGCACATTTTCAACGGGATCGATGCCAGCCTGACCCGCCTGGACACCGACTACCTGGACATCTATTACCTGCACCGCGAAGACCACAACACCCCGCTGCACGTCACGGTGTCGGCCATTGGCGACCTGATTCGCCAGGGCAAGATCCGCTATTGGGGCCTGTCCAATTATCGTGGCTGGCGCATCGCCGAGGTGATTCGCGTGGCCGAGCAACTGGGCGTCGACCGGCCGGTGATCAGCCAGCCGCTGTACAACATCGTCAACCGCCAGGCCGAAACCGAACAGATCACCGCCGCCAACGCCTACGGCCTTGGTGTCGTGCCCTACAGCCCGCTGGCCCGTGGCGTGCTCAGCGGCAAGTACGCCCCCGACATTCGCCCCGACGCCAACAGCCGCGCCGGCCGCCAGGACAAACGTATCCTGGAGACCGAATGGCGGGTCGAGTCGCTGCGCATCGCCCAGCAGATCCAGGCCTACACCGAGCAACGTGGCGTCGGCATGGTCGAGTTCGCCATTGCCTGGGTCCTGAACAACGCCGCGGTGACCTCGGCCATCGTCGGCCCACGCACCGAAGAACAGTGGGACGCCTACACCAAGGCCCAGGACGTGAAGATCAGTGCCGAGGACGAAGCCTTCATCGATTCACTGGTGACCCCGGGGCATGCCTCGACACCGGGGTTCAATGATGTGAGCCATTTTGTCTCGGGGCGCAAGGCACTGAGTAGCTGAGGCCATTGCAACGATATTCGTCGCTCAAACCACGTATCCTTCCCCTCTGTTTATGTTCAGTGTCGCGAGGACAGCTTGTCTAAAGGAATTGCTCTATCGGTGTCGGCCTCGGTGCTGTTTGCCGTCATGTATTTCTACACCTCACTGCTATCGCCGCTCGACGGTGTGGAAATTTTCGGCTGGCGCATGCTGCTGACTGTGCCGTGCATGACGGTGTTCATGCTGGTATCCGGTGAGTGGCAACGGGTCGTGGAGATCCTGCGGCGGCTGGCAGTCAAACCGCTGCTGGTCGGTGGCTTGCTGGTGTCCTCTGCCCTGCTCGGCGTGCAACTGTGGCTATTCATGTGGGCACCGTTGAACGGCCATAGCCTGGATGTGTCCCTGGGGTATTTCCTGCTGCCACTGACCATGGTGCTGACCGGCCGCATCGTCTACGGCGAGCGCCTGTCGTACCTGCAGAAGATTGCCGCGAGCCTGGCGACCCTGGGCGTGCTCAATGAGTTGTACCAGGTGGGCAGCTTTTCCTGGGCGACCATGCTGGTGGCCATCGGTTACCCGACTTACTTCGTGTTGCGCCGACGCCTGGCGGCTGACAACCTCGGCGGCCTGTGGCTGGACATGGCGCTGTTGCTGCCAGTGGCGTACTGGTTCGTGCACAACGGCGCACAAGGCTTCGGCGTGTTCGACCAGTACCCTTGGCTAACGCTGCTGATTCCCGTGCTCGGGATCATCAGTGCCTCGGCCCTGGTGGTCTACATCATCGCCAGCCGCCTGCTGCCGTTCAGCCTGTTCGGGCTGCTCAGCTACGTCGAGCCGGTGCTGTTGCTGGGGGTGGCACTGCTGTTGGGAGAAAGCATCAAGGCGGGGGAATGGCTGACCTACATTCCGATCTGGCTGGCGGTGCTGGTCCTGGTGTTCGAGGGCTTCAAGCATCTGGTGCGCCAACGCAGGCCTTAAGCACACCTGAAACAAATGTGGGAGCGAGCAAGCTCGCTCCCACAGTTTTATCAGTGTAAGGGCTTAGTCCGTGGAGAGAACACCACGGCGCACCTGGTCACGTTCGATCGACTCGAACAGCGCCTTGAAGTTGCCTTCACCAAAACCATCGTCGCCTTTACGCTGGATGAATTCGAAGAACACCGGGCCCATCAGGGTTTCCGAGAAGATCTGCAACAGCAGGCGCTTGTCGCCGGCCTCGGACGAACCGTCCAGCAGGATCCCGCGGGCCTGCAACTCGCCGACCGGTTCGCCGTGGCTCGGCAGACGGCCTTCGAGCATTTCGTAGTAGGTATCTGGCGGCGCGGTCATGAAGCGCATGCCGATGCTTTTCAGGTGATCCCAAGTCTTGATCAGGTCATCGGCCAGGAAAGCAACGTGCTGGATGCCTTCGCCGTTGAACTGCATCAGGAACTCTTCGATCTGCCCGGCACCCTTGGAGGACTCTTCGTTCAGCGGGATGCGGATCATGCCATCGGGAGCGGTCATGGCCTTGGAGGTCAGGCCGGTGTATTCGCCCTTGATGTCGAAGTAGCGGATCTCGCGGAAGTTGAACAGCTTCTCGTAGAAGTTCGCCCAGTAGGCCATGCGGCCGCGGTACACGTTGTGAGTCAGGTGGTCGATGATCTTCAGGCCGGCACCGACCGGGTTGCGGTCGACACCTTCGATGAACACGAAGTCGATATCGTAGATCGAGCTGCCTTCACCAAAACGGTCGATCAGGTACAACGGCGCGCCGCCGATGCCCTTGATGGCCGGCAGGTTCAGCTCCATCGGGCCGGTCTCGATGTGGATCGGCTGGGCGCCGAGTTCCAGGGCCCGGTTGTAGGCCAGTTGCGAATCCTTGACGCGGAACGCCATGCCACACACCGACGGACCGTGTTCGGCGGCGAAGTACGAGGCGACGCTGTTGGGTTCGTTGTTGAGGATCAGGTTGATCGCGCCCTGGCGATACAGGTGCACGTTCTTGGAGCGGTGGGTAGCGACCTTGGTGAAGCCCATGATCTCGAAGATCGGCTCAAGGGTGTTCGGGGTTGGCGATGCGAATT
Organism: Pseudomonas sp. NPDC087626; assembly: GCF_044743405.1. NCBI lineage: Bacteria > Pseudomonadati > Pseudomonadota > Gammaproteobacteria > Pseudomonadales > Pseudomonadaceae > Pseudomonas > Pseudomonas sp. NPDC087626. Next base: position 92,813 of record NZ_JBIUWJ010000019.1, read on the forward strand.
CGATGAACTCGAAGCCCATCAGGCCCATTGGGTTTTCGTATAAATCTGCCATGGTTGACGCCTCATCATGCTTTTAATAATTAACTGATCGTTAGTCGTGAGCACTGCTGAGACGCGCGGGTGGCGCGCAGGAGATGCCTCGCACACTGCGGGCGAGAAAATCACCGTAGATCAATTGGAACCCAAATATCTTCATTGTCGACCCAAGGCTTTTGTGGGCGAGGCTTCTGCTGTCAGAAGACTTATTCTTATATGCGTAAACCGATTCTACACAGCGTAAAACAATTTGTCCGCCTTCTCTATAAAATCCGCCTTTTTGCCGTCGCTGCAAAGGCTTTGTTGCACAGGTAGATACCCAGCAGGATGACCGCCCCGCCCAGGTACATCGCGCCCGTCATCGGTTCGCCGAGCAGCAGCGCGCCGAGGATCACCGCGGTCAGTGGGTTCAACGCGATAAACGCGCCACTGCGGGTGGCGCCAATCCGGCGAATGCCGTCGTAATACCAGATATAGGCCAGCGCCGAACCTAGCACACCCAAGTACAGCAGGCTGATCACTTGTCCCGGGGGCAACTGCGCAAGGACCTGCCACTGGACTTCGCCGCGCACCGCGCAGGTCAGCCATAACATCAAGGTGCCCAGGACCACCGAGTAAGTCACGGTGTGCAGCGGGCCCAGCGCTTGGTTCAGCCCCCTGGAGAACAACGAATAGACACTCCAGCCCAGCACGCAGCCGAGCAGCAGCAGGTCGCCAAGCCAAGCCCCGCCGGTGAACACCGACTGATCGCCACTGACGATCACCAGCCCCGCTCCGCCGAGACACAGGAGGATGCCGACGACCTTGCTGGCACTAAGGCGCTCCTTGAACAGCAACCAGGACGCCAGCCCGATCACTGCCGGGTTCAAGGCGACAATCAGCGATGCGCGGGACGCGTGGATATACTGCAGGCCGTAAAAGAAACACAGGTTGTAGACGTAGATGCCGAAGAACCCCAACAGTCCCAATTGCAGCCATTGCCGGCCGCTCGGCCGAGCCAGGGGGATGCGGGCCAACCCCATGAACAGCAGCAGCGCCAGGCTCGCCAGCGCAAAGCGCAAACTCGCGGCAAACAATGGGCTCAGCGAACCCGCCAGGTAGCGCCCGGCGACGAAAGTTCCGCCCCAGAGCATGGTGACGCTGGCGAGCTTCAGGTACACCGGGACATCCGAACCATGCCAACCACTCTGGACAAGACTTTTCATGCAGGCTCCTGGGACATGACAGGGTTGATGGCTTATTCTTCCCGTCATGATCGATCATCGTAAAATGAGTGTTTACTCATGACCCTGAGCCAACTCGAGATCTTTTCCCTGGTCGCCGAGCTGCAAGGCTTCACCAGCGCAGCCCACCGTCTGGGCATCAGCCAGTCGGCGGTGTCCCATGCCATCAAGGCCCTGGAGCAGGAACTGGGTGTCGAGCTGCTCAGGCGCCAGCAGTCCCAGGTCGAACTCAGCGACATCGGCCAGCAGTTACTGGTGCGTGCCCGCGCCATGCTCGGCCTCGCCAGCACCCTGCGCCAGGAGGCCGCCGACGCCCGCGGAATGAAAAGTGGCACGCTGCGCATCGGTTCTTTTGGCCCGACGGCGTCGATCGGCCTGCTGCCGAAAATCCTGCCGCAGTACCGGGCGGCCTATCCCGGCATCGAGGTGCACATCGATGAAGGCCCTGACCGGCAAGTGTTGCAGTGGCTGGATGAGCGGCGGATCGATGTCGGTTTCGTGGTGCTACCCGAAGAGCGCTTCGACACCTTCCCCTTGGTCGAGGACCAGATGGTCGCGCTTATCCCCGTCGGACATGCCCTGGCCAACCGTGACAGCCTGACACTGCGCGAGCTGTGCGACGATCCGTTCATCCTCACCGAGGCCGGTTCTGCAGAACTGGTGACACGCCTGTTCAGCGCGGCACGGCTGAGCCCCGACATCCGTTTTCGCTGTTCGCAATTGCTCAGCACCCTGGCAACCGTGAGTCGGGGTGAAGCACTGACCCTGGTTGCCGAACGCTCGCTACCCGACACCCCGCAGGCGCATTACGTAAAGCGGCCGCTGTCTCCGATGGTCAAGCGCCAGGTGGGTCTGGCGGTGCTGGATCAACGCCAATGCTCGCCCGCCACCCTGGCGTTCATCAAACTGGCAACGGGATTGTCCTTGAGTTGAACAACACAATCGCCCAGTGCCATCTATCATCCCCGCTATGCAATCTCTTCATGGAAGGCAAGGCGTTGCCGCACCTGCATTTGAGAGCCCATCCCCGCAGTCCCAGGTTTGCCCAATGCCATTGACCTTAAAGCGCCGGCGTAAAAGCGCCTACCGTAACGCCATCACCGTGCTGGTGGCCCTGGTGCCCGTGGTGCTGGGCGGCGCCATTTTGTATATGCAAGCCGAAAGCCGACTGAGCCAGAGCACGCACCAGACCGCCGAGGAAGCCGTTCGCCAGTTTGACCTGATGCTCGACAACACCGCCCACGCGGCCCAGCTCCTGCTGCCGCTGGCTGGGCAGCCCTGTGCGGACGTCAAGCTGGCCCTACGTGAGCAAGTGACCCGCCGGCCCTTCGTGCGCTCCACCAACCTGGTGTGGGACAACAATCTGTACTGCAGCTCGTTGTTTGGCGAGTTCGAGGAGAAGGTCGACCCGGGCGAGTACACCCACGGCAAGTTGTGGCTGATGAACGGCAATCCGGTAACGCCCAACACCGCCCTGTTGGTGTACCGCCAGAGCGAGGGCCGACAAGGCGCACTGACCACGCTCGATGGCTACCACCTGAGCAACGTGCTGCGCCTGATCGGGCGCCAGACCCTGTTGTTGCTGCAGGTCGGTGACAATTGGTTGTCGGCCGATGGCCAGGTCCATGAGGGCGCCCTGCCCGAACTGCCGGTGGCACGCAATTACCTGGAATCGTCACGCTATGCCTTTAAAGTGGAGGCCGGATTCCCCGAGGGGGAAACCTGGCGCTACATGGTCAGCGAGTACCCACCACTGTTCAGCCTGCTGATATTTTTTGGCGCCATCGCCGGCACCCTCGCCCACTGGCTGCAAAAACGCTCGACATCACCCAGCCTGGAGTTGCAGCGGGCCATGGAGGCCAAGGAGTTTGTGCCGTACTTTCAACCGGTGGTGCATGGTGACAGCAAGGGTTGGGCCGGCACCGAGGTGCTGATGCGCTGGAACCACCCCAAGGATGGCCTGGTACGCCCGGACCTGTTCATTCCCTTTGCCGAGCACTCGGGGCTGATCGTGCCGATGACGCGCTCGTTGATGCAGCAGACCGCCGCAGTGCTCGGCCCGCAAGCCAGTCATTTCGGCGAACGCTTTCATATCGGCATCAACATCACCGCCAGCCATTGCCAGGACCTTGACCTGGTGGCTGACTGCCGCGAGTTCCTGGCGGCTTTCCCGCCCGGCAAGGTCGCGCTGGTCCTGGAGCTCACCGAACGCGAGCTGATCGAACCCACGGCCATCACCCACCAACTGTTCGAACAGTTGCATGGACTGGGCGTGATGATCGCCATCGATGATTTTGGTACCGGCCACTCCAGCCTGGGTTACTTGCGCCAGTTCAATGTGGACTTCCTGAAAATCGACCAGAGTTTTGTCGCAATGATCGGCGTGGACGCGCTGTCGCGGCATATTCTGGACAGCATCATCGAACTCTCCGGCAAACTCGACTTGGGGATAGTCGCCGAAGGGGTCGAAACACTAGAACAGAGTGAATATCTTGCAGGTCATGGGGTGAACTTCCTGCAGGGCTACCTGTATGGCCGACCGATGCCCGCTGGCGAATTCATTATCGAACTGAACAAACACTTGGCGGTTGAGCAAAACGCCCTGTAAAAACCATTACTGAGCGGTCGGCGCACCAAATGGCATCAAACAGCGGAGCTGCGTTACATAAATAAAAAGACATGATTTACTCGGAGTGAATTAACTACTACAATTTTTCCTGCCTGCGCAAGATTGCCAGGTGCGCCACTCTCACCGAGTCGCTTCAAGGCTCTTGGCTTATAGCTTTGTTTGCGGTTGGTCTCAGCCAAACACACTATTGGAGTAAAGATATTGTCCAGACTCGCTGAATTTCGTGCAGCTGAAAAGGCCCTTCAAGAGCAGCTTGCGCAGCTGGAATCACTGAAGAACGACGCCGGGCTGAAGAAAGAAATCGAATTCGAAGAGAAGCTCCAGGGCTTGATGAAAACCTATGGCAAGAGCCTGCGCGACATTATCGCCATCCTCGACCCCAACGCCAAGGCTAGCCTGCAGCCAGCCGCGGCACCCAAGACCCGCCGCGCCCGCGTGGTCAAGGTGTACCAAAACCCGCACACTGGCGAACTGATCGAAACCAAAGGCGGCAATCACCGCGGCCTGAAAGCCTGGAAGGAACAATACGGCGCCAGCACCGTTGATTCCTGGCTGCGTGCTTGAGGGCCATGAACCTCACCCTTAAAAGCCCTGCCGACGCAGGGCTTTTTTATGCCACTCGAATTTTAAGTAACGATGCTCGCCGATCTAGCGGAAAAATCCGCTAACTACCATGGGTCGGCACAATTAACTTTGTAGTTAGTCCTTCCGGCCAAAGAACTGGAAGCCCGCCATTGCGTCGTGAACACTGCAATCTGGAACTAAAGTTTCAAACTTTCACGCAGCGCCTGTATTTCTTTCTGACTTGCTGCGTACGCATCGGCTTGTCCGGCGTAGGAAAAAACATAGGCTTTATCTGCCTCTACCGCGGCCACTAGTGTTTGCGACAATACATGACGCCCGTTCTGGGTAATGGTGCAGGTGGTTTCCAGGGCAGCCAGGCGACTCAATGTAGCCGGATGAATCTTGTTGCACACACTCTGGTAGCCGCCCTGAAAGAAGTCCTTCTGGATCGACTTGCGCATTTCCAGCAACACCCCCTGCAAGTTGACCACATGCCCGGCCTCAACCTGGGTCATGGTCAACTCCATGACCAGTATCGTGTCACCGTTCTCATCGTTTTTCACCGCGCGCTGGCGTGAAACCTTCGCCGGCGCCTCGCTCGGCGCGGTTTCCGGCACGGGTTCCGGCGCGGTTTCCAGCGCGGTTTCTGGCTCCATGGCCTGGACCTGCCATCCATCAGGCCAGGTGATCTCGGCGAGCTGGGGTTGCGCAGCAGCAGCGGCGGCAAACAGACCGGATAACAGCAACAGGGATCGAATGGTTCGGATCATCAGGCAAGACACTGGCGAGGAAAGGCCCAAAGTCTGACCCCGACCGGGCCCGCAGGCAATAGCCGGAGCTTTGTGCATTGGCCCAGCACCGCCCCTTGCGTATCATTGGCCCACTGCATGGAAGCCTCGAGCACCGCAAGCCCAAGGACAGCTCCATCTGCTGGAGCGTCGTTTGCCCCACTTATTTTCCGGAGGGCCCATGAGCCTGCACGACCTGAACACCTTCCCCGGCGTCACTGCCCAACCTGACACTGCCACCCAGCAATTTGTGTTCAACCACACCATGCTGCGGGTCAAGGACATCACCAAGTCACTGGACTTCTACACTCGTATCCTCGGCTTCAGCCTGGTGGAAAAACGCGATTTCCCGGAAGCCGAGTTCAGCCTGTACTTCCTGGCCCTGGTCGACAAAAACCAGATCCCGGCCGACGCGGCGGCTCGTACCGAGTGGATGAAGTCGATCCCGGGGATTCTCGAGTTGACCCACAACCACGGTACTGAGAACGACCCGGATTTCGCCTACCACAATGGCAACACCGACCCGCGCGGTTTTGGCCACATCTGCATTTCGGTACCGGACATCCGCGCCGCCTGCGAACGCTTCGAAGCCCTGGGCTGTGACTTCCAGAAACGTCTGAATGACGGCCGCATGAAGAGCCTGGCCTTCATCAAGGACCCGGATGCCTATTGGGTCGAAATCATCCAGCCAGCGCCACTGCTGGCGTAGGAACAAGCTCAAGCATGGGGTGTAAGGGAAGTCTGCTCGCGATGGAGGTCGGTACATCCAACATCGATGCCGCCGCCATCGCGAGCAAGCCGCAAGCGGGCGCTCGCTCCCACACTGATTTTGGCTGTTCACAGATTCTGTATACACCACATCAAACCTGTGGGAGCGGGCTTGCCCGCGATGGCAGTGGGTCAGGCAACATCAATGTTGGCTGTGCTGGCCTCATCGCGAGCAAGCCGCAAGCGGGCGCTCGCTCCCACACTGATTTTGGCTGTTCACAGATTCTGTATACACCACACCAAACCTGTGGGAGCGGGCTTGCCCGCGATGGCAGTGGGTCAGGCAGCAACGATTTTGGACGGGGTCACTCGCAAAAGACAGAGGGGCAGCGCTGTGGTTTAAGCCGGGGCCGAGGTGCGGATCAGGTGGTCGAAAGCGCTCAACGAAGCCTTGGCGCCCTCGCCTACTGCAATCACGATCTGCTTGTACGGCACGGTGGTCACGTCACCGGCGGCAAACACCCCGGGAATCGAGGTTTCACCGCGGTTATCGACGATGATCTCGCCTCGTGGTGACAGCTCGACAGTGCCTTTGAGCCAATCGGTATTAGGCAGCAGGCCGATCTGCACGAAGATACCTTCGAGCTCGACATTCAAGGTCTCACCAGACTGACGATCCTTGTAACGCAAGCCGTTGACCTTCTGGCCGTCGCCAGTGACTTCAGTGGTTTGCGCACTGGTGATCACGGTGACGTTCGGCAGACTGTGCAACTTGCGTTGCAAGACCGCATCGGCGCGCAACTGCACGTCAAATTCCAGCAGTGTCACGTGGGCAACGATCCCTGCCAGGTCAATGGCTGCCTCGACCCCGGAGTTGCCGCCGCCGATCACGGCCACGCGCTTGCCCTTGAACAAGGGGCCGTCGCAGTGCGGGCAGTAGGCCACGCCCTTGTTGCGGTATTGCTGTTCGCCCGGCACGTTCATTTCGCGCCAACGGGCGCCGGTGGCCAGAATGACCGTCTTGGCCTTGAGGGTAGCGCCACTGGCGAATTTGACCTGGTGCGGTTCGCCGTTCTGGCCTGGCACCAGGGCATCGGCCCGCTGCAGGTTCATGATGTCGACGTCGTACTGCTTGACGTGTTCTTCCAGGGCCACCGCCAGTTTTGGTCCTTCGGTTTCCTGTACGGAAATGAAGTTTTCAATCGCCATGGTGTCCAGCACCTGACCGCCGAAACGCTCGGCGGCAACGCCGGTGCGAATGCCTTTACGGGCCGCGTAGATCGCGGCAGACGCACCGGCTGGGCCACCGCCCACCACCAACACATCAAAGGCTGGCTTGGCGCTGATTTTCTCGGCCTGGCGCTCGATGCCGCTGGTGTCGATTTTCGCGAGGATTTCTTCCAGGCCCATGCGGCCCTGGCCGAAATTCACACCATTGAGGTAAACGCTGGGCACGGCCATGATCTGTCGCTCGTCGACTTCGGCCTGGAACAGCGCGCCGTCGATGGCGACGTGATGAATATTGGGGTTGAGCACTGCCATCAGGTTCAACGCCTGGACCACGTCCGGGCAGTTCTGGCAGGACAGCGAAAAGTAGGTCTCGAAGTGGAACTCACCCTTGAGCGAACGGATCTGTTCGATCACTTCGGCACTGGCCTTCGAAGGGTGGCCGCCGACTTGCAGCAGGGCCAGCACCAGCGAGGTGAATTCGTGACCCATCGGGATGCCGGCAAAACGCAGGCTGATATCGGCCCCTGGGCGGTTGATCGAGAACGATGGCGTGCGTGCATCGGCACCGTTGTCGAGCAAGGTAATTTGGCTGGAAAGACTGGCAACGTCTTGCAGCAATGCGAGCATTTCCTGGGATTTCGCACCGTCATCGAGGGAGGCAACGATCTCGATCGGCTGGGTGACCCGTTCCAGGTATGACTTCAACTGGGCTTTAAGATTGGCGTCCAACATACGGGCGATCTCCTTTGTTCAATTCTAAAAAAAACGCCCGAGCGAATCTCGCCCGGGCGTCTTGAGGGCGGTGCAGCTGACTTAGGTGCGGCGTACCGCCCGGGTATCGCGAGTCACTGACTCAGATCTTGCCGACCAGGTCCAGGGACGGTGCCAGGGTGGCCTCGCCTTCTTTCCACTTGGCTGGGCAGACTTGGCCCGGGTGAGCGGCGACGTACTGGGCAGCCTTGATTTTGCGCAGCAACTCGGAAGCGTCACGACCTACACCGCCATCGTTGAGCTCGACGATTTTGATCTGGCCTTCAGGGTTGATCACGAAGGTGCCACGGTCTGCCAGACCAGCTTCTTCGATCAGCACGTCAAAGTTGCGGGAGATGACGTGGGTCGGGTCGCCGATCATGGTGTACTGGATCTTGCCGATGGCTGGCGAAGTGTTGTGCCAGGCTGCGTGGGCAAAGTGGGTGTCGGTGGACACGCTGTAGATCTCGACGCCCAGCTTCTGGAATTCGGCATAGTTGTCGGCCAGGTCTTCCAGCTCGGTTGGGCAAACGAAGGTGAAGTCAGCCGGGTAGAAGAATACGACAGACCATTTGCCTTTCAGATCGGCGTCCGACACTTGTACGAAATCGCCATTTTTGTAAGCGGTAGCGGTGAAGGGTTTAACTTGGCTGTTGATGATAGGCATCGTTGACTCTCCGTCAGGGTTGAAAAGTTGATGAGGTGAATCCTACCCAACCGATTGCCTGATGGCTCATTGGCAAACCTGATGCCGCTCATTGGTTTTCGCTATTAGCCACCATTCTTAATAGAAGAAAACCATCTCAGCGACGAAATGCCCTCGACCCGCCACACCGAGATCCGGCGCCGCCAATCGGTACCTAGCCGCGTGATACACTCCGCCCCCATACAAAGTACGTACTACATTACGCAATGGCAGGAGAAAACATGGCTCGGGGCGGTATAAACAAGGCTGTAGTACAGGCGGCACGCTTGGCGATCCTGGCGCGCGGCGACAACCCCAGCATTGATGCAGTACGTATCGAGATGGGCAATACCGGTTCGAAAACCACTATTCATCGCTACCTCAAGGAGCTGGATGACGAGGTTGCGGCCCGTCAGAGCGAGCCGCAAGAACAGATCGATGACGAACTGAGCGGGCTGGTAGCACGCCTGGCGCAACGCCTGAGGGAACAGGGCCAGGAGCGCATCGATCACGCCCAGGAAGGTTTCGAGCAAGCGCGCAAGGCGCTCGAAAGCCAATTGGCCGAAGCCCTGCAACTGCAGGCACAACTGACTCGCCAATTGGAGACCCAAGGCGCGACCCTGGCCAGTGAGTCCGCAGCCTTGCAAGACACCCGTGCGTCGCTACAGGGCGAACAGACTCGCAATGCCAGCTTGAGCCAGGCCCTCAGCGATTTTGAACTGCGCTTGAATGACAAGGATGAGCAGATCCGCTCACTGGAAGAAAAGCACCTGCACGCTCGCGACGCCCTGGAGCACTATCGCGAGGCCATCAAGGACCAGCGCGAGCAGGAACAGCGGCGCCATGAAGGCCAAGTGCAGCAGATCCAGATGGAACTGCGCCAGGCCCAGCAAAGCGCCATGGTCCGCCAGGACGAGATCACCCAGCTCAACCGCGATAACGAACGCCTGCTGACCGAGAACCGCGGCACCGTGCGTGAGTTGCACCTGTTGCAGGATCAACTCAAGCACAGCGAGACCCGCCAGGCCCAAGCCCAGGAACAGATCCGCCGCCACGAAGCCGAAGCCACCCTGTTGCAGGAACGCCTGCGGGTCGCAGTGCTGGAAAGCACCAGTGCCAAGCAGGCAGCCGCCGAGCAACTGCACGCCAACGCGGAGCTGGAACTGCGAGCCGCTAGCGCCGAAGCCAGCCTGCAGGCACTGCATCTGGCGGTGGCCACGCAAGCTGCGCTGGAGCCGGCGCCGGTCCCGGTTCCAGGCCCGGCTTCTAAGCAGTCGAAAAAACCTTAACCGGCCACTGGCGTGCGCATGGTGACGAACTCTTCGGCGGCCGTCGGGTGCACGCCGATGGTTTCGTCGAAGTCGCGCTTGGTGGCGCCGGCCTTCAAGGCAATCGCCAGGCCCTGGACGATTTCGCCCGCCTCCGGACCGACCATATGGCAACCCAGGACCTTGTCGGTCTTGGCGTCGACCACCAGCTTCATCAGCGTGCGCTCCTGACACTCGGTCAGGGTCAGCTTCATCGGCCGGAACCGGCTTTCAAAAATCTGCACCTCATGGCCTGCCTCGCGGGCCTGTTCTTCCGTGAGGCCAACAGTGCCGATGTTCGGCAAGCTGAACACGGCGGTCGGGATCATCTGGTAATCCACCAGGCGATACTGCTCGGGCTTGAACAGACGACGCGCAACAGCCATGCCCTCGGCCAGGGCCACCGGCGTCAGTTGCACGCGACCGATGACATCGCCAATCGCCAGGATCGACGGCTCAGCGGTCTGGTACAGCTCGTCGACCTCGACGAAGCCTTTCTGGTCGAGCTTGACCGCGGTATTTTCCAGCCCCAGGTTATCCAGCATCGGCCGCCGTCCGGTCGCATAGAACACGCAATCGGTTTCCAGCTTGCGGCCATCCTTGAGGGTCACGCTCAGGCTGCCATCGGCTTGCCGGTCGATGCGCTCGATGTCGGCATTGAACTGCAGGTCCATGCCACGCTTGGTCAGCTCCTCTTGCAGGTGCTTGCGCACCGCACCGTCGAAGCCGCGCAGAAACAGGTCACCGCGATACAGCAAGGAAGTCGACGCGCCCAGGCCGTGGAAGATCCCGGCGAACTCGACGGCGATGTAACCGCCACCCACCACCAGCACACGCTTGGGCAGGGTCTTGAGGAAAAACGCCTCGTTGGAACTGATGGCGTGCTCGGCCCCGGGGATCTGCGGGATCTGCGGCCAGCCGCCGGTCGCGATCAGGATATGCTTGGCACTGAAGCGCTCACCATTGATCTCTACGGTATGGGGCGCGACGATCCGGGCGTGGCCTTCATGCAGGGTCACCCCGCTGTTGACCAGCAGATTGCGATAGATACCGTTGAGACGGTTGATCTCGCGGTCCTTGTTGGCGATCAGCGTCGCCCAGTCGAACTGCGCCTGGTCCAGACTCCAGCCGAAGCCCGCAGCCTGCTCGAAGTCTTCGGCAAAGTGTGCGCCGTACACCAGCAATTTCTTCGGCACGCACCCCACGTTGACGCAGGTGCCGCCCAGATAGCGGCTCTCGGCCACGCCGACTTTCGCGCCAAAACCGGCGGCGAAGCGTGCCGCGCGTACACCGCCGGAACCGGCGCCAATCACATACAGGTCAAAATCGTAGGCCATTTCTATCTCCTCGGCAGGGCACCAGCATACCTGCTGGCGCAGTGCGGGTCAGCGCCGCGAACAATACGCGCTTGAAAAATGAAAAAGCCACCCGAAGGTGGCTTTTCAGAACGGGACGCCCAGACGTTATCAGTACGCCTTGCCCGTCTTGTAGAAGTGCTCGAAGCAGAAGTTGGTGGCTTCGATGTAGCCTTCGGCGCCGCCGCAGTCAAAACGGGTGCCCTTGAACTTGTAGGCAATC
>NZ_JBIUWJ010000020.1:0-104137 GCF_044743405.1 Pseudomonas sp. NPDC087626
ATAGCTACTTTGTTCATGACAATGGTCTCCGGTGAGCCCCCAGTGAAAGCTTAGTGGGCTATCACTGGGGGCGGCGGGGGTAACCATTTCATTAGGGACCGTGTCGTTCACAAATTTTGCGAACACCCTCAAAACTGTGAGAGCGGGCTTGCCCGCGAAAGCGTCGAAACAGACACAAAAAAGCCCTCAGACAATCACTTGTCTGGGGGCTTTTCCTTGCAGCTTGAAGCTAGAAACCTGCCGCTGCTCCTGCCTTAGATCGCACCACGCTCACGCAGCAGATCCAGTACCTGCTTGACGCTGTCTTCCAGCGACAGCGCCTGGGTGTCGACCACCAGGTCGGCGTCCAACGGCACGTCGTACGGGAAGGACTCGCCCGGGATGTTATCCCCGGCCGCCGCATACAGGCCCTGTGGATCACGTTCGGCGCAGACCGCCGGCGAAGCCTGGACGTAGACCGTCAGCAGACGGTCCTTGCCGATCAGGTCCTTGGCCTGCTCACGACCTTCGGAACTCGGCGCCACGAAGGCCGCCAGGGTCAGCAGGCCGGCTTCGTTGAACTGCCGGGCAACATGCGCCGCACGACGCCAGTTCTCGGTGCGCCCGGCGCGATCCTGCGGCAGGCCTTTGTTGAGGTCGTGACGCAGGTTCTGGCCATCGAGCACGAACACCGCACGGCCCATGTCGAACAGCTTGCGCTCGACCGCATAGGCCAGGGTGCTCTTGCCCGCGCCCGACAGGCCGCTGAACAGCACGGTGGCCGGCTGCTGGCCGAAGCGCTGGGCACGTTCTTCTGTGGCCACGTGCGCCAGTTTGCCGTGGTGGGTAGCACTGCCGTGCGCCACCGGTTGGGCGACGATCATGCCGGCGCCCACGGTGCCGTTGGTCAAGCGGTCGATGATGATGAACGCGCCGGTGGTGCGGTTGCTTTCGTAACCGTCGAGGGCGATCGGCGCATCGAGCGCGATCCTGACCTTGCCGATTTCGTTCAGTTGCAACGCACTGGCCGGGCCTTCTTCCAGGGTGTTGACGTCGACCTTGTTGACGATGCTGGCAATGGAGCCCGGCACGTAGCTGGTGGCGCGCTTGATGTCGTACTTCTTGCCCGGCAGCATCGGTTCTTCAGCCATCCACACCAGCATGGCTTCGAAGCTGTCGGTCACCGGCGGCACGTTGTCGGCATGTACCAGCAGGTCGCCACGGGAGATGTCGATCTCGTCTTCCATGGTCAGGGTGACCGCCTGGCCAGGACCGGCGTGCTCCAGCTCACCTTCGAAGGTGACGATGGATTTGACGCGGCTGCTCTTGCCCGAAGGCAGGACCACGATTTCGTCGCCTTTCTTGACGATACCGCTGGCCAGGGTGCCGGCGAAACCGCGGAAGTTCAGGTTGGGACGGTTGACGTACTGCACCGGGAAACGCAGGTCGGTGAAGTTACGGTCGCCCGCCACTTCAACGGTCTCGAGGATTTCCATCAGCGACTGGCCGGTGTACCACGGCGAACGCTCGGACTTGTTCACCACGTTGTCGCCCTTGAGGGCTGACATCGGCACAAAGTGCATGCTGGTGGGCTTGAGCTTCAAGCCTTCGGCGAACTGCAGGTAGTCGGCCTTGATCGACTCGAACACGCCCTGGTCGAAGTCCTTGAGGTCCATCTTGTTGATGGCCACGACGATGTGCTTGATGCCCAGCAGGGATGCGATGAAGCTGTGGCGACGGGTCTGGGTCTGCACGCCGTAGCGGGCGTCCACCAGGATGATCGCCAGGTCACAGGTCGACGCGCCGGTGGCCATGTTGCGGGTGTACTGCTCATGGCCCGGGGTATCGGCAATGATGAATTTGCGTTTGGCGGTGGAGAAGTAGCGGTACGCGACATCGATGGTGATGCCTTGCTCGCGCTCAGCCTGCAGGCCGTCGACCAGCAATGCCAGGTCGATATCGTCACCGGTGGTGCCGACTTTCTTCGAGTCGCGGGTAATGGCTTCCAGATGGTCTTCGTAGATCATCTTGGAGTCGTGCAGCAGGCGCCCGATCAGGGTGCTCTTGCCGTCATCGACGTTACCGCAGGTCAGGAAACGCAGCAGTTCTTTACGTTCGTGCTGGCCCAGGTAGGCGAGGATGTCCTCGCTGATCAAATCAGATACGTGGCTCATTGCATTCAAGCTCCGAGCTGTAAGCTTCAAGCGGCAAGCTTGTCGGCGTACAGCTAGTCAGAAATTTTATTGATCAACCCGCCCAGCATTTTAGAAAGCTCGCGAGTTTCCATAATCCAGTTTTCAGCCAGCGGATCTGCGATGTAAGCAATGTCTCGACCAATAAGGATCTGGGTGCGCAATTCCCCACAAGAAGCTTTCGCAACCCAAAGAAAATACACTTTCTCTCTGGCGCTACGACGCTCCATACCTTCTGCAATGTTGGAAGGCACCGAAAGTGCTGAGCGGGTGATTTGATCCTTGAAACCGAAATCCCCACATCGCGCAAACTCTCTGTAGATCCCTACTGCCAGACATTTGCTGCGCTGCCAAACAACCAGTTTCTCGAAATCCATTACGAGTCATCCGATTCCGGCTCACAGCAATCGTCTGCAAGCACCAAACCGCGAAGTTACGCATACCGCCTTTAACTTGCAGCTTGCCGCTTGTAACTCGAAGCTTAAAAATACCCTTGACGTTTTTTGTCTTCCATCGAGCCGGCGCCATCGTGGTCGATGACACGGCCCTGGCGCTCGGAAGTTCGCGTCAGGAGCATTTCCTGAATGATGTCCGTGAGGCTTTCAGCCTCGGACTCCACCGCGCCCGTCAACGGGTAGCAACCAAGGGTACGGAAACGCACTTTCTTTTTGACGATGCGGGCTTTGTCTTCATCGCTCAGGTGTTCGAGGATGCGCTCGTCGTCGATCATGATCAGCGTGCCATTTTTCTCGATGACCTCGCGTTCAGCGGCGAAGTACAGCGGCACGATCGGGATGCCTTCCAGGTAGATGTACTGCCAGATATCCAGCTCGGTCCAGTTCGACAGTGGGAAGACGCGGATCGACTCGCCCTTGTTGACCTTGCCGTTGTACACGTTCCACAGCTCGGGGCGCTGGTTTTTCGGGTCCCAGCGGTGCTTGCTGTCGCGGAACGAGTACACGCGCTCCTTGGCGCGGGATTTCTCTTCATCGCGGCGCGCACCACCGAAGGCGGCGTCGAAACCATGCTTGTCCAAAGCCTGTTTCAGGCCTTCGGTCTTCATGATGTCGGTGTGTTTGGCACTGCCGTGGGTGAATGGGTTGATGCCCTGCGCAACACCGTCCGGGTTGACGTGGGTGATCAGGTCCAGGCCCAGCTCGGCGACCATTTTGTCGCGGAAGCTGTACATCTCCTGGAATTTCCACTGGGTGTCGACGTGCATCACCGGAAACGGCAGCTTGCCCGGGAAGAACGCCTTGCGTGCCAGGTGCAGCATCACGGCGGAGTCTTTACCGATGGAGTACAGCATCACCGGGTTATCGAACTCGGCGGCCACCTCGCGGATGATGTGGATGCTTTCCGCCTCCAGCTGTTTCAGATGCGTCAGTTTGTCGACCATGGCTACTCACGAAAACTTTCTTATGAACGGCCACCGGGCCGTGTTCGAGCGGGGAATCCTAGCACAGCGACCCCTTCTAATCAGGACGCCAACTAGATCGAAAGGGTATATCAATATACCGTCGCGTTCGGGTGATCCGAGCCCCCTGTAGGAGCGATTCGTCAGATGGGATTCGGGCAGTCGATGAAGATGTGCTCCAGGGCAAACCGACGCGCCAGGTATTCTCCCAGCGCCTGCACGCCGTAGCGTTCGGTGGCGTGGTGACCGGCGGCGACGAAGCTGATGCCGTTTTCCCGGGCGCTGTGGAAAGTCTGCTCCGACGCTTCACCGCTCAAGTACAGGTCGACGCCGGCCTGCACTGCCTGGTCGATATAGCCCTGCCCGCCGCCGGTGCACCAGCCGACTCGCCGGATCATCTGCTCGCCTTCGATCAACAGCGGCTCGCGGCCCATGACCTGCTGCACGTGGCGGGCAAAGTCGCGGGCGGTCATCGGTTCGGCAAGGGAGCCGACCAGCCCGACCACCTTGGCATTGTCTGGGTCCAGCGGGCCTTCCACAGTAATCTCCAGTTGCCGGGCCAGTTGCACGTTGTTGCCCACTTCCGGATGCAGGTCCAGCGGCAGGTGATAGGCCAGCAGGCTGATGTCGTGTTTGAGCAGGGTCTTGAGCCGGCGCTGCTTCATGCCGGTGATGCACGGGCTTTCACCCTTCCAGAAGTAGCCATGGTGGACCAGGATCAGGTCGGCGCTGGCTTCGACGGCGGCATCGAGCAAGGCCTGGCTGGCCGTGACGCCGCTGACGATACGCATGACTTGCGGCCGCCCCTCGACCTGCAGGCCATTGGGGCAATAATCGGCAATCCGCGAACTGCCAAGGTAACGATCCGCTTCTGCTACCAGGGTGCTCAGGGCAACGGCCATAAAAGACTCCTAAATATCCCGTTCAGAGGCACGCGCGGCCTCGTATAATGCGCGACATTATGGGCCGTCGTTGGCCCCTCGTAACCTCCCAGGATTTGTTCAATGCTCAAGGGTCTGCGTTTTTTTGGCTGGCCGCTATTGGCCGGCGTGCTGATTGCGTTGCTGATTATCCAGCGTTACCCACAGTGGGTCGGGCTTCCGAACCTGGATGTGAACCTGCAGCAGGCCCCGCAAACCACTCTGACGCAGCAGGGCCCGGTGTCCTACGCGGACGCGGTAGTCATCGCCGCACCCGCGGTGGTCAACCTCTACACCACCAAAGTGGTCAACAAGACCAGCCACCCGCTGTTCGAAGACCCGCAGTTCCGACGTTTCTTCGGCGATAACGCGCCCAAGCAGAAGCGCATGGAATCGAGCCTCGGCTCGGGCGTGATCATGAGTTCGCAAGGCTATTTGCTGACCAACAACCACGTCACCTCCGGCGCCGACCAGATCGTGGTCGCGCTCAAGGACGGTCGCGAAACCCTGGCCCGGGTTATTGGCAGTGACCCGGAAACCGACCTGGCGGTACTCAAGATCGACTTGAAGAACCTGCCGTCGATTACCGTCGGCCGCTCGGAAAGCATTCGTGTGGGTGATGTGGCACTGGCCATCGGCAACCCGTTCGGCGTCGGCCAGACCGTGACCATGGGCATCATCAGTGCCACCGGACGCAACCAGTTGGGCCTGAACAACTACGAAGACTTCATCCAGACCGATGCGGCAATCAACCCCGGCAACTCCGGTGGCGCGCTGGTGGACGCCAACGGCAACCTGACTGGCATCAACACGGCGATCTTCTCCAAGTCCGGCGGCTCCCAGGGCATCGGCTTCGCGATTCCGATCAAACTGGCCATGGAAGTGATGAAGTCGATCATCGAGCACGGCCAGGTGATTCGTGGCTGGCTGGGCATTGAAGTGCAACCCTTGAGCCAGGAACTGGCAGAGTCGTTTGGCCTGTCCGGGCGTCCGGGCATTGTAGTGGCGGGGATTTTCCGTGACGGCCCGGCGCAGAAAGCCGGCCTGCAACTGGGGGATGTGATCCTGAGCATCGACGGTGAGCCGGCTGGCGACGGTCGGCGCTCGATGAACCAGGTGGCGCGCATCAAGCCCACCGACAAGGTCAGCATCCAGGTGATCCGCAATGGCAAGGAGCTCAAGCTGACCGCAGAAATCGGCCTGCGCCCACCTCCTGCACCCATGGTCAAGGAACAAGAGTAACGCCTGATGTAAACCCCTGTAGGAGCGAGCGCCCGTTGGCGGCTTGCTCCTACAGGGGACAGCGGTGCTTTAGAGGTCGCCCAAGCCGTCGATCAACGCCTGGTTCTGCTCCGGTGTGCCGATGGAGATACGCAGGAACTGGGCAATCCGCTCCTGCTTGAAGTGCCGGACAATCACCCCTTGCTCACGCAACTTCGCCGCCAGTGCAGCCGCATCGTGTTGCGGGTGACGGGCGAAGATGAAGTTGGCTGCCGACGGCAGGACCTCAAAGCCTTTTTCCTGCAACTGCGCGACCACTTGCTCACGGCTGTCGATGACCAACTGGCAGGTCTTGGTGAAATACTCGCGATCCTCGAACGCCGCCGCCGCCCCGACAATCGCCAGGCGATCCAGCGGGTAGGAGTTGAAGCTGTTCTTGATCCGCTCCAACGCCTCGATCAGGTCCGGATGACCGACGGCCAGGCCAACCCGCAAGCCGGCCAACGAGCGCGACTTGGACAGGGTCTGGGTTACCAGCAGGTTCGGATAGCGGTCCACCAGGCTGATCGCCGTCTCACCGCCGAAGTCGATGTAGGCCTCATCCACCACCACCACGGAATCCGGGCTGGCCTTGAGGATCTGCTCGACAGCCTCCAGGGCCAACAGGCAGCCGGTCGGCGCGTTCGGGTTGGGGAAGATGATCCCGCCGTTCGGCCGCGCGTAGTGCGCCGGGTCGATCTGGAACTGCTCGTCCAGAGGCACCGCGTCAAAGGTGATGCCGTACAGCCCGCAGTACACCGGATAGAAGCTGTAGCTGATGTCCGGGAACAGCAGCGGCTTGTCGTGCTGCAGCAGGCCGTGAAAGATGTGGGCCAGGACTTCGTCGGAACCGTTACCGAGGAACACCTGGTTACCCTGCACGCCGTAGTAGCTGGCCACGGCTTGCTTGAGCAGGTCGCTGTTGGGGTCCGGGTACAGGCGCAGGTTGTCGTTCAGCTCGACCTGCATGGCGGCCAGCGCCTTGGGCGATGGACCGTAGGGGTTTTCGTTGGTGTTGAGCTTGACCAGCTTGGTCAGCTTCGGCTGCTCGCCCGGGACGTAGGGCACCAGGTCCTTGACGAACGCACTCCAGAATTTACTCATGTTCAGTTCCCTTCCTGATCGGCAACGATGCGGTATTCGGCGCTACGGGCGTGGGCAGTCAACGACTCGCCGCGAGCCAGCACCGAGGCGGTCTTACCCAGCTCGGAGGCACCCGCTTCGGAGCAGAAGATGATCGACGAGCGCTTCTGGAAGTCGTAGACCCCCAGCGGCGAGGAAAATCGCGCGGTGCCGGAGGTCGGCAGCACGTGGTTGGGGCCGGCGCAATAATCGCCCAGGGCCTCAGAGGTGTGGCGCCCCATGAAGATCGCGCCAGCGTGACGAATCTGCGGCAGCCAGGCTTGCGGGTCGGCCACCGACAACTCCAGGTGCTCCGGGGCGATGCGGTTGGCTACGTCGATGGCTTGTTGCATGTCACGCACCTGGATCAGTGCACCACGACCGTTGATCGACGTCTGGATGATCTCGGCACGTTCCATGGTCGGCAGCAGCTTGCTGATGCTCGCCGCCACCCGGTCGAGGAATTCGGCGTCGGGACTGACCAGGATGGCCTGGGCGTCTTCGTCGTGCTCGGCCTGGGAAAACAGGTCCATGGCAATCCAGTCCGGATCGGTCTGGCCGTCGCACACCACGAGGATCTCCGAAGGCCCGGCAATCATGTCGATACCGACCTGGCCAAACACGTGGCGCTTGGCAGTGGCAACGTAGATGTTGCCCGGGCCGACCACCTTGTCGACCCGCGGCACGCTTTCGGTGCCGTAAGCCAATGCGGCAACGGCTTGAGCGCCACCGATGGTGAACACGCGGTCGACGCCGGCGATACAGGCCGCGGCCAGCACCAGCTCATTGATTTCGCCCCGTGGCGTCGGCACCACCATGACCACCTCGGGCACACCCGCGACCTTGGCTGGAATCGCGTTCATCAGCACCGAAGACGGGTAGGAAGCCTTGCCGCCTGGCACGTACAGGCCCGCGCGATCCAGCGGCGTGACTTTCTGGCCCAGCACCGTGCCATCGGCCTCGGTGTAGCTCCAGGAGTCCTGCTTCTGCTTTTCGTGGTAGCTGCGCACACGGGCGGCGGCGACTTCCAGCGCTTCGCGCTGAGGCACGGAGATGCGGGTGAGCGCCAGCTCCAGACGCTCGCGCGGCAGGATCAGGTCGGCCATGGACTTCACGTCCAGGCCGTCGAACTGGCGGGTAAAGTCCACCAGTGCCGCATCGCCACGCTCACGCACGGCCTTGATGATGTCCAGCACCCGCTGATTGACCGAGTCGTCAGACACACTTTCCCAGCTCAGCAGATGATCCAGATGATGCGCGAAATCCGGGTCAGCAGCGTTGAGTCGGCGAATTGCAGTCGGTGCGGTCATAGCGAGAGCCTCATAGGAATGGCAAAAACTCAGGCGCCCTAAACTAGCAGTCGTTCCGCTTGGGCACCTGAGAATTCTGGCTATGAGGCGGATAGACGGGCGCGACTTAACGTCGCGCAAGTGAATCAGCCGCGGTGTCGCGACTCCACTGCCTGGCGCAGGGTGTCGATCAACGCCTGGATCCTGGCGTGTTGCATTTTCATCGAAGCCTTGTTGACGATCAGCCGGGAGCTGATCGCCGCAATGAACTCCTGTGGCTCCAGGCCGTTGGCCCGCAGCGTGTTGCCGGTATCGACCACGTCGATGATCTTGTCCGCCAGGCCGATCAGCGGTGCCAGTTCCATCGAGCCATACAGCTTGATGATGTCGACCTGGCGGCCTTGCTCGGCGTAGTAGCGCTTGGCAACGTTGACGAACTTGGTGGCGATCCGCAGGCGGCCCTTGGGCTCGATGGCACCGACTTTACCGGCAGTCATCAGCTTGCATTGGGCGATCTGCAGGTCCAGCGGCTCGTAGAGGCCCTGGCCGCCGTATTCCATCAACACATCTTTACCGGCGACGCCCAGGTCAGCGGCACCATGCTCGACGTAGGTCGGCACATCAGTGGCGCGCACGATGAGCAAGCGCACATCGGCCTGGGTCGTGGGGATGATCAGCTTGCGGCTCTTGTCCGGATTCTCGGTTGGCACGATGCCCGCTTCAGCCAGAAGCGGCAGGGTGTCGTCGAGGATGCGGCCCTTGGACAGTGCGATGGTCAGCATGGGAAACGTCAGTCCTTATCAGGCAACGATGCCCGGTCGCAAACGGCGCCGGACACAGATCGAGCCCGTAACAGGCTCGACTTCAACAAATCTGTGGGCACCTCCCTGTGCCCTTGACGCAACGACTAGCCCGGTACGCGGCGGATCTTCGCGCCGAGCATCTGCAGCTTCTCTTCGATGCACTCGTAACCACGGTCTATGTGGTAGATGCGATCGATCAGCGTATCGCCTTCGGCTACCAGCGCCGAAATCACCAGGCTGGCCGAAGCACGCAGGTCGGTGGCCATGACTGGCGCGCCCTTGAGCTTGTCGATGCCGGTAACGATGGCAGTGTTGCCTTCGACCTGGATATGAGCGCCCATGCGGTGCAGCTCGTAGACGTGCATGAAACGGTTTTCGAAGATCGTCTCGATCACAGCGCCCGTGCCTTCGGCAATAGCGTTGAGGGAGATGAACTGCGCCTGCATGTCGGTCGGAAACGCCGGGTACGGAGCAGTACGCACGTTGACCGCTTTCGGTCGCTTGCCGTGCATGTTCAGCTCGATCCAGTCTTCGCCCGTGGTGATTTCAGCACCGGCTTCGCGAAGTTTTTCCAGCACCGCTTCGAGGATGGTCGGATCGGTGTCCTTGACCTTCACCCGGCCGCCGGTCACGGCTGCCGCGACCAGGTAGGTACCGGTTTCGATACGGTCCGGCATCACGCGGTAGGTGGCAGTGCCCAGGCGCTTCACGCCTTCGATGGTGATGGTGTCGGTGCCAGCGCCCTGGACGTTGGCGCCCATGGCGTTGAGGAAGTTCGCCAGGTCGACGACTTCCGGCTCACGAGCGGCGTTCTGCAGCACGCTGCGGCCGTTGGCCAGGGCTGCGGCCATCATGATGTTCTCGGTACCGGTCACACTGACGGTATCGAAGAAGAAGTTAGCCCCGCGCAAGCCGCCTTCTGGCGCCTTGGCCTTGATGTAGCCGCCTTCCACGTCGATGGTCGCGCCCATGGCTTCAAGGCCACGGATGTGCAGGTCGACCGGACGCGAACCGATGGCGCAACCGCCAGGCAGTGCCACTTCGGCCTCGCCAAAACGGGCAACCATCGGCCCCAGCACCAGGATCGAGGCACGCATGGTTTTCACCAGTTCGTACGGCGCGATCAGGGTCTTGATGGTACGTGGGTCGATTTCGACGCTGAGTTTTTCGTCGATCACAGGCTCAATGCCCATGCGACCGAACAGCTCGATCATGGTGGTGATGTCGTGCAAGTGCGGCAGGTTGGCAACCGTCACCGGGCCATCGCACAGCAGCGTTGCCGCCAGGATCGGCAGGGCAGAGTTCTTTGCCCCGGAGATACGGATTTCGCCATCAAGACGAACGCCGCCGGTAATAATCAATTTATCCATAAGAATCTCGACGCCCTTGGGCTCAGGTGCGCTCGGCCCAGGCCGCGCTGCTGAAAAATTTCATAGTGACCGCGTGGATGCTGCCATCGGCGATCCATGGGTTCAAATGGGCATAGATGCTCTGCTGACGCTTGACCGGGCTCAAAGCCACCAGTTCATCGCTAATCACGTTCAGCTGAAAGTTGCAGCCTTCGCCTTCAACTTCTACCTGAGTTCCGGGAAGCTTTCCCTCAAGGAAGCTCTTCACTTCTACGGCCTGCATGCTAAACCTCAATCGGCGCCCTGTGCGCGCGGGTCGGACATCATACAAAAAAGCCCCGCGCCTGCGAACCCCGCATAGCAGGACTCTGACGGGGGGCTTCTTTATAGATGGTAGTTAAGGGTGCGCCAAAAGCTCGGTCAAACCCGAGACCTGAGCAATTTCACGCATATCGTCAGGCAGGGCACGGATGCTCACCGCCTTGCCCGCCGCTGCCGCATCACGAATGAACGCCAGCAGCAAGGACAAGCCAACGCTGCTGGATTTCTCCACGCCGGCGCAATCGAGCACCACGGCAGGTGCCGTGCTCGATTTGATCAAGGCCTGGCCCTGCTTGCGCAGGACTGGCCCGGAGCGGTAATCGAGGACTCCGCTGAGCAGCAGCTCACCGGCCTCCCCCAAACGCACGGCCGAGTCACTCATTGGCTTTGCTTCTCGGAGGTTTCCTTGGCCTTGGCCACTTCACCGGCCCAACCATTGATGGTCTTGTCCAGGTCGTTGCCGTTGCGTTGCATGGCGTCGGCGAACTGGTCACGGAACAGCTTGCCAATGTTGATGCCATTGATGATCACGTTGCGCAGTTTCCACTCGCCATTGATTTTTTCCAGGGTGTAGGACACTGGATAGATCGCGCCGTTGCTGCCCTTGACGGTCATGCCGACGCTGGTGCGGTTGCCCGACTCGTCCTTGGCCGGGTCCACGGTGATGCCCTGGTTGTTGTACTCAAGCAGTGCATTGCCATAGAACTGGAACAGGCCAGTCTTGAAGTTCTCTTCGAAGGTCTTCATCTGCGCCGGCGTGGCTTTGCGCGAATACTTGACGGTCATGATGCTCTTGGAGATGCCTTCGGCATCCACCACGGGCCCGACAATGCTGTTCAGCGCGGCGTAGAAGTCTTTCGGGTCCTGCTTGTACTTTTCCTTGTTGGCCGCCAGATCGGCGAGCAACCGGCTGGTCGTATCCTGCACCAGATCATGCGCAGAGGGCGCAGCCACGGCGTTAGCCACCAGCGGCAAGGCCGCGAGCAGTACCAACAGGCCACGTCGCAAGGTAGAGATCATGGAAAAACTCCTCATTTAGCTTCTTTACTAACAGTATTGAGCAGGAATTTACCGATCAGGTCTTCGAGCACCAGCGAGGACTGCGTGTCATGGATGGTCCCGCCATCCTTGAGCAAGGATTCTTCGCCGCCCACGCTGATACCGATGTATTTCTCGCCCAACAGGCCAGCGGTGAGGATAGATGCAGTGGAGTCGGACGGCAGGTTATCTACCCGTTTTTCCAGCTGCAGCGTCACACGTCCGGTGAAACTGTCGCGATCCAGATCGATTGCCGTGACCTTGCCGATAGTCACACCGGCCATGGTCACTTTCGATCTGACAGTCAAACCGGCGATATTGTCGAAATACGCATAAAGTTTATAGCTGTCGGTGCTCGACACCGGGGACAGTCCACTGACCCGCAGGGCAAGCAACAGTAAAGCCAGGATGCCAGCCAGCAAGAAAAGGCCGACACCGATTTCCAGGGTGCGGTTTTGCATCAGAAATCTCCAAACATCAAGGCGGTCAGAATAAAGTCCAGGCCGAGAATGGCCAATGAGGCATACACCACGGTCTTGGTGGTGGCACGACTGATCCCCTCTGAAGTGGGCTCACAGTCATAGCCTTGGAATACGGCGATCCAGGTCACGACAAAGGCAAAGACCATGCTTTTAATGACACCATTGAGCACGTCGCCATTGAACGTCACGCTGTTTTGCATGTTCGACCAGTAAGAGCCTTCATACACGCCCAGCCAGTCGACAGCCACCCAGGAACCACCCCAGATACCAACCACGCTGAAAATCATCGCCAGCAGCGGCAGGGAAATGAAGCCGGCCCATAGTCTTGGGGCAATGATGTACTTGAGCGGGTCGACGCCAATCATTTCCAGGCTGGACAACTGCTCGGTGGACTTCATGTTGCCGATTTCCGCGGTCAGCGCCGAACCGGCGCGCCCGGCAAACAGCAGCGCAGTCACCACCGGCCCCAGCTCGCGCAACAGGGTCAGCGCCACCATCTGCCCAACCGCCTGCTCCGAACCGTAGCTGGAGAGGATGTTGAAGCCTTGCAGCGCCAGCACCATGCCGATGAAGATCCCCGAGACCACAATGATCACCAGGGACATCACGCCAACCGAGTGCAGCTGCTTGATCAGCAGGCTGAACCCGCCGCCGACGCTGCCGCGCCCGAGCAAGGCGTGAAACAGGAACAATGACGAACGGCCAAGCACCGCGACGCTGTCGATGGCGGCCTGGCCGAATCGACGCACTCTCTCTATCAGTGAAGTCTTGCGCATCAGCGCTTCCCCAGAAGATCTGCGCGGTAATCCGTCGCTGGAAAATGGAAGGGTACCGGACCGTCCGGATCACCTTTCATGAATTGGCGGATCCGCGGATTATCGGAATCCATCAGTTCGGCGGGCGTGCCCTGCCCCAGTACCTGGCCATCACCGACCACATACAGGTAATCAGCGATACTCGCGGTTTCGGCCAGGTCATGGGAAACCACGATGCTGGTGATCCCCAGGGCATCGTTGAGCAGGCGGATCAGGCGTACCAGCACCCCCATGGCGATGGGGTCCTGGCCGACGAAGGGCTCGTCGTACATGAGGATGCCCGGGTCCAGGGCAATCGCCCGGGCCAGCGCGACACGACGCTTCATGCCGCCGGACAGTTCGTCAGGCATCAACTCGGTAGCCCCGCGCAAGCCCACCGCCTGCAGTTTCATCAGGACGATGTCGCGGATCATTTCTTCGGGCAGCTGGGTATGCACGCGCAGCGGAAACGCGACGTTCTCGAATACATCGAGGTCGGTGAACAGCGCTCCGCTCTGGAACAGCACGCCCATATGCTTGCGCGCATCGAACAGATCGCTGCGCGACAGCTTGGGCAAATTCTGGCCGTTGACCCACACTTCGCCACTGGAAGGACGCAACTGCGCGCCCATCAGGCGTAGCAGCGTGGTTTTCCCGCAACCGGAAGGCCCCATGATGCCGGTGACCTTACCGCGTGGTATGCGAATATCGACATTGTTGAAAATGCTGCGCGCGCCGCGCTTGAAGGACACTCCCTTAAGCTCGACCGCGTAGGCGTTATCGGCACTCATCTAAACTCCTTGCGATGCAAGCCTCTCACTCGGACGCCGCACCCTCCGACGAGAGCACATATCATCCTTGGCAGGCCGGACAGGCGACGAACTATATCACTGCCCAGCCACGGCGCCCAAGGCCGAAGACCGCCGCATTCAGCTTCAATTAAGGTTAAAGCCGGTTAATCGCAGGGTTCCCGTGACGCAGCCCGCACAAAGCGTGACGAACTAACGTGAGGGAATTGATCATTACCGTTATAATCGCCACCTTTTCCCAGGCTATTCGACTTCAGACATGAGCCAGTCCAGCGACCCGATCAAATCGGCACAACGTACGATCCGCCTCGAGCTGGAAGCCGTCAAAGGCTTGCTGGCCCATATCGACGCAGACTTCGTACGCGCTTGCGAGTTGATTCTGTCCAGCAAAGGCCGAGTGGTGGTAGTCGGCATGGGCAAGTCCGGGCACATCGGCAACAAGATTGCCGCGACCCTGGCCAGCACCGGCACCACGGCCTTTTTCGTGCACCCCGCCGAAGCCAGCCACGGCGACATGGGCATGATTACCCGCGATGACATCATCCTGGCCCTGTCCAATTCCGGCTCGACCCACGAAATCATCACCCTGCTGCCGCTGATCAAGCGCATGGGGATCCAGTTGATCAGCCTGACCGGCAATCCTGACTCAGCGCTGGCCAAGGCCGCCGATGTCAATCTCAATGTGCATGTCGAGCATGAAGCCTGCCCGCTGAACCTGGCACCCACCTCATCGACCACCGCCGCGCTGGTGATGGGCGACGCCCTGGCAGTGGCCCTGCTGGAAGCCCGGGGCTTTACCGCCGAAGACTTCGCCTTTTCCCACCCGGGTGGCGCGCTGGGTCGCCGCCTGCTGCTGAAGGTCGAAGACGTCATGCACATCGGCGCCGACTTGCCGCAGGTGGCGCGCGGCACGCCGCTCAAGGACGCCTTGCTGGAAATGACCCGCAAGGGCCTGGGCATGACCGTGGTCCTGGAAGCCGATGGCACCCTGGCCGGAATTTTCACCGACGGTGACCTGCGCCGCTCCCTGGACCGTGCGATCGACTTCCAGCAGGCCAAAATCGAGCACGTGATGACCCTTCACGGCAAGACCGCCCGGGCCGACATGCTCGCCGCACAAGCCCTGAAGATCATGGAAGACAACAAGATCAACGCCTTGGTGGTGGTCGACGACAACGACCGCCCGGTAGGTGCCCTGAACATGCACGACTTGTTGCGCGCAGGGGTGATGTAATGGCTGACGACCTGCTCGAACGCGCCAGGCCCGTCAAGCTGGCGGTCTTCGACGTCGACGGCGTACTCACGGACGGACGCCTGCATTTCCTCGAGGATGGCAGCGAGTTCAAGAGTTTCAGCACCCTCGACGGCCAGGGCATGAAAATGTTGCGAGCCAGCGGTGTGACAATGGCCATTATCAGTGGTCGAACTAGCCCGGCAGTCCAGCATCGCGCCAAAAACCTGGGGATTACCCACCTGTATCAAGGCCGCGAGGACAAACTTGCGGTGCTCGACGAGCTTCTCGCGCAACTGGGCCTAAGCTATGAACAGGTCGCCTATCTGGGCGACGATCTGCCCGACCTGCCGGTGATTGTGCGGGTCGGCCTGGGCATGGCCGTTGCCAACGCCGCGAGTTTTGTCCGCGAACACGCCCACGGCATCACCGAGGCCCGTGGTGGTGAAGGTGCTGCTCGAGAATTCTGTGAATTGATATTACGCGCCCAAGGCAATCTGCAAGACGCCAACGCCGCGTACCTGTGAGTCATTTATGCTGAGTAAAAAGTTTCGCAACATCGTGTTCTTCGCAGCCATCGCCGCGCTGTTTGCGGCTGTCGGCTACTGGAACATCAGCCCCGAGCGCTTTCTCGACAAGCCGGTAGCCGCAGTCAACGAGAGCGAGATCGACTACTACGCCATCAACGCCCACAGCGTGCAGTTCCTGCCAGATGGCAAGTTGCAGTACGACATGACGTCCGACAAGGTCGAGCACGTCAAGGCCAGCGAAGTGACCTTGCTGACCAAACCGGACCTGCAGATGTATCGCGGCAGCGAATTCCCCTGGCACGTGCAGAGCGAACGTGGCGAGGTCAATCCTGACGGCACCGAGGTCGAACTGATCGACTCGGTGCGCATTGCACGCACCGATGCCAAGAATCGCCCAATGGTCATCACCACCACACGCATGACGGTATTCCCCAAGCAACAATATGCGCAGACCCAGCAAGCCGTTAGAATCGACGGCGCTGGCGGTGTATCGACTGGTACCGGAATGAAGGCGTATTTGAAAGACAGCAGGATACACCTGCTATCGAACGTAAGAGGACAGTATGAGGCTCGTTAAAACCCTCCCTATTTTGCTCAGTCTGGGCGCAGCACTGGGAAGCGTGAGCGCCTGGGCCCTGCCGACCGATAGAGATCAACCTATCCGCATCCAGGCCGACGACGCCCAACTGGACGACAAGAACGGTATCGCCACCTACAAGGGCGACGTGATCATCACCCAGGGCTCGATGAAGGTCACCGGCAACACCGTGACCATCACCCGCACCGCGGCTGGTGATATCGACGTCGTGACCTCGGTCGGCAACCTGGCCTACTTCGAGCAGATGCAGACTGCGGGCGACTCCAAGCCCGTGCAGGGCTACGGGGTGACCATCCAGTACCACGCCTCGCAAGACCGCGTCGTGCTGATCGATCGGGCCAAAGTCGTCGACAAGGACGGCAACATTACCCAGGGCGAGAAAATCGTCTACGACACCAACAAAAAGCTCGCCAGCGCCGGTCGCGCCACGGGCAGCAAGGTCACTGAGCAACGTCCGCGGATCGACATGGTCATCCAGCCGAAAAAGAAAACTGACGAGCAAAAGGCCCAGTAATGGCAACTCTCAAAGCCCAGCACTTGGCCAAGAGCTACAAGAGCCGTCAGGTCGTGCGTGACGTCAGCCTGTCCATCGACAGCGGCCAGATCGTCGGCCTGCTTGGCCCTAACGGTGCCGGCAAGACCACCTGCTTCTACATGATCGTAGGCCTGGTGCAGGCCGATCAGGGTCGCGTACTGATCGACGACCTGGACGTCAGCCACCAGCCCATGCACGGTCGCGCGCGGGCAGGTATCGGCTATCTTCCACAGGAAGCGTCGATCTTCCGCAAACTGTCGGTTGCCGACAACATCATGGCCATTCTCGAAACCCGCAAGGAACTCGACAAGGCCGGTCGGCGCAAGGAACTCGAAAGCCTGTTGCAGGAGTTCCACATCAACCACATCCGCGACAACCTGGGCATGAGCCTTTCCGGTGGCGAACGACGCCGCGTGGAAATTGCCCGCGCCCTCGCCACCGCGCCGAAATTCATCCTGCTCGACGAACCTTTCGCCGGCGTGGACCCGATTTCGGTCGGCGACATCAAGCAGATCATCCATCACCTCAAGGCCAAGGGCATTGGCGTGCTGATCACGGACCACAACGTGCGTGAAACCCTGGACATCTGCGAAACCGCCTACATCGTCAACGATGGTCAACTGATCGCAGAAGGTGACGCTGAAACCATCCTGGCCAACGAACTGGTCAAGGAAGTGTACCTGGGCCATGAGTTCCGCCTTTAAGCTGCGAGGCGTCTGGTCTGCTGGCAGAGCGGATTGTCAATGAAAGCCTTAATATTTTTATTGTCATGACGCTCTAGGCAAACACTTCAGTTTCAGGCATATAATTTGCTTAAGTTTGGCGCTCCGGCGCCCTGTAGTGGATGGCGCACGTGCGCCGGCGAATAAGGTGTTAAGCCCCAGCCATGAAACCATCGCTAGTCTTGAGAATGGGCCAGCAGCTGACGATGACACCGCAGCTGCAACAGGCCATCCGCCTGCTCCAATTGTCGACCCTGGACCTGCAACAGGAAATCCAGGAAGCCTTGGAGTCAAATCCAATGCTCGAACGCCAGGAAGAAGGCGACGACTTCGATAACGCCGACCCGATGGCGGACAACATCGAGCACAAACCCAACACCGACGTCCAGGAACCCTCCTACCAGGAAACCGCCCCCACGGTGGATAACCTCGAGGAAGGAGAATGGAACGAGCGCATTCCCAATGAACTACCGGTCGACACCGCCTGGGAAGACGTCTACCAGACCAGTGCCAGCAGCTTGCCCAGCAACGATGACGACGAGTGGGACTTCACCACCCGCACCTCCGCCGGGGAAAGCCTGCAGAGCCACTTGCTCTGGCAATTGAACCTGTCCCCGATGTCCGACACCGATCGCCTGATCGGCGTGACCCTGATCGACTGCATCAACAACCAGGGTTACCTGGACGAAACCCTTGAGGAGATTCTCGAGGCATTCGACCCGGAACTGGACATCGAGCTGGACGAAATCGAAGCCGTCCTGCACCGCATCCAGCAATTCGAACCCGCCGGCATCGGCGCCCGCAACCTGGGCGAGTGCCTGTTGCTGCAATTGCGCCAGCTGGCCGCCAAGACCCCTTGGCTGGCAGAAGCCAAGCGCCTGGTCAGCGATTACATCGACCTGCTCGGCAGCCGCGACTACAGCCAACTGATGCGGCGCATGAAGCTCAAGGAAGACGAACTGCGCCAGGTCATCGAACTGGTCCAGAGCCTCAACCCGCGACCTGGCTCGCAGATCGAGTCCAGCGAAGCCGAGTACGTGGTGCCGGATGTGATCGTGCGCAAGGACAACGAGCGCTGGCTGGTGGAACTGAACCAGGAGTCGGTACCGCGCTTGCGGGTCAACCCCCAGTACGCCGGATTCGTCCGTCGCGCTGACACCAGCGCCGACAACACCTTCATGCGCAATCAGTTGCAGGAGGCGCGCTGGTTCATCAAGAGCCTGCAAAGCCGCAACGAAACCCTGATGAAAGTGGCCACCCAGATCGTCGAGCACCAGCGCGGCTTTCTCGAATATGGCGACGAGGCGATGAAGCCGTTGGTCCTGCATGACATTGCCGAAGCGGTAGGCATGCACGAGTCGACGATTTCCCGGGTCACCACGCAAAAATTCATGCATACCCCGCGCGGTATCTATGAGCTGAAATACTTTTTCTCAAGCCACGTCAGCACCTCCGAAGGCGGCGAATGCTCGTCCACGGCGATCCGCGCGATCATCAAAAAACTGGTTGCCGCGGAAAATCAGAAAAAGCCGTTGAGTGACAGCAAGATCGCTGGTTTACTGGAGGCACAAGGTATTCAGGTAGCCCGTCGTACCGTCGCCAAGTACCGCGAATCCCTCGGGATCGCGCCTTCGAGTGAACGCAAGCGATTGATGTAACGGGCCACGCCACAGCGTTCCAGGGTGTTTTCGAAATCTTTCGCAGACACCCTAGTGGCAGGCAACTCGGCCTGCCGCCTTATGCACTGGCAACGAAGGAGAAGCTGTATGCAAGTCAACATCAGTGGACACCAACTGGAAGTTACCGAACCTCTGCGCACTTACATCGGCGAAAAACTCGACCGACTGGAGAGGCATTTCGACAAGATCACCAACGTGCAAGTCACGATGAACGTCGAGAAGCTGTTGCAGAAAATCGAAGCCACGCTGCATATCCCCGGCGGAGAAGTAGTCGCCAATGCCGAGCATACGGACATGTATGCCGCCATTGACCTGCTGACCGACAAGCTGGACCGTCAACTTAAAAAGCATAAGGAAAAGACCCAGAGCCTCCTCCAGGGCGCAACCGGTCGCTAACACCCCCATCCCATGATCCGACTTGAAAGCATCCTGACCCCCGGCCGTTCTTTGGTGAACGTGCCGGGCGGCAGTAAAAAACGCGCCCTCGAACAAATTGCCAACCTGATCGCCCGGGAAGTCCCGGATCTGGAGATGCAAGATGTCTTCGAGAGCCTGATCGCCCGTGAAAAACTCGGCTCGACCGGTTTTGGCAACGGCATCGCCATTCCTCACTGCCGTCTCAAAGGCTGCGAGGCGCCCATCAGCGCC
Organism: Pseudomonas sp. NPDC087626; assembly: GCF_044743405.1. NCBI lineage: Bacteria > Pseudomonadati > Pseudomonadota > Gammaproteobacteria > Pseudomonadales > Pseudomonadaceae > Pseudomonas > Pseudomonas sp. NPDC087626. The sequence continues at coordinate 19,719 of NZ_JBIUWJ010000020.1, forward strand.
CTGATGCACCTGGACGCACCTATTGATTTCGATGCCATCGATGGCGCTCCGGTCGACCTGCTGTTTGTTCTGCTGGTCCCGCAAGCCGCCACCGATGCCCACCTGGAGCTCTTGCGCCAGATCGCCAGCATGCTGGACCGCAAAGAAGTGCGCGATCGCCTGCGCAGCGCCAGCACCAGTGAAGCCCTGTACCAGGTTGTCCTGGACGAGCAAAACGGTCATTAATCATGCGTTTGATCATCGTCAGCGGCCGCTCCGGCTCCGGTAAAAGCACGGCCCTCAATGTACTGGAGGACAACGGCTACTACTGCATCGACAACTTGCCCGCCGGGTTGCTCCCTGAATTGGCCGAACGGGCGTTGATTCACAACGACATGGCCCAGCCACTGGTCGCCGTATCGATCGATGCGCGCAACCTGCCGAGCCATCTGTCACGCTTCCCTGATTTGCTCGAAGAAGTGCGTAACCGGCATATCCAATGTGATGTGCTGTACCTCGACGCCGATGAAGAAACCCTGCTCAAGCGCTTCTCGGAAACCCGTCGGCGCCACCCACTGAGCAACTCGCAGCGCTCGCTCGCCGAGGCTATCAAGGACGAGACCACCTTGCTGGGGCCGATCTCCGACCTCGCCGACCTCAAGCTCAACACCACCAACCTGAACCTCTACCAACTGCGTGACACCATCAAGTTGCGCCTGCTCAATCAACCCGAGCCGGGCACGGCCTTTCTGGTCGAGTCGTTCGGGTTCAAGCGCGGCATGCCGGTGGATGCAGACCTGGTGTTCGACGTACGCTGCCTGCCCAACCCCTACTGGAAACCGGAACTGCGCGCGCAATCCGGGCTGGACCAGCCGGTTGCCGAATACCTGGCCGCTCAGCCGGATGTCGAAGAAATGTTTGAAGACATCTCCAGCTACCTGCTCAAATGGTTGCCGCGCTTTGCCGCCAGCAATCGGGCCTACGTGACCATAGCCATTGGCTGCACAGGCGGGCATCACCGCTCCGTCTACCTGACCGAACGCCTGGGCCAGGTCCTGCAAAAAACCCTGAAGAACGTCCAGGTTCGCCACCGCGACCTTAGCTAAAGGATTCACACCGCGATGCCTGCTCTGGAAATTGAAATCATCAACAAACTGGGCCTGCACGCCCGCGCTTCAGCCAAGTTCGTCGGCGTTGCAGGCCAGTACCCGTGCCAGATCCGTGCAGGACGCACTCCAGAGTCGATGGTCGACGGCAAGAGCATCATGGCTATGATGATGCTGGCCGCAGGCAAAGGCACCCGCATCCACCTGAGCACCGAAGGCGAGCAGGAACAAGAAGCGCTGGATGCGCTGGTAGCACTGATCAACAACTACTTCGACGAAGGCGAATAAAGCCGTAATAGCCCGTAGCAGCTGCTACAGCGAGACAGCGACAACACGCCACAGCCCCCTACCCCAGCGCCGTATCCATCACCATCATCAGGCAAAACCCGATCAGCAAGCCGAGACTGGCAAGTTTCTCGTGGCCATTGCGGCGCGATTCGGGGATCACCTCATGAGTCACCACCAGCAGCATCGCACCCGCAGCAAGGGCCAGGCCCAACGGCAGGATCACCTCGGCCAGGCTTACCAGCCAGGCACACAGCAATGCAAACACCGGCTCGACCAACCCTGATGCGGCGCCGATCAGGAAGGCCTTGACCCGCGACATCCCGGCTCCCGCCAGTACCAGCGCGATTACCAGCCCTTCCGGCACATCCTGCAAGGCAATGCCCATGGCCAGGCTATCTGCGTCCGCCATGCCACCACCGGCCGAAACTCCCACTGCCATGCCTTCAGGAATGTTGTGGGCAATGATGGCGAACACGAACAGCCAGATGCGTGGCGGGATGACCGGGCGCTCCTGGGTGCCCACCAGCATCTCGGGGGTCGCACCGGACATCTGCCGATCCACCACAAACAGCCCGAACGCCCCCAGCATGATGCCGCAGCACATCAGGCCGCTGGCAGCCCAGGATGACAGCCCCAGACTTTCAGCAGCGGCGATTCCCGGCACAATCAGCGAAAAGGCCGTCGCCGCCAGCATTACCCCGGCGCCAAAACCCAGCAAGGTATCGCTGAGCGCCACTGGCATCCGCCGGATCACCAGCACCGGCACCGCCCCAAGGGCCGTGCCCAGCGCGCAGATCGCCCCGCCCTGCAGGGCCCGCATCAACTTTGGCTCAAGGTCGAGCCACGCCAGGCCATGGGCAACCAGCAAGGTAGTACCTGCCAGCAGCAGGAGCGAACCCAGCGCATAACGAAACATTCGCCCACTGCTGATCGTCAGTGTTTCAGTGCCCATAAGTGGCCTTAGGTCTTTTTATAGTGAAGGCTCAAGCCAGCGCAGCCTGATAGCGCTGCGCAACTTCCGGCCAATGGATCACGTTGTAAAACGCATTGATGTATTCCGGGCGGCGGTTCTGGTAGCGCAGGTAATACGCGTGCTCCCAGACATCCAGACCGAGGATTGGCGTATTGCCATTCATCAACGGGCTATCCTGGTTGCCACTGCTTTCCACCACCAGGGTCTTTTCCGGGGTAACGCTCAACCACGCCCAGCCACTGCCGAAACGGCTCAACGCGGCCTTGGTGAAGGCCTCCTTGAAGCTGTCGAAACCACCCAATTGAGCATCGATCGCCTTGGCCAACTCGCCTGCTGGCAGACCACCACCGTTGGGTACCATGACCGTCCAGAACAACGAATGGTTGGCATGCCCGCCACCCTGGTTGATCACCGCTGCGCGCAGCTTTTCCGGCAATTGCTGGACACTGGCCACCAAGCGCTCCACTGGCCACTCGGCAAACTCGGTGCCCTCTACTGCAGCATTGAGGTTGTTGATGTAAGTCTGGTGGTGCTTGGTGTAGTGGATCTCCATGGTCTGCGCATCGATATGCGGTTCCAGGGCATCGTAGGCGTAAGGCAGGGCCGGCAGGGTAAAAGCCATTTTAATGAGCTCCATAAAAAGCGCGCGCAGCATTAGGCTGCGCTGCGGTATCGATGTGCAGCAGACGGTGGGTACGCGGGTACTCGCCGTACTCGCTGATGAAAGTGAGCAGCTCGACATAAGTCTTGCTGCTTTGACGCAGTGCCGCCTCGCGCAAGGCCGGTGCCTGGCGCGGGTCCTGCAGGGTCTGCAACAGCAATTGATGGATGGCGCACAGGTATTCGGCGCTCTCCTCCGGCTGGTTCAGGCGCAGATGCAGGTCGGCGAGGTTGTGATGGGAGATCACACAGGCGGCGACCGCCTCGTCCGCGTCCGCCCAGCGAGCGAACAGCACCTGCGCCAGTGCCAGGGCCTGCAGGTAGGCCTCGCGAGCATCGACCAACTCGCCCAGCATGAAGCAGCGGTTGGCCCTTTCGATCGTGCGTTTCCAGTGCTCCATGGTGAGCCTCCTATGCGGTGACAGTGATTACACGCCGCCTGCGGTGAGCTTTTCCGGATTAAGCAGCTCTTCCAGTTGGCTTCGCGACAGGTCGGTGTATTCGAGGGCCACGTCGATCACCGGGCGACCTTGCTGATAGGCGGTCTTGGCGATTTCGGCGGCCTTCTGGTAACCAATGATCGGGTTGAGCGCAGTGACCAGGATCGGGTTGCGCGACAGTGCCTCCTTGAGCTTGGCCTCATTGACCTTGAAGCTGGCAATGGCCTTGTCCGCCAGCAGGCGACTGGAGTTGGCCAGCAACTCGATGCTGCTCAGCAGATTCTGGGCAATGATCGGCAGCATCACGTTCAGCTCGAAGTTGCCCGACTGCCCGGCGACGGTGATCACGCTGTCATTGCCGATCACTTGCGCGGCCACCATCGCGGTCGCTTCTGGAATCACCGGGTTGACTTTGCCCGGCATGATCGATGAGCCAGGCTGCAGCCCTTCGAGCTCGATTTCACCGAGGCCGGCCAAGGGGCCCGAGTTCATCCAACGCAGGTCGTTGGCGATCTTCATCAGCGATACGGCAGTCGCCTTGAGCTGCCCGGAAACCGCCACGGCGGTATCCTGGGAGCCGATCAAGGCAAACAGATCCTTGCCTGGGGTGAACGCCACCTTGGTCAGGGTGCTCAGTTGCTGGCTGAAACGTGCCGCGAACTGCGGGTGCGCATTGATCCCGGTGCCCACCGCCGTGCCGCCCTGGGCCAGGGATTGCAGGGCCGGCAACAGGTTGTGCAAATGGCCGATGTTGGCCTTGAGCTGCTGCGCCCAACCGTTGAGTACCTGGCTCATGCGCACGGGCATGGCGTCCATCAGATGGGTACGCCCGGTCTTGATGAACGGGTGAACCTGCTCGGCCTTGCGCTCGATCACCTGCACCAGGTGCTCGAGCGCCGGCAGCAGTTGTTCGTGCAGCGCCAGCGCGGCGCTGACGTGGATGGTGGTGGGAATGATGTCGTTGCTGCTCTGGCCGCAATTGACGTGGTCGTTGGGATTGATCGGCTCGCCCAACAGGCGACTGGCCAGGGTGGCCAACACTTCGTTGGCGTTCATGTTGGAACTGGTGCCGGAGCCGGTCTGGAAAATATCCACCGGGAAGTGCGGCATGAAATCCCCTTCAAGCAGACCCTGGGCCGCATCGACAATGGCCTTGCCCTGGGCTTCGCTCAGTTGCTGGAGCTCCACGTTGGCCTTGGCTGCCGCCGCCTTGGCGAGGATCAGCGCGCGAATGAACTGCGCCGGCATGCGCTGGCCACTGATGGGGAAGTTGTCCACGGCACGCTGGGTCTGTGCGCCGTACAAGGCGTCTACCGGGACTTGCAACTCACCCATGCTGTCACGTTCGATACGGGTATTACTCATCGGGAAATCCTTGCACCAGTTCAATGAGGGGAATGGAGGGCTGCAACTCGCAGGTCGCCAGTTGCCAGGTGTAGCTTTGCCAGCGCTTGAGCCGGCATTTGCACAAAGACAGGCGCTCCAGGTCGCGCAGCGGTCGCCAGGCCTGGTCCAGGCAGAGGCTGCGCCAATGCCAGGGCAAGGCGACATCGGCAGCGGTGTCCAGGAGCAATCGAAATGAGGTTTCAGCGACGGTCCAGGCCGAAGTAGCCGTACAACAGGACAGATACCGGCCTTCGGCCAGGTAATGTTCGATCAGGCGCGGTTCGTCAGGATCCAGCGCACAGCGGATCTGACGACTCATCCAGCGCCAGCTTTCGAGGTAAGGCTGCTCGTGCAAGGCAGAACTCATGACCCAGGCTCATTCGATAATGAGATTTATTATTAGATGATAATGAGAACCAAAACAACCCCGCCATCAATATTGAACTCATTGTGCGAGCCCGAGCAAGGCCCATAAAAAAAGGCGCGCCATCCGATGGGATGGCGCGCCTTTTTGGCAACGGTATGGTTTAGCTACCCGCCACCGTCATCCGCTCGATCAGTACCGAGCCGGTGCGAATGTTGCTGCGCAGTTCCAGGTCATTACCGACGGCCACGATCTGCTTGAACATGTCGCGCATGTTGCCGGCAATCGTCACCTCCTGGACCGCGAACTGGATTTCGCCGTTCTCGACCCAGAACCCCGCCGCACCCCGGGAGTAGTCGCCGGTCACCATGTTCAGCCCATGGCCCATCAACTCGGTCACCAGCAGGCCGCGGCCCATGCGCCGCAACAGCGCTGCCTGGTCTTCATCACCATGGGTGACGAAGAGGTTGTGCACGCCGCCTGAGTTGGCGGTGCTCGGCATACCGAGCTTGCGGCCGGAATAGGTACCCAGCACGTACGATACCAACTCGCCGTTTTCGACGAACGGCTTGGCGTAGGTGGCCAGGCCATCACCGTCGAACGCCGAACTGCCCATGGCGCGCATCAAGTGCGGGCGCTCATCGATGGTCAGCCACTCAGGAAACAATTTCTGCCCCAATGCACCCTCGAGAAACGACGACTTGCGGTACAGATTGCCGCCGGAGATCGCCCCCAGAAAACTGCCAAACAGGCCACCCGCCAGTTCGGCGGAAAACAGCACTGGCACTTCACAGGTCGGCACCGGCCGTGCGCCCAGGCGGCTGGCGGCACGCTGCGCAGCGCGTTGGCCAATGCTCAACGGATCGGCCAGCAAGTTGCCCTGGCGATTGACGTCATACCAGTAGTCGCGCTGCATCTGGCCATCCGCCTCGGCGATCATCACGCAACTGAGGCTGTGGCGGGTAGACGCATAACCACCGATGAAACCATGACTGTTGCCATACACCCGGCAGCCCTGATGGGTGCTGAGGGTGGTGCCATCGGCATTCTTGATCCGGCTGTCGGCGGCAAAGGCGGCGGCTTCGCAAGCCAGGGCCTTTTCGATCGCCTGCTCAGGCGTGATGTCCCAGGCGTGGAACAGGTCGAAGTCCGTCAGGTCCCTGGCCATCAGCGCGGCATCGGCCAGGCCCGAGTGTTCGTCTTCGGAGGTGTGCTTGGCGATCGCCAGTGCCGCGGCAACGGTTTCACGAATCGCCTCGGCGCCACTGGCCGAGGTGCTGGCCGAGCCTTTGCGCTGGCCAACATACAAGGTGATGCCAAAGCCCTGGTCGCGGTTGAACTCAACCGTTTCGACTTCCCGCTGGCGTACCGATGTCGACAGGCCCTGCTCCAGAGACACAGCCACTTCGCAGGCACTGGCACCCTGGCGCTTGGCTTCGGCGATGATCTGCTCGACTTGCTCTTGCAGTGCCGGCAACGCTTGTGGGCCGACGCTTTCAACTGCACTCATGCTGTTCTCCACTCAAATTCTGCTTTCGGTTAAGGCCATCGAGCGACCGGGCCGGACAAGCGGCCCCCGACTGGTTATCATGGCGGCGTTTCTTTGCGGACGGCCACCATGGTTGATTCTTACGACGACTCCCTCGATACGGGAGAAAAAAGCAAATCCCAGGTCAAACGTGAGCTGCATGCTCTGGTTGACCTTGGCGAACGCCTTACAACACTCAAGCCTGACTTGCTGGCAAAACTGCCTTTGACCGACGCCTTGCGCCGGGCACTGGCCGATGCGCCCAAGCACACCGCGAATATCGCGCGTAAACGGCACCTGCAGTTCATTGGCAAGCTGATGCGCGATCAGGACACCAGTGCCATTCTGGTACTGCTGGACCAACTCGACGCCTCCACTCGCCAATACAACGAACGTTTCCACGGTCTGGAACGCTGGCGTGATCGCTTGATCGCCGGCGACGACGCTGTCCTGGAAAAATTCGTCATCGAGTACCCGGACGCGGACCGCCAGCAATTGCGCTCCTTGATCCGTCAGGCTCAGCACGAGGTTGCGCAAAACAAACCTCCTGCTTCCAGCCGTAAAATCTTCAAGTACATCCGCGAGCTGGACGAGACACAACGCGGCCTGCGTTGAACCTCGTCGCGGATGGGTTGCCTGGCAACCCATCCGCAGCTCCATCCCTTACGCGCCCGTGCCACCCACGGTGATCGCGTCGATTTTCAAGGTTGGTTGGCCAACACCCACCGGCACCGACTGCCCATCCTTGCCACATGTCCCTACCCCACTGTCCAGCGACAGGTCGTTACCGACCATCGACACCCGACTCATGGCTTCCGGCCCGTTGCCGATCAGGGTTGCGCCCTTGACCGGTGCGGTAATCTTGCCGTCTTCGATCAGGTACGCTTCGCTGGTGGAAAACACGAACTTGCCACTGGTGATGTCGACCTGGCCACCGCCGAGGTTGGCGCAATAGATGCCCTTCTTCACCGAGGCGATGATTTCTGCCGGATCGCTTTCGCCACCGAGCATGTAGGTATTGGTCATGCGGGGCATCGGCAGGTGCGCATAGGATTCGCGACGACCGTTGCCGGTGCGTGCCACGCCCATCAGGCGCGCGTTGAGCTTGTCCTGCATGTAGCCCTTGAGCACGCCGTTTTCGATCAGCGTGGTGCACTCGGTCGGTGTGCCTTCGTCATCGACGCTCAACGAGCCACGGCGACCGGCCAGGGTACCGTCGTCGACAATGGTGCACAGCTTCGAGGCGACCATCTCGCCCATGCGGCCGCTGTAGGCCGAACTGCCCTTGCGGTTGAAGTCGCCTTCCAGGCCGTGGCCCACCGCTTCGTGCAGCAACACCCCGGACCAGCCCGAGCCCAGCACGACGGGCAAGGTGCCGGCCGGCGCCGGAATCGCTTCCAGGTTCACCAGCGCCTGGCGCAGGGCCTCGCGGGCGTAACCCATGGCACGGTCTTCGGCCAGGAAGTAGCGGTAGTCGGTACGCCCGCCACCACCGTGACCACCGCGTTCACGACGGCCGTTCTGCTCGACGATTACGCTGACGTTGAAGCGCACCAGGGGCCGCACATCCGCCGCCAGGCCACCGTCGGTGGAGGCCACCAGGATCCGCTCCCAGACCCCGGCCATGCTCACGGTGACTTGCTGGATGCGTGGATCGAGCGCGCGCGTGGCCACGTCGATGCGCTTGAGCAGCTCGACTTTTTCCGCACGGCTCAACACTTCCAGCGGGTTATCCGGCGCGTACAGCTGGGCGACGTCCTGGGTGGTAAAGGCCTGCACCGTGCCGTTCTGTCCGGCGCGGGAGATCGAACGGGCCGCACGAGCGGCCAGGCCCAGGGCTTCCAGGGTGATGGCATTGCTGTAGGCAAACCCGGTCTTCTCACCCGATTGCGCCCGCACACCCACACCCTGGTCCAGATTGAAGCTGCCTTCCTTGACGATGCCGTCTTCCAGCGCCCAGGACTCGGAGATCTGGCCCTGGAAATACAGGTCGGCGGCATCGATGCCCGGCCCCGCCAGGTCACCCAGCACGCTTTGCAGGTTCTCGATGGTCACGCCGCCTGGCGCTAGCAGATGTTCACTGACTGAGGACAACAACTCGCTCATAGGTTTACGCCTTAATTCAACGTTCTGAGGCAGGTCGCTGTGCGCCCTGCGAGAAAAAGCGCCGGTGACTGGACACCGGCATCCGCGCCCTGATGGACGCCTGTTCGCTGCTATCACGTGTGGCCAGCAGCACGGCCTCGCCTTGGTCCTGCTGGGCCAGCACGCGCCCCCATGGGTCGACAATCGCGGCGTGACCAAAGGTCTCGCGCGGCCCCGGGTGCGTGCCGCCCTGTGCGGCCGCCAGCACATAACACTGGGTCTCGATGGCGCGTGCCCGGATCAGCACCTCCCAATGGGCCGCACCGGTCACCGCGGTAAACGCCGCAGGGGCGGTAATCAGCTCAGCCCCGGCGGCGCGCAATTCGCTGTACAACTCGGGGAAGCGCAAGTCGTAGCACACCGTCAGGCCAACCCGGCCTACCGGTGTCTGGGCAACCACCACCGCACTGCCATGAGCATAGTCATCGGATTCACGGTAGCGCCCCCGATTGTCCGCCACATCGACATCAAACAGATGCAACTTGTCGTATCGCGCTACGGTTTCGCCATTCTCGTCGACCAGCAACGAGCAGGCATTGGCCTTCGCCTGGGGTTGATCCCGCGGCGGCAACGGCAGGGTGCCCGCGACTATCCATAACTTGAGGTCGCGGGCGGTCTGTTTCAACCACGGCAGGATCGGACCATCGCCCAACGCCTCGGCGCGGCCAAGGTCAGCGACGTCGCGCCGCCCCATGGCGGCGAAGTTTTCCGGCAGCACGGCCAGGCGCGCACCACCCTCGGCGGCCTGCTCGAGCAACTTGCGGGCCTGGGCAAGATTGGCCAGCACATCGCTCTGGCTGACCATTTGAATCACCGCAAGAGACATGGCGCACTCCGTTTCAGGTATGCGGCCATGCTACTCCATAGGCCCTTTGCGTGCGGGGGGAAAAAGCGCCTCAAAAAGGTTTTTCAAAGGTGATCTTCGGCTCTTTCACCGGACCTTTGACGGTGTATTTGACGCTGGCAAATCGCGCCACACGATCACCGATCAGTTTGTCGATCAGGAACAACGCACCACCCACCGCCGGCGCGCCGACGATCAGCGCGGCGATTGGCAGGTTATTGGTCAGCGGCAGGGTCACCAGCACCTTGGCATCAATACGGTCAGCGACCATGTCCAGGGTGCCGTTGAGCTCCAGGTTGCTCGAGGGCCCGGTCAAGGTAATCGGCTCGCGGGTGACAAACACCCCGTTGCTGGCGACCAGCAGGCCCTTGACCCGGTCGTAGCTCAAGCCCTTGTCGAACAGGTCGGAGAAGTCCAGGCGCAAGCGTCGGCCAATCGAGTTGAAGTTGAGCAGGCCGAACACCCGCAACGCCTGCGCACCGCCTTCGACTTCGACCATCTGCCCCTTGTTCAGCGTGGCATCCAGGCTGCCGGAGTAACGTTTCAGCCCGACCCAGGCCGGCGAACCGGGCCACCGCCCGTCGATATCCAGGTGGAAGTTGTCACTGGTCACCGTCGGCGCGAACCCCCAGCCCTTGAGCACATCCGCGAGGTTCTTGCCCTCGAGTCGGCCTTTGTACCAACTGCTGGTGGTGCCCGGTACGCCTTCCCAGCCGCCCGCACCCTGCAACTGCATGCCCTTGAGCCCCAGGTTCATGCTGTTGAACGCCAGCCCCTTGGCAGTCGGCCGTACTTTCAAGGACCAGGCGCCTACCAGGTCCTTGCCCTGGAACAGCTGAGCGATGTTGATATCCAGCGCCGGCACTTTGGTCGGGTCGACCGAGGCCAGCGGATCCGGGGCGTTTTCGTCGGCCTGCACCGCGGGGTCCGGCGCTGGCAGGCGCACGTACTGCAGGTTCACGGCAATCGGTGCGCCCTTGGCATCCGGTAGCCCGACCGTGCCCTTGACTTGCTGGCTATCGAGTTGCAGTCCCCAGGCCGCTGGCTTGCGATCCAGTTGTACCCGCGCCTGGTCCAGGGTGGTGCCGAATCCCGTGAGCTTGCCGACCCGGAAGTCAGCACCGCTGAGCAACTGCTTGGCGCTGCCCCCCGGATCCTGCCCGGCATAACGATCGACCAGGGCCTTCCAGGGTTCCACATCCAATTCCGAGAGCACACCACGAATACGCAGGCCCTTGGCGCCCGGCAGTACCGCGTTGCCGCTGCCGAGGAACAACTCACCACGACCCTCGGCAAAATTGCTCGCCGGCGCGGCGAAGGTGAAGTCCGCAAGGTCGCCGTAGTCGAGCCAATAGCGCCGCTCGGCGCCCTGCAGGGTCATGCGAAACACCGTGTCGCGGCCTTGTGCCGCCGGCATGCCAAAGGGTGCTGGTAAATCAACCGCGACGCCCTTGAGGCTGGAGCTGACCATCAACTGGCTGTCGGCGCCGTCGAGGTTGAGCTGCAACTGATAGGGGATGTCGCCGGAAACCGGCAGCGACTGGCTGACTTTGAGCCAATCAGTGAGCTTTTTCACCGTGACCTGGCCGGACGCGACGACCCGGGTATTGATCTTGCCACCCTTGCCATCGGCGAAGATCTGCGCGCTCACCGGCCGGTCGAAAGCCCGCGCGGTAATGCCCTGGCCACTCAGGCCCTTGCTGCTGTCAAAGCGGAAGTCGCCCTTGAGCTGAGTCAATTCCAGTTCCGGCTCGCTGAGCTTGAGGCGTGCCTTGGCAGTCTTGAAGTCCACCAGGATCTTCGGCTCCTCACCCTTTTCCAGGGGGATATCGAGCTTCAGCTTGCCTTGCAGGTCACCCTCGCCCTGCCAACCGGCAAAGGTCGGACCGGTGCCGATCGGCGCCTCCTGCAGAATCTTCACGCCATCGCCCAGACCACCGGCAAAGGCGCCGTCGATGTACATGTGGCTGTTCTTGCCCGCTGGCACATGGGGAATGTTGACGAAGACATCGCGCACCTGGGTATCGAGCAGTTGCCCTTGGCTTGCCAGGATGCGCACGCCACTGTCCTCGACGAACACATCGCCGCTGATCTTGCTCAGGTGCGGCCAGCCCGGCTGGAATGCCAGCTGCGCGTCGTGCACCTTGAAGAATAAGCTGATGCTGCGTGCAGCCTCGACCGCATCATGATTCAGCGAGCCCTGGTACTGGAAGAAGCCCTCATCGACCGCGCCCTTGAGAATGGCGGTACGCAGCCATTCGTCCAAGCCGGGACTGAGGACCGTGGGCAAGTACTTGGCGGTGTAGCGCCCATCACCCTCCAGCAGGCCGACCCGCAGGTCCATGTAGTCTTCCTGGGTGGGATCGAAGTGCAGGCGAATCAGGAAGTCACCAGCAATCTTGCCCTCCTCCCCCAGCACTTTCAGGTACGGTGCAATCAGCGTGAAGGCTTGCTTGTCGAGCTTCCAGGTCAACCGCGCATTGGCCTGGATGTACTGCCATGGCTTGGCGAAGATTGGGTCCAGGTGCAGGGAGAAGTCCTTGCTGTCCATGCGCAACTCACCCTGCCCGAGGTCGCCGCTGATGCTCCCGGACACGTTACGAGCCGCGGGCGCACCGTGATAGGCGTCAAAACCGACCTGCTGCAGATTGGCGGCGAAGCTGAACTTGCTGTCGTCGGTGGCTTCGGGTCGGATATCGAGCAACACGTTGCGCAAGGTACCGGTAACCTTGAGTCGCTCCACCACCGTGGCAAAGCCTTCGGGCAATGGCCCCAAGGCATTGAGGATCGGGGTGATGGGGGTCAGGTCGAGGCGATCGGCCTGTAGGTGCCAGAGCTCCTGGTTTTTTTCCGTGGTGGCCGTCTGCTGCAATTGCAGGCGAGTTTCCCAGCGAGTCTCACCGAGGTTCAGGGCCAGCGAATCCAGGCTCAACTTGAAGCCTTCGGCGCTGCGCTGGAAATAACCGTTGAGCGCCAGATTGTTGATCTGCACCGGCTTGCGCTCGGCGTAGGCGCCCTTGAATTGCGGGGCATTGAGGCGAATCGCGGCGCTCTGCAAGACGCCCTTGCCCCAACTCGCCCACAACTCGCCACCGGCCCTGATCTGGGAAAACTGCCATTGCTGGGTGATTCTCGCCGGCAACCAGCGCGCCCAGTCACTTTGCGGCAGGCTCAGATAGGCGTCGACCTCGGCGTCTTGCCACTGACTGGCGCGAATCCGGCTGCGCAGGCTCATGGCCAGCGGTTGGCCGTCGGGCAGGGTCAACCGCGCGTCGAGGCGCTGCCGGCTACTGCCAGTCTTGAGGCTCAGGCCCACGTAAGTCAGGGTCAGCGGCGGCTGATCCAAAGGTTGCAGGGTGATCTGGCTGTCGAGCACCGACAGCTGGGAGACCATCTGCATCTGGTTCAGCAGTTGCTCGGGGTCCAACGGCTTGTCCTGCTGCACCGGCAGGCCTTCGAGCGACCATTGACCGTCGGCACCTTCCTTGAGGCTGATCTTCAGGCCATTGAGCTCCAGGTGCTGGACGCGCACCGCGCGCGACAGCAGACTGTCCCAGACATTGGGCACCACCCGCACCTGATCCAGGTGCAAGGCATTGACGCCCTCCCCGACCGTTACGTCGTGGGCCAACAGGACCGGCGACATACCGCTCCAGCGCCCTTCCAGGCTGCCGATTTGCAGGGGCATGCCGAGCGCTTCACGGGCCTTGGTCTCGACCTCGCTCCGATACTCGGCCACCAGCGGAAACAACTCCCGCCCCAGGTTGACGTAAAGCGCGACCAGCACCAGCAGCAACGCGCAAAGCCCCAGCCCCCAGCGGGTCAGCGTGCCCAGAATGCGGATCAGACGTTCCATGTCAGTGGGTCCCCATGGAAAACAGGTTTCGCGAGTACAGGCCCGCCATCAGTCGCACAACGCAGCGATTCAGAGCAACACCACGTCGTATTGTTCCTGGGAGTACATGGTCTCCACCTGGAACCGGATGGTACGGCCGATAAAACCTTCCAGCTCGGCGACGTTGCCCGACTCTTCGTCGAGCAGCCGGTCGACCACTTTCTGGTTGGCCAGCACCCGATAACCTTCGGCCTGATAGGCCCGCGCTTCCCGCAGGATCTCGCGGAAAATTTCATAGCACACGGTTTCCGGCGTCTTCAGCTTGCCCCGGCCCTGGCAACTGCTGCAAGGCTCGCACAGGACCTGCTCGAGGCTTTCACGGGTGCGCTTGCGCGTCATCTGCACCAGGCCCAACTCGGTGATCCCGATGATGTTGGTCTTGGCGTGATCACGCTCCAGTTGTTTCTCCAGCGTGCGCAACACCTGGCGCTGGTGCTCCTCATCTTCCATGTCGATGAAGTCGATGATGATGATCCCGCCCAGGTTGCGCAGGCGCAGTTGCCGGGCAATCGCAGTCGCCGCTTCCAGGTTAGTCTTGAAGATAGTCTCTTCGAGGTTGCGGTGCCCGACGAATGCACCGGTGTTGACGTCGATGGTGCTCATGGCCTCTGCCGGGTCGACCACCAGATAGCCGCCGGACTTGAGCGGCACCTTGCGCTCCAGGGCTTTCTGGATTTCGTCTTCGACGCCATACAGGTCGAAGATCGGCCGCTCGCCGGGGTAGTGCTCCAGGCGGTCGGCAATTTCCGGCATCAATTCGGCGACGAACTGTGTGGTTTTCTGGAAGGTCTCCCGCGAGTCGATGCGGATCTTCTCGATCTTCGGGCTGACCAGGTCGCGCAGGGTACGCAGGGCCAGGCCGAGATCCTCGTAAATCACGTTGGGTGCACCGACGGTCTTGATCTGCGCACCGATCTGGTCCCACAGGCGCCGCAGGTAACGGATGTCCATCAGGATCTCATCGCCCCCCGCACCTTCGGCGGCGGTGCGCAGGATGAAGCCGCCCGCTTCCTTGATACCTTCCTTGGCCACGCAATCGGTGACCACCTGCTTGAGGCGCTCGCGCTCGGCTTCGTCCTCGATCTTCAGCGAAATACCGACATGGGCGGTGCGCGGCATGTACACCAGGTAGCGCGAAGGAATCGACAGCTGGGTGGTCAGGCGTGCACCTTTGGAGCCGATCGGGTCCTTGGTGACCTGCACCACCAGGCTCTGGCCTTCATGCACCAGGGCGCTGATGCTCTCGACCGCCGGCCCCTCGCGCAGGGAGATTTCCGAGGCGTGGATGAACGCCGCGCGATCCAGGCCGATATCGACGAACGCTGCCTGCATCCCCGGCAACACTCTGACCACCTTGCCTTTGTAGATGTTGCCGACGATGCCGCGCTTCTGGGTACGCTCGACATGCACCTCTTGCAGGACACCGTTTTCGACCACCGCCACGCGTGATTCCATCGGCGTGATGTTGATCAGAATCTCTTCACTCATGGCAGGATCTCGTTCAGGCATGTTCACGATTATGGCCGCATCAAGTCAGTACGGCGCAGAGCGCGCGATAAGGGTTTGCCAACAGGGTATGCCGAAATGGCCGAGCAGCTCGCAGGTTTCGCACAGGGGCAGGCCAACCACGGCCGAGTAGCTGCCATTGAGCCCGCAGACGAATACCGCCCCGAGCCCTTGAATACCATAGCCGCCAGCCTTGTCATGGGGCTCGCCGCTGGCCCAGTAGGCGCTGGCCTCGGCCTGGTCGATGGAGCGAAAACGTACCAGGCTGCGCACCACGCGCGACTCGCAACGCTGACCATCAAGCACGGCAACCGCAGTTAACACTTCATGTTCGCGCCCGGCCAGGCCCAGCAACATCGTCTGCGCCTCGGCTTGATCCCGCGGTTTGCCGAGAATCCGCCCGTCGAGCACCACGGCGGTGTCGGCGCCCAGCACGCACGCCGGGGCGGCGAATTGTTCGCTGCTCAGCGCGGCGTAACCCGCCTGGGCCTTGCCGCGCGCCAGGCGCTCGACATAGGCCGCAGGGGATTCGTCTGTCAGAGGGGTTTCATCGATGTCCGCGCTGATGGCGGTGAATGGCACGCCGATCTGCGTCAGCAGCTCACGCCGGCGTGGCGAACCTGAGGCGAGGTAGAGCGCAATCATCAAGACATCTCCCTGTCGAGGTGCGGGCAAATGCCTGACCGAATTAGTTGATTTTGTAGCGGCGGCTCAACCCACGCAATCCGAAGCTGACCCAGGGCCAGAGCAACGCGCTGATCAGCGCAGGCAAAAGCACAGCCAGGGTCTGGCGGTTTCCGGTCAAGGCGCTGAGCCACAGCTGCAGCAACTGCGCGAGCCCCAGGATCACCATGATCACCAGGCTTTGCTGCCACATCGGGAACATCCGCACCCGCTGTTGCAGGGTCAGGATCAGAAAGGTGATCAGGGTCAGGATCAACGCGTTGTGTCCCAGCAACGTGCCAAACAGCACGTCCTGGGCAATTCCCAGGCAGAAGGCCGTAAGCATCCCGACTTTCTGCGGCATCTCCAGCGCCCAGTAGGCCAGCGGCAAGGCGAGGAACATCGGGCGCAAGATCTCGACATGGGGAAAGGGCACGACGCTGAGCAGCAAGCCAATGGCGAATGTCAGCCAGATCATCCAGCCATTACGGGAACGGGTACTGGCCATTATTCTCTACCCTGGGTCGTGGCTGCGGGTGTCGTCGCGGGCGGCTTGGGGACTACTGGCTTGACTGGCGCTGCCTGGACCGGCGGTTTTGCTGGCTTGGCCGGCGTCACCGGCTTGGGCGCAGTTGCGGGCGCCGCTACCGGTGCTGCAGGCGCTGCCGCCGGGGCAGCAGCAGGTGCTGGCGCCGGCACGACGACAGCGCTGCCGACGTGCTGATCCTGCACGTCCTGAGCTTGGGCGGCTTCGTTGGCGCGCTCTTCCGGGGTACGGCTGTCGCTGAAGACCAGCAGCATGTAGCGGCTGCGGTTGAGCGCCGCCGTCGGCACCGCCCGCACAATGGCGAACGGCTGGCCCGAGTCGTGGATCACTTCCTTGACCGTGGCCACCGGATACCCTGCCGGGAAACGCTGGCCCAGGCCGGAGCTGACCAACAGGTCGCCTTCCTTGATGTCGGCGGTGTCCGCCACATGGCGCAACTCCAGGCGCTCCGGATTGCCGGTGCCGCTGGCGATGGCGCGCAAGCCGTTACGGTTGACCTGCACCGGAATGCTGTGGGTGGTGTCGGTCAGCAGCAACACCCGCGAGGTGTAGGGCATCAGCTCGACCACCTGGCCCATCAGGCCCCGGGCATCGAGCACCGGCTGTCCCAGCACCACGCCGTCGCGCTCACCCTTGTTGATGATGATGCGATGGGTGAACGGGTTGGGATCGACGCCGATCAACTCGGCCACTTCGACCTTTTCATTGACCAGTGCGGAGGAGTTGAGCAACTCGCGCAGCCGAACGTTCTGCTCGGTCAAGGCCGCCAGCTTCTGCATGCGTCCCTGCAACAGCAGGTTTTCGGTCTTGAGTTTTTCGTTTTCGGCGACCAGCTCGGTGCGGCTGCCAAACTGGCTGCTCACGCCTTGCCACAAACGCTCAGGCAGATCGGTGACCCAATAGGCGTCCATCAAGACCAGCGACATCTGACTGCGCGCAGGCTTGAGAACGTCAAAACGGGCATCGACCACCATCAAGGCGACCGATAGCACAGCCAGCACCAGAAAGCGCACGCCCAATGAGGGGCCCTTGGTGAAAAGCGGTTTAATAAGCCGCTCCTCCCAGGCAAATGTTCTGTTTATTCATACGGCATCAAACCGGCCTGGATGCAGACTGACAGAAGATAAACGCCAACAGGCAGCACTGCAAAGTGCTGCCTGTGCGTGAACAGCATAGAGGCGTCCGGCGAACTTACTCGCTGGAGAGCAGATCCATGGTGTGCTTATCCATCATTTCCAATGCACGGCCACCGCCGCGAGCAACACACGTCAGCGGATCTTCGGCGACGATCACCGGCAGCCCGGTTTCCTGGGCCAGCAGCTTGTCGAGGTCACGCAGCAAGGCGCCACCACCGGTCAGTACCAGGCCACGCTCGGCGATATCGGACGCCAGTTCCGGCGGCGATTGCTCCAGCGCGCTTTTTACCGCCTGGACGATAGTCGCCAGCGACTCTTGCAGGGCTTCGAGCACTTCATTGGAGTTCAGGGTAAAGGCACGTGGAACGCCTTCCGCCAGGTTACGGCCGCGAACATCGACTTCGCGTACTTCACCGCCTGGGTAGGCAGTACCGATTTCCTGCTTGATGCGCTCGGCGGTGGACTCACCGATCAGGCTGCCGTAGTTGCGGCGCACGTAGGTGATGATCGCTTCGTCGAAACGGTCGCCGCCAACCCGTACGGATTCGGCGTAGACCACACCATTGAGGGAGATCAGCGCGATTTCAGTGGTACCGCCACCGATATCGACCACCATCGAACCGCGAGCTTCTTCAACCGGCAGGCCGGCACCGATGGCCGCGGCCATTGGCTCTTCGATCAGGAATACTTCACGGGCACCAGCCCCCAGGGCCGACTCACGGATGGCGCGGCGCTCAACCTGGGTGGATTTGCAAGGAACGCAGATCAACACGCGAGGGCTAGGCTGCAGGAAGCTGTTTTCGTGAACCTTGTTGATGAAATACTGAAGCATCTTTTCGCAAACGCTGAAGTCGGCGATCACGCCGTCCTTCATCGGACGAATGGCAGCAATGTTGCCCGGTGTACGGCCCAGCATGCGCTTGGCTTCCGTGCCGACAGCAACAACACTTTTCTGGTTACCGTGCGTCCGAATGGCCACAACCGATGGCTCATTCAGGACGATACCGCGCTCACGCACGTAAATAAGGGTGTTGGCAGTGCCCAGGTCAATGGAAAGATCGCTGGAAAACATGCCACGCAGTTTCTTGAACATGGGAAAGGGACCCTAGGCAACGCGTGGGAAAAAAGTGCGGCAAACTCTAACAACGACAGGGATTTTGGGCAAGGCGCCAATATGTTAAATTGGCAGCTTTTCCGTGCACCAACCCCCACAATCGCGGCCTTATGACCGTAGAAATGCGGTAGTGTTCCGACAATCTAACACACGGACGACCTCCGTTTTGTTTTCCACTGGAGAATCCCATGGCGCTTGAACGCTCCGACGTGGAAAAAATCGCTCATTTGGCCTGTCTTGGCCTCAATGAAGCCGATCTTCCACAAATCACTTCGGCCCTGAACAGCATTCTCGGGCTGGTCGACGAAATGCAGGCGGTCGATACCGACGGTATCGAACCGCTGGCCCACCCCCTGGAAGCCAGCCAGCGCCTGCGTGCAGACGTTGTGACCGAGTCCAATCACCGCGAGGCCTATCAGTCCATCGCACCAGCGGTCGAAAACGGCCTGTACCTGGTTCCGAAAGTCATCGACTAAAGGGAAAGAGCCTGCAATGCATCAATTGACTCTGGCCGAGATCGCCCGCGGACTCGCCGACAAGAAGTTTTCCTCCGAAGAGCTGACCAAGGTTCTGCTGGCGCGTATCGCCCAGTTGGACCCGCAGCTCAACAGCTTCATCAGCCTCACCGAAGAGCTGGCGCTGCAGCAGGCGCAAGCCGCCGACGCACGCCGCGCCAAGGGTGAGACCGGGGCCTTGCTGGGCGCGCCGATCGCCCACAAGGACCTGTTCTGCACCCAGGGGATCCGCACCAGCTGCGGCTCGAAGATGCTCGACAACTTCAAGGCCCCGTACGACGCCACCGTGGTCGCCAAGCTGGCCGCCGCCGGCGCCGTGACCCTGGGCAAGACCAACATGGACGAATTCGCCATGGGCTCGGCCAACGAGTCGAGCTACTACGGCGCCGTGAAGAACCCGTGGAACCTGGAGCACGTGCCAGGCGGCTCGTCCGGTGGTTCGGCCGCCGCCGTTGCCGCGCGCCTGCTGCCAGCGGCCACCGCCACCGACACCGGTGGATCTATCCGACAGCCGGCAGCCTTCACCAACCTCACCGGTCTGAAACCGACGTACGGTCGTGTTTCGCGCTGGGGCATGATCGCCTACGCATCCAGCCTCGATCAGGGTGGCCCGTTGGCCCGCACCGCCGAAGACTGCGCAATTTTGTTGCAAGGTATGGCTGGCTTCGATGCGAACGACTCCACCAGCATCGACGAACCCGTGCCGGACTACAGCGCCAGCCTCAACGGTTCACTGCAGGGCCTGCGCATCGGCGTGCCGAAAGAGTACTTCAGCGAAGGTCTCGACCCGCGCATCGCCGAATTGATCCATAACAGTGTCAAGGAGCTGCAGAAGCTCGGTGCCGTGGTCAAGGAAATCAGCCTGCCGAACATGCAGCACGCGATCCCTGCGTACTACGTGATCGCGCCCGCCGAAGCCTCTTCCAACCTGTCGCGGTTCGACGGCGTGCGCTTTGGCTATCGTTGTGAAGACCCGAAAGACCTGACCGACCTGTACAAGCGTTCGCGCGGTGAAGGTTTCGGTCCAGAAGTCCAGCGCCGGATCATGGTCGGTGCCTACGCCCTGTCGGCCGGTTACTACGACGCCTACTACCTGAAGGCGCAAAAGATCCGTCGCCTGGTCAAGAACGACTTCATGGCTGCCTTCAATGAGGTCGACATCATCCTCGGCCCAACCACGCCGAACCCGGCCTGGAAACTCGGCGCCAAGAACAGCGACCCGGTCGCTGCGTACCTGGAAGACGTCTACACCATCACCGCCAACCTCGCGGGCCTGCCAGGCCTGTCGATGCCAGCCGGTTTTGTCGATGGCTTGCCGGTCGGCGTGCAACTGCTCGCCCCGTACTTCCAGGAAGGCCGCTTGCTCAACGTTGCGCACCAGTATCAGTTGCACACTGACTGGCACACCCGCACCCCGACAGGCTTCTGAGGAGAAACACATGCAATGGGAAGTTGTGATCGGGCTGGAGATTCATACCCAGCTCGCCACCCAATCGAAGATTTTCTCCGGCAGCGCCACCACCTTCGGTTCCGAACCGAACACCCAGGCCAGCCTGGTAGACCTGGGCATGCCGGGTGTACTGCCGGTGCTGAACCAGGAAGCGGTGCGCATGGCGGTGATGTTCGGCCTGGCGATTGACGCCGAGATCGGCCAGCACAACGTGTTCGCCCGCAAGAACTACTTCTACCCGGACCTGCCCAAGGGCTACCAGATCAGCCAGATGGAACTGCCGATCGTCGGCAAGGGCTACCTGGATATTCCCCTGGAAGACGGCACCATCAAACGTGTCGGCGTGACCCGCGCGCACCTGGAAGAAGATGCTGGCAAGAGCCTGCATGAAGAGTTCAACGGCGCCACCGGCATCGACCTGAACCGTGCCGGCACCCCGCTGCTGGAGATCGTTTCCGAGCCGGACATGCGCAGCGCCAAGGAAGCCGTGGCCTACGTCAAGACGATCCATGCGCTGGTACGTTACCTGGGCATCTGCGATGGCAACATGGCCGAAGGCTCGTTGCGTTGCGACTGCAACGTCTCGGTGCGGCCAAAAGGCCAGGTCGAGTACGGCACCCGCTGCGAGATCAAGAACGTCAACTCGTTCCGCTTCATCGAGAAGGCGATCAACACCGAAGTACGTCGCCAGATCGAACTGATCGAAGACGGCGGCAAGGTGATCCAGCAGACGCGCCTGTACGATCCGAACAAAGACGAAACCCGCGCCATGCGCAGCAAAGAGGAAGCCAACGACTACCGTTACTTCCCCGATCCGGACTTGTTGCCAGTGGTGCTTGAGGACTCGTTCCTCAACGACATCCGCGCCACCTTGCCAGAACTGCCGCCGCAAAAACGCGAGCGCTTCCAGGAGCAGTTCGGCCTGTCGGTCTACGATGCCAGCGTCTTGGCTTCGAGCCGCGAGCAAGCCGACTACTTCGAAAAAGTGGTGAGCATTGCCGGTGACGCCAAGCTGGCGGCCAACTGGGTCATGGTTGAACTGGGCAGCCTGTTGAACAAGCAGGGCCTGGAAATCGACGCAGCCCCGGTAACTGCCGAGCAACTGGGCGACATGCTGTTGCGGATCAAGGACAACACCATCTCCGGCAAGATCGCCAAGACCGTGTTCGAAGCCATGGCCAACGGCGAAGGCAGCAGCGACGAGATCATCGACAAGCGCGGCCTCAAGCAAGTCACCGACAGCGGCGCGATCTCGGCGGTGCTCGATGAAATGCTCGCGGCCAACGCCGAGCAGGTTGAACAGTACCGCGCGGCAGACGAAGCCAAACGCGGCAAGATGTTCGGCTTCTTCGTCGGCCAGGCCATGAAAGCCTCCAAAGGCAAGGCCAACCCGCAACAGGTCAACGAACTGCTGAAAAGCAAGCTCGAAGGCTGATAACAATGGAGCCAGCAGTCAACACTGGCTCCACTCCCCGTGGGAGCGAGCCGGCTCGCGATAGCGGTTCGGCATTCAACTTTGCGTTGACTGCCCGACCGCTATCGCGAGCAGACGAAGCTCCCACGCTTGTTGCAGAGTCCCTTTTGATGAAACGTCTGCTTAGCGCCTGCGCCCTGCTCTCCCTGCTGGCCGGCTGTGCCAGCCACGACGTCGACCCCCGGGGCTACGACGAAACCGGAACCGCCTCCTATTACGGCGCCAAACACCATGGCAAACGCACCGCCAGCGGCGAGCCGTTTGACCAGTACGCCATGACCGCCGCCCACCGCCAGCTGCCCTTCGGCACACGGGTGAAGGTCACCAACCTGAAAAACGACAAGAGTGTGGTGGTCCGCATCAACGACCGCGGCCCGCATACCCGTGGCCGCCTGATCGACTTGTCACGCGGGGCCGCCGACAAGTTGGGCATGCTGCGCAGTGGCACCGCGCGGGTTCGCGTACAAGCCCTGAACAACTGACCGGGAGCCACGACCATTTCCGGATTAGCCCAATTACCCCTGCCCAACGTGCTGCAACTGCTCTGCGCCCTGCTCCTGCTGGTCGCCGGCGCCGAGTTGCTGGTGCGTGCCGCCGTGCGCCTGGCCGCTCACCTCAGGGTCCGGCCGCTGGTCATCGGCCTGAGCATGGTCGCCTTCGGCAGCAGCGCGCCACAAATGGCCGTGAGCCTGCAAGCCGCCCTCGGGCAGAGCAGCGACATCGCCGTCGGCAGCGTGATCGGCAGCAACATCTTCAACATCCTGGTAACCCTCGGCCTGTCGGCACTGATCATCCCCTTGCGGGTTGCCCGGCAACTGGTGCGCCTCGACATCCCGTTGCTGATCGGCGCCAGCCTGCTGGTGTTCGCCCTGGCCTGGAACGAACAACTGAGCGCCCTCGATGGTGGTGTGCTGCTGGCTGCGCTGGCGCTGTACCTGGGCCTGCTGTGGCGCCAGTCGCGGCCCACCGCGCGTCCGTCTCGGCCGACAGCCGACGCGCCGCGCTCGCCCTGGTTGAGCAGCGTCCTGCTGATGCTTGCCGGGCTGGGCCTGCTGGTGTTCGCCGGGCACTTGCTGCTCGATGCGACGGTAGCACTGGCCAGCAAGCTGGGCTTGTCCGAGCGCATCATCGGCCTGACCGTCGTCGCCGTCAGCACCTCCCTGCCCCAGCTCGCCACCTCGCTGATTGCCGCGCTGCGCGGCCAGCGTGACATCGCCGTGGGCAACGTGATCGGCGGCAACCTGTTCAACCTGCTGGGCGTCCTGGGGATCACCGCCCTGCTGGCACCGGTGCCGCTGTCGGTCTCCCCCAATGCCCTGGATTTCGATCTGCCGGTGATGCTCGCAGTCACCTTGCTGTGCTTGCCCGTGTTCTATTCCGGCTACCGCATCACCCGCGCCGAAGGCCTGCTGTTCCTCGCCCTGTACCTGGCATACGGGCTGCACGTGGTGTCGTTCACCACCGGCATGCCGCTGGCCGGCAAGCTGGAACAACTGATGCTGCTGTGCGTGTTGCCGGCCCTGCTGGCATTTTTACTGTTCACATCAGTGCGCGCCTGGCGCCGCCAACACAACAAAAGAGAATCGCCATGACCGACTCCGCAAACTCCAGTAAACCCACCGGTATCGAAGTCCGCCGCCAGGTCATGGGCGACGCCTTTGTCGACCGCTCCATGGGCAATGCCACCGACCTGACCCGACCGTTCCAGGAGTTCGTCAACGAACACGCCTGGGGAGCGGTATGGAATCGAGGTGGCCTGGAACTGAAGACCCGCAGTCTGATCACCCTCGCCGCCCTTACTTCGCTCAAGTGCCCCCAGGAACTCAAGGGGCACGTGCGCGGGGCGCTGAACAACGGCTGCACGGTGGACGAGATTCGCGAAACCCTGATGCATTGCGCGGTCTACGCCGGGGTTCCGGCGGTGATGGAGGCGTTCCGCGCAGCGCAGGAAGTGATCGACAGCTACCAGAAGCCGGAGTGACCCTGTTGCGTTGAAGTGGACAGGCCCTTCAGATCCAGCCGCCCCACTGCAGCAGGAAGATCCCGACGTTAGTCGTCACCGCCGCCATCAAGGTGGTGATCACAATGATCGCCGCCGCCAGCTCATGATTGCCATTGGCCGCCCGGGCCATGACAAAACTTGCAGCGGCGGTCGGGCTGCCGAAGTACAGGAACAGAATCCCCAGCTCCGCCCCACGAAAGCCCCATAGCCAGGCACCCAGCGTGGCCAGTATCGGCAAGCCGATCATCTTCACCAGGCTCGAGCTCAAGGCCATGTTGCCGCTTTTGCGCAGTGCCGCCATGGAGAGCGTGCCGCCGATACAGATCAGCGCCAGCGGCAAGGTGGTTTGCGCCAGGTACTGCCCGGAAGTTTCCAGCCATCCCGGCAAGCCGATCTTGAAATAGGCGAACGGTGCGGCCGCAATCACGCTGATGATCAGCGGGTTGCTGAATACGCTTTTGCAGATGCTCCACGGATCGGACTTGATCACTGGGCTGTACACCGCCAGCACGATGGTCGACAGGGTGTTGTAGAACAGGATCACCAGCGCCGCGAGAATCGCCCCCAGGGAAATTCCGTAGTCGCCATACATGCTCGCCGCCAGCGCCAGGCCGATGACCCCGTTGTTACCACGAAACGCTCCCTGGGTATAAATCCCGCGGTCTTCGCGCGGGCACTTGAAAATCGCCCAGCCCCAGGCAATGGCAAAGCACACCAGGGTCGCGAGGGAGAAGTAGATCAGCAGCGCCGGTTGCAACGCCGCATGCAGGTCGGCATGCAGGATGCCCAGAAACAGCAACGCCGGCATGGTGACGTTGAACACCAGTGCCGACGCCGTGTGGATGAAGTTGTCATTGATCCAGTCGATGCGCTTGAGCAGCACACCCAGAAACAGCATGGCAAAGACGGGTGCGGTGATGTTCAGGGTTTCGAGGAAAATTGCCAGCATGCCGGAGCGCACCTTGGATGACCGTCGTTAGGGGACTAATGATAAGCCACCAAGGACTTCGCCGTCTGGTCGGCCGCCTTCGCGAGCAGGCTCGCTCCCACAATAGATCTGCGCGTGTTCGCGCGGATTAATGTGGGAGCCAGCCTGCTGGCGATGAACGATAACGCGGTATCAGGTAATCGGCGCCGGATTGAACAAGGTGATGTCATTATGCAGCTTGTGCTTTTCAGCCCACGTCTGCTGTTTGCCGCTGGCCACGTCCAGATAGTAGTGGAACAGCTCCCAGCCCAGTTCCTCGATGGACGCCCGCCCGGTGGCGATGCGCCCGGCATCGATGTCGATCAGGTCTGGCCAGCGTTGCGCCAGTTCGGTGCGGGTCGAAACCTTCACCACCGGTGCCATGGCCAGCCCGTAGGGCGTACCCCGGCCGGTGGTGAATACATGCAGGTTCATCCCCGCCGCCAGTTGCAGCGTCCCACAGACAAAGTCGCTGGCAGGGGTCGCGCAGAAGATCAGCCCTTTGCGCTTGAAGCGCTCGCCCGGGCCGAGCACGCCATTGATCGCACTGCTGCCGGACTTGACGATCGAGCCCAGGGACTTCTCGACAATGTTCGACAACCCGCCCTTCTTGTTGCCCGGCGTAGTGTTGGCACTACGATCCGCCTCGCCCTTGGCCAGGTAACGGTCGTACCAGTCCATTTCCCGCACCAGTTCCTGGGCCACGTCCTGGTTTTCCGCGCGCGAGGTCAGCAGGTAAATGGCATCGCGCACTTCGGTGACTTCGGAAAACATCACCGTGGCACCGGCCCGCAGCAGCAGGTCCGAGGCATATCCGAGCGCCGGGTTGGCGGTGATCCCGGAAAACGCATCGCTGCCGCCACACTGCATGCCGAGGATCAACTCCGACGCCGGCACGGTTTCCCGACGCCTGCGATCGAGCTTCTTCAAGCGCGTCTCGGCCAACTCCATGATCTGCTCGATCATTTCGGTGAAGCCGTGACTGGAATCCTGCAAGCGGTAGAGCCATGGCTCGCTCAAATCCACCGAGCTGTCGTCCTCGTGCATCACCTGCCCGGCCTGCAATTTCTCGCAGCCGAGACTGATCACCAGCGCTTCTCCACCGAGGTTCGGGTTGCGCGCCAGATTGCGCACCGTGCGAATCGGGATGTACGCGTCGGTGGCGGTGATGGCCACGCCGCAGCCGTAGCTGTGGGTCAACGCCACCACATCATCGACGTGCGGGTACTTGGGCAGCAACTCGTCCTTGATCCGCTTGACCGCGTGATCGAGTACCCCGGTGACGCATTGCACGGTGGTGGTGATCCCGAGAATGTTGCGCGTGCCGACGGTACCGTCGGCGTTGCGATAACCCTCGAAGGTGTAGCCTTCCAGCGGTGCCTGGGCTGCCGGCACCTCGGTGGACAGCGGCAGGCTATCCAGCGGCGGCGCGGTCGGCATGCGCAGTTGATCTTCCTTGACCCAGCTACCTCGGGGAATCGGCTGCAAGGCGTAGCCAATAGTCTGGCCGTAACGGATCACCTGGCCACCTTCTGGAATGTCCTCCAGGGTGACCTTGTGGCTCTGTGGCACGAAGTCCACGGTGACCAGGCCGTCCGCAAATTCGGTACCGGCCGGTACGCCCTGATCGTTGACCACGATCACTACGTTATCCCGCTCGTGCAGGCGGATGTAGCGCGGCGAGTCGGAATGTTCAATCAACTGCATGACGCCGCTCCTCAGGAATGCGCTTGGGATAATTTGCCGGAGGCTTCAGGCCCGTTGACCGGCGGCTCCTTGAGCACTACGCGCTTGATCGGACCAACGATCACCAGGTAGCTGAACACCGCGACCAGCGCGTTGCAGCCGACAAACACCAGCGCCCACTTGAACGAACCGGTGGAACTGATGATGTAGCCGATGACAATCGGTGTGGTGATCGAGGCAATGTTGCCAAAGGTGTTGAACAGACCGCCACTTAGACCGGCAATCTGTTTCGGCGAAGTGTCGGATACCACCGCCCAACCCAGGGCGCCAACGCCTTTGCCGAAAAACGCCAGGGCCATGAAGCCCACCACCATCCATTCCACGTCCACATAGTTGCAGGCCACGATACTGCTGGAGACCAGCAGGCCGGCAATGATCGGCGCCTTGCGGGCGAAGGTCAGGGAATGGCCTTTACGCAGCAGGTAGTCGGAAATCACCCCGCCGAGTACACCACCGATGAAGCCGCAGATGGCCGGCAACGAGGCAATGAAACCGGCCTTGAGAATGGTCATGCCACGCTCTTGGACCAGGTACACCGGGAACCAGGTCAGGAAGAAGTAAGTGATGCCGTTGATGCAGTACTGGCCCAGGTAGACGCCGAGCATCATGCGGTTGGTCAACAACTGGCGAATGTAGTCCCACTTCGGTCCGTCGGCTTTCTTGCCCTGGCCCTTGTCGTGGTCCATGTCGACCATGCCGCCGTTGTCGGCAATGTGCTTGAACTCGGCCTCATTGATCATCGGATGCTGGCGTGGGCTGTAGATCACCTTGAGCCAGATACCGGAGAAGATGATGCCGATTACGCCCATGACGATGAACACGTGCTGCCAGCCGAAGCTGTAGACGATCCAGCCCATCAGCGGTGCAAACAGCACCGTGGCGAAGTATTGCGCGGAGTTGAAGATCGCCGAGGCCGTGCCACGTTCCGCAGTCGGGAACCAGGCCGCAACGATGCGGGCGTTACCCGGGAAGGATGGCGCTTCGGCCAGGCCCACCAGAAAGCGCAGCATGAACAACGCGACGACCGCGGTCGACATGCCAAATTCACCGACATAGCCTTGCAGCACGGTGAACAGCGACCAGGTGAAGATGCTCAGGGCGTAGATTTTTTTCGAACCGAATCGGTCCAGCAGCCAGCCACCGGGAATTTGCCCGGCCACGTAGGCCCAACCGAATGCGGAAAAGATGT
Organism: Pseudomonas sp. NPDC087626; assembly: GCF_044743405.1. NCBI lineage: Bacteria > Pseudomonadati > Pseudomonadota > Gammaproteobacteria > Pseudomonadales > Pseudomonadaceae > Pseudomonas > Pseudomonas sp. NPDC087626. The sequence goes on from NZ_JBIUWJ010000020.1 coordinate 47,636, forward strand.
AACCGAGGGTGACCGCGTCGATACCGAGGTCTTTCTGCAGGCTGGAACCTGCGATGGCGATAGTGGCACGGTCGGCGTAGTTGATCGTGGTCACCAGAAACAGCATGAGCAGGATCAAATAGCGGACGTGGGTCGGCTTGGTCGCTTGCATGTACGTGTACTCCCACTGATTATTTTTATGCGCGGGTGAATCTGTCAGTGCGGTATCCGGTGGACCCGGATACCGCGGTGCAGCGGGTTACGATCCGATGTAAGAAGTTTTTACGACCGTGTAAAACTCTTGTGCATAGCGACCTTGCTCACGAGATCCATAGGATGAACCTTTTCGCCCACCAAACGGAACGTGGTAATCCACGCCGGCGGTCGGCAGGTTGACCATCACCATCCCAGCCTGGGAGTGGCGTTTGAAGTGGTTGGCGTGTTTCAGCGAGGTGGTGCAGATACCTGCCGACAAGCCGAACTCGGTGTCATTGGCCATGGCCAGCGCCGCCTCGTAGTCGGCGACCCTGACGATATTGGCCACCGGACCGAAGATTTCTTCACGGCTGATGCGCATGCCTGCTTCGCTGTCGGCAAACAACGTCGGGGCAAGGAAGTAGCCTTCGGTGTCGCAAGTCACCAGCGACCCGCCACTGACCAGGCGCGCACCTTCGGACTGGCCGATGTCGATGTATTTCAGGTCCTGTTCAAGCTGGGCCTGGGACACCACCGGACCAATGTCGGTGCCGGACTGCAACGCATGGCCGACCTTGATCGACTTCATTCTTTGGGCCATGGCCGCGACGAACCGGTCGTGAATCCCGGCGGTGACAATCAACCGGCTCGAGGCCGTGCAACGCTGGCCAGTGGAGTAAAACGCGCTCTGTACCGACAACTCGACCGCCTGCTGCAGGTCGGCGTCGTCGAGAATGATCTGCGGGTTCTTGCCCCCCATTTCCAGCTGCACCTTGGCTTGGCGCGAAACACAGTTGACCGCAATCTGCCGGCCCACACCCACCGAGCCGGTAAAGCTGATGCCATCGACTTTCGGGCTGTTGACCAGCGCCTCGCCGACCACACGACCGCTACCCATCACCAGGTTGAACACCCCAGCCGGGAAACCGGCACGGGAGATGATTTCCGCCAGCGCCCAGGCGCAACCCGGTACCAGGTCAGCCGGCTTGAGCACCACACAGTTGCCATAAGCCAGGGCCGGGGCGATTTTCCACGCGGGGATCGCGATCGGGAAGTTCCACGGAGTAATCAGGCCAACCACGCCGAGGGCTTCACGGGTGACTTCAACGTTGACCCCCGGGCGCACGGACGGCAGGTAGTCGCCGGACAGACGCAGGCATTCACCGGCGAAAAACTTGAAGATGTTGCCCGCGCGGGACACCTCGCCAATGGCTTCGGGCAGAGTCTTGCCCTCTTCACGCGCCAGCAGGGTGCCAAGCTCTTCGCGACGCGCGAGGATTTCGCTACCGACTTTGTCCAGCGCATCGCTGCGGGCCTGGATACCTGAAGTCGACCAGGCCGGGAATGCAGCGCGTGCAGCATCGATGGCGGCGTGCACCTGGGCCAGGTCGGCCTTGGCGTATTCGCCCACCACATCGGACAGGTCCGAGGGGTTGATGTTGGCCGAATAGTCCGCACCGGCAACCCATTGGCCAGCGATGTAGTTGTCGAATCTTTTTACGTCTGCCACGGCAATCTCCTTACGCAAAAGGCCGCTGATTACTCAGCGGCCTTGTTTAATCGGTTTGTTACTGCGCACCTTGCTTGTCGATCAAGGCGGCCAGTGCTTCGTATTCTTCAGGCAGCAGATCGGTCAGCGGGGCACGTACAGGACCTGCGTCGTAACCGGAGATTTTCGCGCCAGCCTTGACGATGCTCACTGCGTAACCGGCCTTGCGGTTGCGGATATCCAGGTACGGCAGGAAGAAGTCATCGATGATCTTGCCGACGGTGGCGTGGTCTTCACGGGCAATGGCGCGGTAGAAGTCCATCGCGGTTTTCGGGATGAAGTTGAACACCGCCGACGAATAAACCGGTACACCCAGGGCCTTGTAGGCCGCGGCGTAGACTTCTGCGGTTGGCAGGCCGCCGAGGTAGCTGAAACGATCACCGAGGCGGCGACGGATCGACACCATCAACTCGATATCGCCCAGGCCGTCCTTGTAGCCAATCAGGTTCGGGCAGCGTTCGGCCAGGCGCTCGAGCAGCGGCGCGGTCAGGCGGCAAACGTTACGGTTGTAGACCACCACACCGATCTTCACCGATTTGCACACGGCTTCAACGTGGGCGGCAACGCCGTCCTGGCTGGCTTCAGTCAGGTAGTGCGGCAGCAGCAACAGGCCCTTGGCGCCCAGACGCTCGGCCTCTTGTGCATATTCGATGGCTTGGCGGGTGGAACCACCAACACCGGCCAGGATCGGCACGCTGGTTTCACAGGTGTCGACGGCGGTCTTGATGATTTCCGAGTATTCGCTGGCGGCCAGGGAGAAAAACTCGCCGGTGCCACCGGCGGCGAACAGTGCCGAGGCACCATACGGGGCCAGCCATTCCAGGCGCTTGATGTAGCCAGCGCGGTTGAAGTCGCCCTGGGCATTAAAGTCAGTCACCGGGAAAGACAGCAGGCCGGAAGAGAGGATGGACTTCAGTTCTTGTGGATTCATTATTCGAACACCCTAAGTAGCACGTTGTGATGAAAGCCGCTCAGCGTCATGCTGATGTTGTATGTCATCGTACAACTTAAAATACAACCGTCAACTGCATTTCATCATCCACAGGCCAAGCCAGCCCTTCTCGAGACCTGGATTTATGTCTAAGTAATTGATTTAAATCTGTTAAATACGAAAACAAAAAAACATCCCTGAAGCAGCTGATCAGCGCTTCTGCTTTTTCTGTTATGGGATGTCCTACGGCAAACACCGGCAATTGCGATGCGAACCTCACAACAGTGGGCATTGCGCCCACTGTGGGTTGCGACGAGCTGTTTAGCCGCGCTGGGCCTGGGCCTCTTCGTGGGCATGGCGCAGGCGCTCACGGCTGTTGGTCAGGTGCAGGCGCATGGCGGCGCGGGCAGCATCCGAATCCTGGCGCGCGATGGCATCGTAGATTTCATCGTGCTCACGGGCCAGCCGGCTCATGTAGTGCTGGTGGTCATCATGGGCCAGGCGTGCCGAGTTGAGACGGGTACGCGGGATGATGCTGGTACCCAGGTGGGTCATGATGTCGGTGAAGTAGCGGTTGCCGGTGGCCAGGGCAATCTGCAGGTGGAACTGGAAGTCCGAAGCCACCGCGTCCCCGGCATGCGCAGCGCTCTCATTCAGCGCATCCAGCGCCGCCCGCATCAAGGCCAGTTGCTCGGGGCTGCGGCGTTGCGCGGCCAGCCCGGCAGATTCGACTTCCAAGCTGATGCGCAACTCCAGTACTGCCAGCACGTCACGCAGGGTGACCACGGTGGCCGGATCGATGCGAAATCCGCTAGGGCTTGGGGTGTCGAGCACAAAGGTGCCGATCCCGTGGCGGGTTTCCACCTGCCCCGCAGCCTGCAAGCGCGAGATCGCTTCACGGACCACCGTACGGCTGACGCCGTGGGCCTCCATGATCGCCGACTCAGTGGGTAACTTGTCGCCACGCTTGAGCAAGCCGTCGCGAATCTGCTCGGACAGCACCGTCACCAGTTCCTGCGCGAGGCTACGGCGCTTGCGGGGCAGACGAGGGACGTCGATCGGGTTTTCCATGGTCAAGATCAATCTCAGGCAAGCAGTGATACGCACATCATAGCGCAGGGCGGTTGTACGATCACTGTTGACCTATATTTGCAGTGGGATCAGGCCGTCACGGTCTGCTCCTGCAGATGGCCGTTGTCGATCCGCACATGGCGCGGATGGAACCGTTTCAGGCTGCTGCGGTGGCCGACGCTGACGATGCTCAAGCCCGGCAGTTGATCGATCAGCGCCTGGTACAGCGTGGCCTCGTCTTCCTCGTCCATCGCCGAAGTGGCTTCGTCCATGTACAGCCATTGCGGTGCATAAAGCAGCGCACGGGCGAATGCCAGGCGTTGCTGCTCACCCGGCGACAGCATGCGCTGCCAGTGGTTGGCTTCATCCAGGCGCGGCACCAGATGGGGCAGGCGACAGGTCTCCAGCACCTGCACGTAGCGCTCATGCGGATAGGTATCGCCGGACTGTGGATAACTCAAGGCTTCACGCAGCGTGCCAATCGGCAGGTAGGGTTTCTGCGGCAGGAACAGGTAGCGCGCACTGGGCAGGCGAATGGCCCCATGCCCGGCCGGCCATAAACCGCCCATGGCCCGCAACAGGGTACTTTTGCCGCTACCCGAGCGACCGCTGAGCATCAGCCTGTCGCCCTGCTCCACGGTCATGTCGGCGCTGGTCAGCAGATGACGACCATCCGCCAGGTCCAGGCCCACCTGCTGCACTTGCAGCTCAGCGCCCTCCTGGCGTACATCGATGGCCGGCGCCCGCTCTTCGTTTTCGCTCATGGCCTGGCGAAAACTCAACAACCGGTCACAGGTGGCACGCCAGGCTGCCAGGTCGGCGTAGGCGCTGATGAACCAGCTGAAGTTCTCCTGCACGTTGCCAAAAGCCGAGTTGATCTGCATCAGTTCCCCCAGCTCGATCTTGCCGGAGAAATACCGTGGCGCCGCGACGATGAACGGGAAGATGATCGCGATCTGACCGTAACCCGCGGTGAAGAAAGTCAGGCGCTTGGACACTTTCATGATGTCCCAGAAGTTGTGCCAGACCATGCCGAACCGCGCACTCAAGCGCTGGTTTTCGTTCGCCTCGCCGTTGTACAAGGCAATGCTCTCGGCATTCTCGCGGACCCGCACCATGGAGAACCGCAGGTCGGCTTCAAAGCGTTGTTGCTGGTTGTTCAGGCCGATCAGGCGGCGACCGATAAGGTGGGTGATCCAACTGCCCACCAACGCGTAGACCAGGGCGCACCAGAACATATAGCCGGGAATGGTGTAGCCAAATACTTCGATACTGCCGGAAACGCCCCACAGGATGATCGAGAACGACACCAGGCTGACCACGGTGCGAATCAGCCCCAGGCCCAGGCTCAGGGTGTTGCTGGTGAAACTGTTGAGGTCTTCGGAGATTCGCTGGTCCGGGTTGTCGGTGTAACCGCCCTGCTCCAGCTGGTAGTAGTTCTTGTGCCCGAGCCAGCGGGCGAAGTGTTTCTCGGTGAGCCAGGCACGCCAGCGGATGGTCAGCATCTGGGTCAGGTACAAACGGTAGACCGCCCCCAGGATCGCCACCGCGGCAATCCCGCAGAAATACAGGATCAGGCTCCAGAACGCGGCATCGTCCTTCTTTTGCAGGGCGTTGTAGAAGTCCTTGTACCAACTGTTGATCCACACGGAGATCGCCACGCTGAACAGCGACAGGCCGATCACCGCAATCAACAGCAACCAGGCCTTGCCCTTCTCTTCACTGCGCCAATAAGGCGTGATCATCTGCCAGACACGGCGGAAAAACTGACCGCGCACCGCATCGTTGACCGCGCAATATTCAGCGTTCTGATTCATCGTTCAGGCTCGGTAGGAAACACAGGAAGTACGAACCGATCATAGATGATCGGTTCATTTTGTCCGGGTGGCTGGCGATTTTCGTTCAGCGACGGTTCAGCGGCGAACCGGACGCTTCTGCAGTTTGCGCTGCAGGGTGCGCCGATGCATGCCCAGGGCGCGGGCGGTGGCGGAGATGTTGCCTTCGTGCTCGGTGAGGACGCGCTGGATGTGTTCCCACTGCAGGCGGTCCACCGACATCGGGTTTTCCGGCACCAGGGTATCGAGGTCGGCGTGCTCGGACAGCAAGGCGGCCAGCACATCATCGGCATCGGCCGGTTTGCACAGGTAATTGCAGGCGCCGCGCTTGATCGCCTCGACGGCAGTGGCAATGCTCGAGTAACCGGTGAGGATTACCACGCGCATTTCCGGGTCGAGCTCCAGCAGCTTGGGCAGCAGCACCAGTCCCGAATCGCCATCCATTTTCAGGTCCAGTGCGGCGTAGTCCGGCAGGTCCTGCTGAGCGATGACCAGGCCTTCCTCGGCGGAACCGGCGGTGCTGACGCGAAAACCGCGGCGGCTCATGGCGCGAGCCATGACGCGGGTGAAAGTAGCGTCGTCGTCTACCAGCAATAAATGCGGCAGGTCTTCGCCTTCGACTTGGATCTCGTCACTCATGGTCGTCTCCTCGTGCGGCACGGGGCAGGCGCAGCTCGGTGAGCGTACCGCCTTCCTCATGACTATAGAGTTTCACTGAGCCGCCGGCGCGTGTCACGCTGGCCTTGCTCAAAAACAGGCCCAGGCCGAAACCTTTGCCCTTGGTGGTAAAAAATGGCTTGCCGATCTGCTCGGCAATGGCCAGCGGCACACCGGCACCGTGGTCGCGAATACTGATGGTCAGCTCCACGGCGTCCCAGTCCAGCGTCACTTCCAGTCCTTCCGGGCAGGCGTCGGCGGCATTGTTCAGCAGGTTGAGCAAGGCCTGGGTCAGGTCCGGCGGCGGTGCCAGGCGCGGTTCGCTGCCTTCCCCCTTCCGCTGCAGGCGGTAAGTGGCTTCCGGACGCATCAGGTGCCAGCGGTCGAGCGCTTCGTTGAGCCAGACGCTGACGTCCTGCATGTCCACCGCCAGGCGGCGATTGTTCTCGGCGGCGCGCACTAGTTGCTGCAGGGTCTGCTTGCAGAGCTTCACCTGGTCCTGCAGCACGCTCAAGTCCTCGCGCAGCAGCGGGTCATGATGGTCTTGCAGCATCTCGTTGATCAACACGCTCATGGTCGCCAGCGGGGTGCCCAATTCATGGGCGGCGCCAGCAGCCTGGGTGGCCACGGCCAGCAACTGTTGATCGCGCAGCCCCTCTTCCCGGCGGATCGCCCGCAGCTCTTCCTGGCGGCGCAGCTCTTCGGCCATGCGCGCGGCAAAGAAGGTGATGACCGCCGCCGCCAGGGCAAAACTCAGCCACATCCCATAGATCTGCATCTTTTCCCGGTACATCGGGAAGGTTTCCAGGGGGTAGAACTGCGCCAGCAGCAAGGTGTACATGGTCAGCGCAATGCCCGACAGAATCACCGAATAGCGCCACGGCAAGGTCACGGCAGCGATGGTCAGCGGCACCAGGTAATAAGAGACGAACGGGTTGGTCGAACCGCCCGAGAAATACAGCAGCGCACTGTGGATAAACAGGTCGCAGGCCAGTTGCACGGCGTACTCGAGTTCGGTCACCGGCCACGAGGTGCGCAGCCGGATGGCGGTAAAGGCGCACAGCAGCATCGAGCAACCGAGGGTCGCGGCCAGTTCCAGCCAGGGCAGCGGCAGCAGGTCGAACCAATAGGCGAGCCCCACCGAACCGGCCTGGGCGGCCAGCACCAGGGTGCGGATGAACGTCAGTCGCCAGAGGTTTTGGCGAGTCGCGGAAAGTAGTTGTACGGGGGCGAGCATGAGCTCTCCTGATGAGCGCTCCAGGCGAATCGCGTCGAGTATAACCAAGCAGGGGGCCTGACAGGCAAAAGTGCGGCAAAGCGACACAGGGCAATTGACCGCGCTGCGACCACCTGGCGCGAACTGTATAGAAGTTGTAACCGGCTGAACCGGACAATAGCAGCTAGAGTCTGATGGTTTTACGCAGGCTCGCAACCTTACCCCTGCGCACCACCCAAGGAGCTTTGATGAACACATTTCGCCGCAGTGCCGCCCTTCTCGCCCTCAGTGCCGGCGCCCTGGCCAGCCTCCCGGCCCTGGCCGCGGACGAGCTGCATTACAACCAGATTTCCCTGCGCGCCGAAGTCAGCCAGGAAGTGGCCCGCGACCTGATGATCGTGACCCTCTACACCGAAGAGCAGAATGCCGACCCGGCCAAGCTGGCGGCCGTGGTGAGCACCGCGATGAACAAGGCACTGGGCCAGGCCCGGCAGGTCAAGGACGTGACCCTGCGCCAGGGCAGCCGCAACAGCTACCCGATCTACGACGACAAGGGCCAGAAGATCACCGGCTGGCGTGAGCGCGCCGAACTGCGCCTGGAAAGCTCGGACTTCGCCGCCCTGTCCAAACTCACCGGTGAACTGCTCGGCGACCTGAAGATGGCCGGCATGGACTTCGCCATCGCCACCCCGACCCGCAAGGCCAGCGAGGATGCGCTGCTCAAGGAAGCGGTCAACGCCTTCAAGGCCCGTGCCCAACTGACCACCGAGGCCCTGGGTGGCAAGGGTTACAAAATCGTCAACCTGAACCTCAACAGCAACGGTTATCCACAGCCTTACCTGCGCGCGCCGATGATGATGAAAGCGGCCGCAATGGATTCCGCCCCGGTGACCCCGCAAGTGGAAGCCGGCACCAGCCAGGTCAGCATGTCGGCCGACGGCTCTATTGAAGTATTGATGCCGTAACGCTTGTGGGAGCTGGTCGGGCGGCGTTGATGCAGTTTACGTGAGACCGCATCAACGCCGCTCGCAGGCAAGCCTTGGTCATACAGATCTACCCTGCGCCAATCCCCCCTCGTCATCGCGAAAAACCCGTCTAGGCTGTACGTATGGCTGGGTAACATCGCGCCTCGGAAAGGTGCGCCAACTGTGCTATCAGCACACATTTGGTGCGCCTATCGCACCGAAATACCCCCGCGCAAACGATCAAATGCGTCAAAGTTTATAGGAATGCGACATTAAGGTACGTTCGTACCACTGTTTAAGACTTGTAGCCGCTCTGGATCTTGCATTGGGTATAGGCCCTGCATAAGTATCCGCAGGTCGACTCACGAGGTCGTCCTCTAATTCCAAAAATGACAACAATCATGAGGCCACCATGCTCAAACACGCGGTCATTCCGTTTTTAGTCGGCGCCAGCTTGCTTGCTAGCGCACCCTTCGCCTCCGCGGCGACTAACCTGGTGTTTTGCTCCGAAGGGAGCCCGGCCGGTTTTGATCCTGGCCAGTACACCACCGGAACCGACTTCGACGCCTCGGCAGAGACCATGTTCAACCGCCTGAGCCAGTTCGAACGTGGCGGCACCGCTGTTGTTCCAGGCCTGGCCACCAGCTGGGACGTGTCCCCGGATGGCCTGACCTACACCTTCCACCTGCGCGAAGGGGTCAAGTTCCACACCACGCCGTACTTCAAGCCGACCCGTGAATTCAACGCCGACGACGTGCTGTTTACCTTCAACCGCATGATCGACAAAGACATGCCGTTCCGCAAAGCCTACCCCACCGAGTTCCCGTACTTCACGGACATGGGGATGGACACCAACATCAAGAACATCGAAAAAATCGACGACAAGACCGTCAAGTTCACCTTGGGCACGGTCGACGCCGCGTTCATCCAGAACCTGGCCATGAGCTTTGCCTCGATCCAGTCTGCCGAGTACGCCGACAAACTGTTGAAGGAAGGCAAGCCGGGCGACATCAACCAGAAGCCGATCGGCACTGGCCCGTTCGTGTTCAAGAGCTACCAGAAAGACTCCAACATCCGTTACACCGGCAACAAGGACTACTGGAAGCCTGAAGACGTCAAGATCGACAACCTGATCTTCGCCATCACCACCGACCCGTCGGTGCGTATCCAGAAGCTGAAGAAAAACGAATGCCAGGTCACCCTGTTCCCACGTCCGGCCGACCTCAAGGCCCTGGGTGAAGACAAGGACCTGAAACTGCCGCATCAGGCGGGTTTCAACCTCGGCTACATTGCCTACAACGTGATGCCGGTCCTCAAGGGCCGTACCGACGCCAACCCACTGGCCAAGCTGGAAGTGCGCCAGGCGCTGGACATGGCGGTGAACAAGCAGCAGATCATCGACTCGGTCTACCAGGGCGCTGGCCAACTGGCCGTCAACGCCATGCCGCCAACCCAGTGGTCCTATGACGACACCATCAAGGACGCCAAGTACGACCCTGAAAAGGCCAAGGAACTGCTGAAAAAGGCTGACATCAAGCCGGGTACCGAAATCACCCTGTGGGCCATGCCAGTCCAGCGTCCGTACAACCCGAACGCCAAGCTGATGGCAGAAATGCTGCAGTCGGACTGGGCGAAAATCGGCCTCAAGGTCAACATCGTCAGCTACGAATGGGGCGAGTACATCAAGCGTTCCAAAGGTGGCGAGAACCAGGCCATGATCATTGGCTGGAGCGGTGACAATGGTGACCCGGACAACTGGCTGAACGTACTGTTTGGCTGCGACTCCCTGAGCGGCAACAACTTCTCGAAATGGTGCGACAAGCCGTACGACACCATCATCAAGGAAGCCAAGGCCACCACCGACGTTGCCAAACGCACCGAGCTGTACAAGCAGGCGCAACACCTCCTCAAAGATGCAGTCCCGATGACACCTATCGCGCACTCGACAGTGTATCAACCCATGCGCAACACCGTGCAGGACTTCAAGATCAGCCCGTTTGGCTTGAACTCCTTCTACGGCGTCAGCGTCAGCAAATAAGGTATTGCCGCGGCGACGTCGCTGACGTCGCCGCGGCGCTATCTGCCAAGACAGCGGAATTGACCTACATCCCAAATCACTGCGGCCTACTGCCACGGGTTTAGGACGTATCGCCTTTTCTTACCTGTATTTAAGGCCTTTCGCATTTACCGCCCGACACTCGACTCACTAACGTCGAGGGTCCGACCGTACTGCGCCTGGAATGGCAATCGCTGAAACCCGTGGTTCTGTGCCCGCACGTCCCCGGACGGGACGAGGGCTCATGGTTTATTTCCAATAAGAGAGGGAGTGTCATGCGCCATACCTTGGTTTTATCCGCCCTACTGGGCAGCGGCCTGTTGGCCGCCACCTCCATCAGCCAGGCCGCCAGCAACAGCCTGGTTTTCTGCTCCGAAGGCAGCCCGGCGGGCTTCGACACTGCGCAATACACCACCGCCACCGACAACGATGCCGCCGAGCCACTGTACAACCGGCTGGCCGAGTTCGAGAAAGGCGCCACCAGCGTCGTTCCGGGCCTGGCGACCAGCTGGGATATTTCCGCAGACGGCCTGACCTACACCTTCCACCTGCGCGAAGGGGTGAAATTCCACACCACCAAGTACTTCACCCCGAGCCGGGATTTCAACGCCGACGACGTGCTGTTCACCTTCAACCGCATGCTTCACACCGACCACCCTTTCCGTAAGGCCTACCCCACCGAGTTCCCGTACTTCAACGGGATGAGCCTGAACAAGAACATCGCCAAGGTCGAAAAAACCGCGCCCCTGACCGTGGTCATGACCCTGAACTCAGTCGACGCTGCGTTCATCCAGAACCTCGCCATGAGTTTCGCCTCGATTCTCTCGGCCGAGTACGCCGACCAGTTGCTGGCCTCGGGCAAACCCAGCGACATCAACCAGAAGCCGGTCGGCACCGGGCCTTTCGTGTTCCAGCGTTACCAGAAGGACTCGCAGATTCGCTATTCGGGCAACAAACAGTACTGGGACCCGAGCCGAGTCAAACTCGACCAACTGATTTTTGCGATCAACACCGATGCCTCGGTACGGGTGCAGAAACTCAAGGCGGGCGAGTGCCAGGTCACGCTGCATCCGCGCCCGGCCGATGTCGAGGCGCTGAAAAAAGACCCGAAGCTGCAACTGATCGAAAAACCCGGGTTCAACCTCGGCTACATCGCCTACAACGTCCAGCACAAACCCTTCGACCAGCTCGAAGTGCGCCAGGCGCTGGACATGGCGGTGAACAAGCAAGGCATCCTCAACGCCGTGTACCAGGGCGCCGGGCAACTGGCGGTGAACGCCATGCCACCGACCCAGTGGTCCTACGACGACAGCATCAAGGATGCCGCCTATAACCCGGAAAAAGCCAGGGCACTGCTCAAGGCTGCCGGCGTCAAGGAAGGCACCGAAATCACCCTGTGGGCCATGCCGGTGCAGCGCCCGTACAACCCGAACGCCAAGCTGATGGCAGAAATGCTGCAGTCGGACTGGGCGAAAATCGGCCTGAAAGTGAAAATCGTCAGCTACGAATGGGGCGAGTACATCAAGCGCACCAAGAACGGCGAACACGACGTCAGCCTGATCGGCTGGACCGGGGACAATGGCGACCCGGACAACTGGCTCGGCACCCTGTACAGCTGCGACGCGATTGGCGGCAACAACTACTCCATGTGGTGCGACCCGCAATACGACAAGCTGATCAAACAGGCCAAGATCGTTACCGACCGCGAACAGCGCACGGTGCTCTACAAACAGGCCCAGCAGTTGCTCAAGCAGCAAGTGCCGATCACTCCTGTCGCCCACTCCACGGTCAACCAGCCATTGAGCGCCAAAGTCGAAGGATTCAAGGTCAGCCCCTTCGGTCGTAACGTGTTCTCGGGTGTCGGTATCGAGCAATAACTGATTAGCAGAACCTTGGGGGCGATTTTCGCCCTCACAGCAGACTGTTGCCTGAATTCGGCGATTTCGCCCCATGCAAACGTTTGCGATGCCTTGTATGAGTTCCACCCTCAATAGCCGGCTCAGTACAGGAGACCGGCAATAACAAGAGAAAAAAAGGAGCTTCACTGATGAAACTGAGCAACTCCGCCCTGTTGGCCCTGGCCATCAGCAGCATCACCGCAACCGCGTATGCCGAACCCCAGAGCCAGGCGTTCAACCCGGTGACGGTCAATACCAGCAATGCTCAATCCGAGGCCACCGGATTCATCGAAGGCCAGACGATTAGCGGCAGTACCCGTAACTGGTACTCCAACGAACAACTCAAGCGTGGCGGCAAGTTCGCCTACAAGAAAAATGGTGTATCGACCCCCACCGATCGCCGGATCAACTGGGTCCAGGGCACCATCCTCAAGTACAACTCCGGCTTCACCCAGGGCACCGTCGGTTTCAGCACCGAGCTGGCGGCCTACAACGCAGTCGCGCTGGAACGTGATCGGGAAAACCTGGCCTCCAACAACGGCGGCGCTCCCGGCACTCGTCCTGGCGCCGGCAACAACCGGACCCTGACCAAAGAAGGCGGCGACGCCCAGGGGCAATGGAGCAAACTGGGCCTGGCCAACGTCAAGGCCCGCATCTCCAACACCACTCTGACTGCCGGGCGCATGAACTTCAGCAGCCCGCAAGTCGACGTCATCAGCAACCGTGCCCTGCCTTCGAGCTTCCAGGGCGTGGCCTTGCACAGTGAAGAGCTGAGCAACCTGGCCTTCGACGTGGCCACCTTCGATCGCAACTCGCCGCGTACCGAAGAAAGCCTGAGCAAATTCCGCTCCGAGTACGGCGCCATCGATGCCGAAGCCGATCACGTCAACACCGCAGGCATCAGCTACTCGCCGTTCGCCAGCCTGACCACCAGCCTCTGGGCCACCCAGGCCGAAGACATCTGGAACCAGTACTACTTCGGCGCCACCCACGTACTGGGCGACAGTTCGGTGCTGAGCCTGACTACCGGCCTGAACTACTACAAGACCCAGGAAGAAGGCAAAGCCAAGCTGGGCGACATCGACAACGACACCTACTCCCTGTCGTTCGGCCTGACCCACCAGGCTCACACCCTGACCTTCTCCTACCAGGAAGTGAACGGTAACGAGTACTTCGACTACCTGCACGAAACCAACGGCATCTACCTGGCCAACTCCCTGCTGTCGGACTTCAACGGCCCGAACGAGAAATCCTTCCAGGTTTCCTATGGCCTGAACATGGCCGAGTACGGCGTACCGGGTCTCAAGTTCAACATCTACCAGGCACGCGGTTGGGGCATCGACGGCACCCACTACACCGGCACCGGCTATGACGGCATCCAGTCGCAAGACGGCGAACACCACTATGAATATGGGATTGGCAGCACTTACGCCATTCAAAGCGGTCCGCTGAAAGCCACCACCGTTCGCGCCACCTACACCGCACACCGGGCGAGCGAAAACCAGGCTGACGGCAGCATCAACGAATTCCGCCTGGTTACCACCATTCCGTTCAACGTCCTCTAAGGCGTGACAACCGCGGGGCCGATTCGACGAATCGGCCCCAACGACTAATCTGGCTCATGGAATACGGAGGGTTTATATGAAGATGCTTCCCTTGCGTGCGGTGGTCGCAGCCACCGTGCTGATGACAGCCATCGGTGCTTCGGCCAAACCCTTGGTGGTCTGCACCGAAGCCAGCCCGGAAGGTTTCGACCCGGTGCTCTACACCACCGCCGTAACGGCCGACGCAGCGGCGGAAACCCTGTTCAATCGGCTGGTGGATTTCAAGCCCGGTACCGCGCAGATCCAGCCGGCCCTGGCCGAAAGCTGGGAGATCAGCCCGGACGGCCTGCAATATACTTTCCACCTGCGCCCCGGCGTCGCGTTCCACACGACCGACTATTTCAAACCGACGCGCACACTCAATGCCGACGACGTGGTCTGGAGCTTCCAGCGTCAACTGGACCCCAACCACCCTTGGCACAAGCAATCTGCCGTCGGCTTTCCATACTTTGAAAGCATGGATTTCCAGAACCTGCTCAAGGCTGTCGAAAGAGTCGACGAGATGACTGTCAGGTTCACCCTGAACCGCCCTGAAGCTCCGTTCCTGCTGGACCTGGGCATGGCGTTCACCTCTATTCACTCGGCCGAGTACGCGGCGTTATTGCAAAAGGCCGACAAAATGGCCGACCTCAACAGCAAGCCGATCGGCACCGGTCCGTTCATCTTCCAGCGCTACGCCAAGGATGCCCAGGTCCGCTACAAGGCCAACCCGCAGTACTTCCGTGGCAAGCCGCCGGCTGATCCGTTGATTTTTGCCATCACCCCGGACAACAACACCCGCCTGCAAAAACTCAAGGCCAATGAGTGCCAGGTAGCGCTCTACCCTAAACCCGACGATGTCCCGAGCATCCAGGCCGACCCGGCCCTGAAAATCGCCACCATCGCGGCGATGTCCACCGGCTATACCGCGATCAACACCAGTCACAAATACCTGAGCGATGTGCGGGTGCGCCGTGCCATCGAGTTGGCCCTGGACAAACAGACCTATGTCGACACCCTGTACGGCAAGGGCAACGCGATTGCCGCGGTCAACCCCTACCCACCCGCGCTGCTGGGCTATAACACCACGCTGAAGAACCCGCCCCTGGACCTCGACCAGGCGCGTGCGCTGCTCAAGGAAGCCGGTGTTCCGCCAGGCACAGTGTTCACCCTGTACACCCGCAACGCCGGTGGCCCGACCAACCCGAACCCGCAACTGGGCGCCCAGTTGATCCAGGCAGACCTGGCCAAGGTCGGTATCACCATCGACATCCGTGTCATGGAGTGGGCGGAGATGCTCAAGCGTGCGAAGAAAGGCGAACACGACATGGTGTCTGCCGGCTGGAGCGGCGACAACGGTGACCCGGATAACTTCCTCGGTCCGCTGCTGAGTTGCGAAGCCGCCAAAAACGGCGAAAACTACAGCCGCTGGTGCAACCCGCAATTCCAGGCGCTGATCACCCAGGCTCGGGCCACGATCGATACTGCCGAACGCGCCGCTCTCTATGAAAAAGCCCTGGTTATCCTGCACGACGAAGTGGTGTGGGTCGATCAGGCTCATCCCAAGATGTTTACCGCCCTGCGCAAGAACGTCGACGGTTACTACATGAACCCGCTGACCACCAATAACTTCGCCACCACCCAGGTGAAGTAGAAAAAACGCCGGCCACAGCCCGATCCTGGGCTGACCGGTACGCCTAACCGGCTGATGAGGTACACCAGAAGATGTTTAGTTTTATTGCCCGCCGACTGGGGTTGTTGATCCCCACCTTTTTCGGCATCACCCTGCTGACTTTCGCGTTGATTCGCATGATTCCTGGCGACCCTGTGGAAGTCATGATGGGCGAACGCCGGGTCGACCCCGAAATGCACGCTCAGGCAATGGAACGCCTTGGCCTGAACAAGCCGCTGTATGCCCAGTACCTGGACTACATCGGCAAACTGGCCCAGGGCGACCTCGGTGAATCGCTGCGCACCCGTGAAAGTGTCTGGAGCGAGTTCACTTCGCTGTTCCCCGCGACCCTCGAACTGTCCATGGCTGCCCTGCTGTTCGCCGGGATCCTCGGTTTGCTGGCCGGGGTGATCGCGGCCCTCAAGCGCGGATCGCTGTTCGACCATGGGGTGATGGGCATCTCCCTGGCCGGGTATTCGATGCCGATCTTCTGGTGGGGCCTGATCCTGATCATGTTCTTCTCGGTGTCCCTGGGCTGGACCCCGGTTTCCGGGCGGATCGACCTGCTCTACGACATCGAGCCGGTCACCGGTTTCATGCTGATCGACACCCTGCTGGCCGATGACACGGGCGCATTCCTCGACGCCCTGCACCACCTGATCCTGCCGGCCATCGTGCTCGGCACCATTCCGCTGGCGGTGATTGCGCGGATGACCCGCTCCTCGATGCTCGAAGTGCTGCGCGAAGACTACATCCGCACCGCACGGGCCAAAGGCCTGTCGCCGTCGCGCGTGGTGTTCGTGCACGGCCTGCGCAACGCGCTGATCCCGGTACTGACCGTGGTCGGCCTGCAGGTCGGCACGCTGCTGGCCGGTGCGGTCCTGACCGAGACCATCTTCTCCTGGCCCGGCATCGGCAAATGGCTGATCGAAGCCATCGGCGCCCGGGACTACCCCGTCGTACAAAACGGCATCCTGCTGATCGCCTGCCTGGTGATCCTGGTCAACTTCGTGGTGGACATCCTCTACGGCTTTGCCAACCCACGCATCCGTCATCAGCGCTGAGATCATTACCCATGAGTACTCCAACACCCTCGGTAGCAGTCGATCAAAGCCTGCTGTATCCGTCCCCGTACAAAGAATTCTGGCAAGCGTTCTCCAAAAACAAAGGCGCCGTTGCCGGCCTGATGTTCATGTTGCTGGTGATCTTCTGCGCGATCTTCGCGCCCTGGGTTGCCCCGCATAACCCCAGCGAGCAGTACCGCGACTTCCTGCTGACCCCGCCGGCCTGGCTCGAAGGCGGGCAACTGCAGTTCCTGCTCGGCACCGATGAACTGGGGCGCGACCTGCTGTCGCGCTTGATCCAGGGTTCGCGCCTGTCGCTGATGATCGGCTTGTCGTCGGTGGTGATGTCGTTGATCCCGGGGATCCTGCTGGGCCTGTTCGCCGGCTTCTTCCCGCGGCTTCTAGGCCCGACCATCATGCGCCTGATGGACATCATGCTGGCCCTGCCCTCCTTGCTGCTGGCCGTGGCGATTGTCGCCATCCTCGGCCCTGGCCTGATCAACACCGTGATCGCCATCGCCATCGTGTCCCTGCCGTCCTACGTGCGCCTGACCCGCGCCGCGGTGATGGGCGAGCTGAACCGTGACTACGTGACGGCCGCACGCCTGGCCGGTGCCGGCCTGCCCCGCCTGATGTTCATCACCGTGCTGCCCAACTGCATGGCTCCGCTGATCGTCCAGGCAACCCTGAGTTTTTCCTCGGCGATTCTCGATGCCGCCGCCCTGGGCTTCCTCGGCCTCGGCGTGCAACCGCCAACCCCTGAGTGGGGCACCATGCTGGCCTCGGCCCGCGACTACATCGAACGCGCCTGGTGGGTGGTAAGCCTGCCTGGCTTGACCATTTTGCTCAGCGTGCTGGCAATCAACTTGATGGGCGACGGCCTGCGCGATGCGCTGGACCCGAAACTCAAGAACGCCGCCTGAGGAGATTCCCATGTCACTGTTAGAAATCAACAATCTCAACGTGCGTTTCGGCGACAAGACCGCCGTTCCGGTGGTCGACGGCCTCGACATTAGCGTGGACAAGGGCGAAGTCCTGGCCATCGTTGGCGAGTCGGGGTCGGGTAAATCGGTGACCATGATGGCGCTGATGGGCCTGATCGAGCACCCCGGTATCGTCACCGCCGACGCCCTGAACTTCGACGGCAAGAACATGCTCAAGCTGAGCAACCGGCAGCGGCGGCAGATCGTCGGCAAAGACCTGGCCATGGTCTTCCAGGACCCGATGACCGCGCTGAACCCGAGCTACACCGTCGGTTTCCAGATTGAAGAAGTGCTGCGCCTGCACCTGAAAATGTCCGGCCGCGCGGCGCGCAAGCGTGCCATCGAACTGCTGGAAAAAGTCGAGATTCCCGGTGCCGCCAGCCGCATGGACGCCTACCCGCACCAGCTCTCCGGCGGCATGAGCCAACGCGTGGCGATCGCCATGGCAATTGCCGGCGAACCCAAGCTGCTGATCGCCGACGAACCGACCACCGCCCTCGACGTGACCATTCAGGCGCAGATCATGGACCTGCTGCTGGCCCTGCAGAAAGAGCAGAACATGGGCCTGGTGCTGATCACCCACGACCTCGCCGTGGTAGCCGAAACCGCCCAGCGCGTGTGCGTGATGTACGCCGGCCAAGCGGTGGAAGTCGGCCAGGTGCCGCAGCTGTTCGACATTCCCGCGCACCCGTACAGCGAAGCCCTGCTCAAGGCGATTCCGGAACACAGCCTGGGTGAATCGCGCCTGGCCACGCTGCCGGGTATCGTTCCCGGCCGTTACGACCGCCCGCAGGGTTGCCTGCTGTCGCCACGCTGCCCCTACGTGCAGGACAACTGCCGCGCCCAACGCCCGGCCCTCGATCCGAAAAGCAACAGCCTCGCTCGCTGCTTCTATCCTTTGAATCAGGAGGTGGCGTAATGGCCGTCGTTCTCACCGCCCGTGACCTGACCCGTCACTACGAAGTCTCCCGCGGCCTGTTCAAGGGCCACGCCACCGTGCGTGCGCTCAACGGCGTATCGTTCGAACTGGAAGCCGGCAAGACCCTGGCCGTGGTCGGCGAATCCGGTTGTGGCAAGTCGACCCTGGCCCGCGCCCTGACGCTGATCGAAGAGCCGTCTTCCGGCTCGTTGAAAATCGCCGGCCAGGAAGTCACCGGGGCCAACAAGGCCGAGCGCAAGCAGTTGCGCAAAGACGTGCAGATGGTGTTCCAGAGCCCGTACGCGTCGCTCAACCCGCGGCAGAAAATCGGTGACCAATTGGCCGAGCCGCTGCTGATCAACACCAACCTCTCGGCCAGCGAGCGGCGCGACAAAGTCCAGGCGATGATGAAGCAGGTCGGCCTGCGTCCCGAGCACTACCAGCGTTATCCGCACATGTTTTCCGGTGGTCAGCGCCAGCGGATCGCCCTCGCCCGGGCAATGATGCTGCAACCGAAAGTGCTGGTGGCGGACGAACCGACCTCGGCGCTGGACGTATCGATCCAGGCCCAGGTGCTGAACCTGTTCATGGACCTGCAGCAGGAATTCAACACCGCCTATGTGTTCATCTCCCACAACCTGGCGGTGGTCCGCCATGTGGCCGACCACGTGATGGTGATGTACCTCGGCCGTCCGGTGGAAATGGGCCCCAAAGAGGACATCTACACCCGCCCGCTGCACCCCTACACCCAGGCCCTGCTGTCGGCCACACCGACCATCCACCCGGACCCGGACAAACCGAAAATCAAGATCGTCGGCGAGTTGCCCAACCCGCTGAACCCACCGTCCGGCTGCGCCTTCCACAAGCGCTGCCCGTACGCCACCGAGCGTTGTAGCAGTGAAGAGCCGGCCTTGCGTTTGCTCGACAGCCGCCAGGTAGCGTGTCATTACGCCGAGCAATTTCTCGAGGGGGCGGCCTGACAAACTACTGCACAGGTACCTGCGGGGGCCTACTCGCGATGGCGCAGTGTCAGTCACAATCAATGTCGACTGATCCACCGCCATCGCGAGCTCGCTCCTACAGAGTAATTTCAACCCAACCAGAAAAAACAGGCCGGCCGGTAGGCCGCCTCGCCCGCCTTTACCACTCAGGCCGACTGTCAGGTCGCCGTGCTCTGGCTTTTGATCTTGATCCACCCGCCCCTTCGGCAGGCTGAGCGAAGGTGTCCATCAGGGGGGAGGCGCGTAGCGCCGTGCGGCGAAGCCGCATGCATCGAGAGGAGGTGCAGCGAAGCAAACCGTAGGCGATGCCCCCTGATGGGCACCGCAGCGAAGGTACCCCGAGCCTTAGCGAGGGGCCGAACGCTGGGGCAAGACTTTTTGGGTACTTTGGGCTGGGCCGGCACTCCGGCGTTTGACAAAAGTGCCTCGCCGTAAGGGCGAAACCCTAAGCCGCCATCACCGCAGCAACGGATATACCCCCAAATCGCAGCCTTCAGCAGCTCCCACAAAAGATTGGAGCAATGACGAGCTACGTCTGGCTATCACCCTCATCCGCATCATCGCTATCCGGCTCGTCGGTGGTCGAGTCATCGTCGCCCGCGCTACCTCCCTGGCCCTTGTCCCCCGGCTCGGATTCGGACTTGGCCAGCATCAATCCGCCGTCTCCGACCTGATCGCTCGACACCTGCTCACCATGGCGAGTGCACTCAGCCCACGCCGAAGACATACCCACCGACAGCAACAGCAACACCTTAAGCAACAGCACACTGCGTTGAAAAATGCTCATAGCCGATTCCATCCTTTCAGGGAGAGCCTGGCGGCGACGAACCCAATCGCCATGGCGTTGGCTGCAATCTAGTTGTGATCGGTCGGGTTCTCCAGATAGGACGCTGACTAAAGCCTGGAAATGCCACATCCTTCCAGATTGGTTGTGAATAACAGTTAGAGCCAATCCAGCTAAGCTCGCGCAGCAACAAAAAACCCCGCGGCTTTCGCAACGGGGTTTTGGGTGTGACGGTTCAGCGCTTAGTGGTGTTCACGGGTCGCGCGGAATTTCACGTCTGGCCAGCGCTCTTCCATCAGCGCCAGATTGACCCGGGTCGGGGCCAGGTAGGTCAGGTGACCACCGCCGTCGACCGCGAGGTTTTCCACGGCCTTGACGCTGAACTCTTCAAGCTTCTTCTTATCGCTGCAATCGATCCAGCGCGCGGACCACACGGTGATCGGCTCGTAGGCGCACTCGACCTTGTATTCCTCTTTCAGGCGGCTGGCGACCACATCGAACTGCAGGACACCCACGGCGCCAAGGATGATGTCGTTGCTGCGCTCCGGGAAGAACACCTGGGTGGCGCCCTCTTCGGCCAGTTGCTGCAGGCCCTGGCGCAGTTGCTTGGATTTCAGCGGGTCCTTCAGGCGTACGCGGCGGAACAGTTCCGGGGCGAAGTGCGGGATACCGGTGAACCCCAGGGCTTCGCCTTCGGTGAAGGTGTCGCCGATCTGGATGGTGCCGTGGTTGTGCAGGCCGATGATGTCGCCGGCAAACGCTTCTTCCAGTTGCTCGCGCTCGGAGGAGAAGAAGGTCAGCGCATCGCCGATCCGCACGTCCTTGCCGGTGCGCACGTGGCGCATCTTCATGCCTTTTTCGTACTTGCCGGAGCAGATGCGCATGAAGGCAATTCGGTCGCGGTGCTTGGGGTCCATGTTCGCCTGGATCTTGAACACGAAGCCGGTGAATTTCTCTTCCACCGGTTCCACGGTCCGCTCGTTGGCAACCCGGGCCAGCGGTTTTGGCGCCCAGTTGACCACGGCGTCGAGCACGTGATCGACACCGAAGTTGCCCAGCGCAGTACCGAAAAACACCGGCGTCAGCTGGCCGTCCAGGAACTCCTGCTGGTTGAACTCGTGGCAGGCGCCCTGCACCAGTTCGAGCTGTTCGACGAAGCGGTCGTACTCGTCACCCAGGTGATCGCGAGCCTCATCGGAGTCGAGCTTCTCGATGATCTTGACTTCGGTCCGCTCGTGGCCGTGGCCCGCGGTGTAGACGATGATGTAGTCGTCGGCGAGGTGATACACGCCTTTGAAGTCGCGGTAGCAACCGATCGGCCAGGTGATCGGCGCAGCCTTGATTTTCAGGACCGCCTCGATTTCGTCGAGCAGTTCGATCGGGTCGCGGATGTCACGGTCGAGTTTGTTGATGAAGCTGACGATCGGCGTGTCACGCAGCCGGCAGACGTCCATCAGGGCGATGGTCCGTGGTTCTACACCCTTACCGCCGTCGAGGACCATCAAGGCCGAGTCGACTGCCGTCAGGGTACGGTAGGTATCTTCGGAGAAGTCTTCGTGGCCCGGGGTGTCGAGCAGGTTGATCATGTGATCGCGATACGGAAACTGCATGACCGACGTGGTAATCGAAATACCCCGCTGCTTTTCCATTTCCATCCAGTCGGAGGTGGCATGGCGGTCGGATTTGCGAGATTTCACCGTGCCGGCAACCGCAATCGCCTTGCCCATCAGCAAGAGCTTCTCGGTGATGGTGGTCTTACCCGCATCGGGGTGGGAAATAATGGCGAAAGTGCGGCGTTTCGCGACTTCGGCGGCCTGTTTGGTCATGGGAAATCGCCTGGCAGGTGATTCAAAAAAGGGCGGCGATTATAGCCCAAGTTGAACCCAGAACCGAACCGTTGAGCACATTAAGGGTGGCCAAATGCTGCCTAAGATGGGAACCTTTTAAAGCGTAGAGACGTCCACTCCCCTGTTACGACCTTTCGTCAGGGGCTGAAATATCTGCAAGTCAGCCTGACGAGGCTGTGCTCATGGCTCGACCTCATGCCGTTTTGCCGGCATTGGCGAGCTGCTTTTCGCGAACACCTTCCCGGCAGCCAGGCATGGCGTTGCCACACGGGAAGTGTGCGCCGACTGAAATAAAGGAGTCCGCCTGTGGCTATTCGCTATGGCAAAGGGCTGATAGGGGGAGCGGTTGTCGTCGCCCTCCTGGCCCTGCTGATCCACTGGATCGGCATCAACACGATCGAACTGTACCGCGACGATTTGTTGTTTTACCTGCAAGCTCACCTGATCCTCGTCCTCGCTTCCATGCTGGCCGCCCTTGTCGTGGGCATCCCTGCCGGCATCCTGCTCAGCCGCCCGACCCTGGTCGGACGCGCCGAACGCTTCATGCAAATCTTCAACATCGGCAACACCGTCCCACCCCTGGCCGTACTGGCCATCGCCCTGGGGATCCTCGGGATCGGCAGCGGCCCTGCCATCTTCGCCCTCTTCCTCGCCTCCCTCCTGCCCATCGTGCGCAATACCTACGAGGGCCTGAAAAACGTCCAGGGTTCACTCAAGGAAGCCGCCGTCGGCATCGGCATGACCCCGCGCCAAGTGCTCTGGCGGGTCGAACTGCCGAACGCCGTGCCGATCATCATCGGTGGCGTGCGAGTAGCACTGGCGATCAACGTCGGTACCGCGCCCCTGGCGTTCCTGATCGGCGCCAACAGTCTGGGCAGCCTGATTTTCCCCGGCATTGCCCTGAACAACCAGCCGCAACTGATCCTCGGCGCGGCGTGTACCGCCCTGCTGGCATTGCTGTTGGACGGTCTGGTGACACTGAGCAGCCGCCTCTGGCTGGAACGCGGGTTACCCCAGTCCTAACCCGGCTGAGCGAAGGAATCACGATGAAATTACCAAGCTTGTTACTGGGCTGCGTCCTGCTGTGCGCAGGATTTGCCCAGGCCGCCGAAAAACCCCTGATCCGCATCGGCGCACGGGTCTTCACCGAGCAGACCCTGCTCGCCGAAATCACCGCCCAATACCTGCGCGCCAAGGGCTACAACGCCCAGGTCACCGGCGGCCTGGGCAGCAACCTGGCCCGCAGCGCCCAGGAAACCGGGCAACTGGACATGGTCTGGGAATACACCGGGGTCTCCCTGGTGTCCTACAACCACGTCACGGAAAAGCTCGACAGCCAGCAGTCCCTGGCCCGGGTCACTGAACTGGATGCGAAGAAGGGCCTGACCTGGCTCTCGCCGTCGAAATTCAGCAACACCTACGCCCTGGCACTGCCCGAGAAAATCGCTGCGCAGTTCCCCGAGGTCAACAGCATCAGCGAGCTGAACACGGCGCTGCGCAATCAGGCCGAGGACAACCCGCTGGTGGCCCTGGACACCGAGTTCGCCAACCGTTCCGACGGCCTGGCAGGCATGGTCGAGCGCTATGACATGGACCTGACCCGGCGCAACATCCGCCAGATGGACGCGGGCCTGGTCTACACCGCACTGCGCAATGGCCAGGTGTTTGCCGGCCTGGTGTACACCACCGACGGGCGCCTGAGTGCGTTCAAACTCAAGTTGCTCAAAGACGACAAGCATTACTTCCCCGACTACACCGCCGCCCCCGTGGTGCGCCAGGTGTACCTCGACGCCCATCCGCAACTGGCTGGCCAACTCAAGCCGCTGGCCGATCTGTTCGATGACGAGACCATGCGCCAGCTCAATGCCCGGGTCGACGTCAATCATGAAAGCCCGTCGGCCGTGGCCGCAGACTTCCTGCGCCAGCACCCACAGCTTTCGAACAACTGAACCGGAGGAAAAGCCATGGATTTCCTGAACGCCTTTTCCCACCTGGACTGGCCACTTGTCCTGCACCTGACCTGGCAACACATCACCCTGGTCGGGATTGCCGTGACCCTGGCGATTGTCGTCGGCGTGCCTCTGGGCATTGTGATGACTCGCTTTCCGGCACTGGCCGGCCCGCTACAGGCCAGCGCCACCGTGCTGCTGACCGTGCCCTCGATTGCCCTGTTCGGCCTGCTGCTGCCGTTCTATTCGAAGTTCGGCCAGGGCCTGGGACCGATGCCGGCGATTACCGCGGTGTTCCTGTACTCCCTGCTGCCGATCATGCGTAACACCTACCTGGCGCTGACCGGCGTCGAACCGGGTATTCGCGAAGCAGCCCGGGGCATCGGCATGACATTCGGCCAGCGCCTGCGCATGGTCGAACTGCCGATCGCGGTGCCGGTGATTCTCGCCGGTGTGCGCACCGCCGTGGTGATGAACATCGGGGTGATGACCATCGCCGCGACCATCGGCGCCGGCGGCCTGGGCGTACTCATTCTCGCCTCCATCAGCCGCAGCGACATGTCGATGCTGATTGTCGGCGCGGTCCTGGTCAGTGTGCTGGCCATCTTCGCCGACCTGCTCTTGCAATGGCTGCAACGCTCGCTGACTCCAAAAGGACTCCTGAAATGATCGAACTTCAAAACCTCAGCAAAACCTTCCGCAGCAACGGCAAAGACGTCAAAGCCGTGGACTCGGTAAGCCTGACCGTCAATGAAGGCGAAATCTGCGTGTTCCTCGGGCCATCGGGCTGCGGCAAAAGCACCACGCTGAAGATGATCAACCGCCTGATCAAACCGACCTCGGGCAAGATCCTGATCAACGGCGAAGACACCACCGACCTCGACGCAGTGACCCTGCGCCGCAACATCGGCTATGTGATCCAGCAGATCGGTCTGTTCCCCAACATGACCATCGAGGAGAACATCACCGTGGTCCCGCGCCTGCTCGGCTGGGACAAACAGAAGTGCCACGACCGCGCCCGCGAGTTGATGAGCATGATCAAGCTCGAACCCAAGCAGTACCTGCACCGCTATCCGCGTGAACTGTCCGGTGGCCAGCAGCAGCGCATCGGCGTGATCCGCGCGCTGGCCGCCGATGCCCCGTTGCTGCTGATGGACGAACCCTTCGGCGCAGTCGACCCGATCAACCGCGAGATGATCCAGAACGAATTCTTCGAGATGCAGCGGGCGCTGAACAAGACGGTGATCATGGTCAGCCATGACATCGACGAAGCGATCAAGCTGGGGGACAAGATCGCCATCTTCCGCGCCGGCAAGCTGTTGCAGATCGACCACCCGGACACCTTGCTCGCCCACCCGGCGGACGACTTTGTCAGCAACTTCGTGGGCCAGGACAGCACCCTCAAGCGCCTGCTGCTGGTCAAGGCCGAAGACGCCGCGGACAACGCCCCGTCCGTGAGCCCGGAGACCCCGGTGGCCGATGCGCTGGAGTTGATGGACGAACACGACCGCCGCTATGTGGTCGTCACCTGTGCCGAAAACAAGGCCCTGGGCTACGTACGTCGCCGCGACCTGCACCGCCAGGGCGGCTCATGTGGCCAGTATCTGCGCGAGTTCAACGCCACAGCAGCCTACGATGAGCACCTGCGCATCCTGCTGTCGCGCATGTACGAGTTCAACCGCTCGTGGCTGCCGGTGCTGGATGCGGAACGGGTGTTCCTCGGCGAAGTGACCCAGGAATCGATTGCCGAGTACCTGAGCTCCGGCAAGTCCCGTGGCGGCAAGACCAGCATTGTGTCGCCGGCCGAGACTGCGTTGGCCTGACAAAAAATAACTGTAGGAGCGAGCTTGCTCGCGATGCACTCGATGGCACCACAGGGTACCAGGCTCCACGCGTTATCGTTGACGTCCATCGCGAGCAAGCTCGCTCCTACAAGTATTCAAATCTCCCTCTTGGAGGAACATCACACTGTCATGCAGGTCGGTTACATCAGTAGCTGTCCGGGACCGCACGACGGAAGCGTGCAAAAACGCGACATTTTTTGTTGATCTCAAGCCCCTCACGCCCTAAAGTTCGCGCCGAACGTCCATGCTGGAAACGATCCATCCGGCTCAAGTACTGACGACGAGACAGCAAGGCCAAGGGACGCAGGTGATCCCATGGCCTTTTTGCTTTCGGCGACATGCCTTGGGAAGTAGGCGAACCAAAGTGGGGATACGGAGGACGTTCATTTGCACCCATTGTTAATTTCAGTTTGCCAGTAGGAGTTCCCAGCATGTCGATCAACGTCGAAGACTATTTCGCGCGCGCCACTTTTGACAAAATGAAGGCGTTCGCCGACAAACAAGAAACCCCGTTCGTGGTGATCGACACCGCGATGATCAGCCAGGCCTACGATGACCTGCGCGCCGGTTTCGAATTCGCCAAAGTCTATTACGCGGTCAAGGCCAACCCGGCCGTCGAGATCATCGACCTGCTCAAGTCCAAAGGTTCGAGCTTTGACATCGCGTCGATCTACGAGCTGGACAAGGTGATGGACCGTGGCGTCAGCGCCGACCGCATCAGCTACGGCAACACCATCAAGAAATCCAAGGACATCCGCTACTTCTACGAGAAGGGCGTGCGCCTGTTCTCCACCGACTCCGAAGCCGACCTGCGCAACATCGCCAAGGCTGCACCGGGTTCAAAAGTCTATGTGCGGATTCTCACCGAAGGCTCGACCACGGCTGACTGGCCTTTGTCGCGCAAGTTCGGCTGCCAGACCGACATGGCCATGGACCTGCTGATCCTGGCTCGTGACCTGGGCCTGGTGCCGTACGGTATTTCGTTCCACGTCGGTTCGCAGCAACGCGACATCAGCGTCTGGGACGCTGCGATCGCCAAGGTCAAAGTGATCTTCGAGCGCCTGAAGGAAGAGGACGGTATCGAGCTCAAGCTGATCAATATGGGCGGTGGCTTCCCGGCCAACTACATCACCCGCACCAACAGCCTGGAAACCTATGCCGAGGAAATCATCCGCTTCCTCAAGGAAGACTTCGGTGATGACTTGCCGGAAATCATCCTGGAGCCGGGCCGTTCGTTGATCGCCAACGCCGGCATCCTGGTCAGTGAAGTTGTACTGGTCGCGCGTAAATCCCGTACCGCAGTAGAGCGCTGGGTGTACACGGACGTGGGCAAGTTCTCCGGTCTGATCGAAACCATGGACGAAGCCATCAAGTTCCCGATCTGGACCGAGAAGAAAGGTGAGATGGAAGAAGTGGTGATCGCTGGCCCAACCTGCGACAGCGCCGACATCATGTACGAAAACTACAAGTACGGCCTGCCGCTGAACCTGGCCATCGGTGACCGCCTGTACTGGTTGTCCACCGGCGCCTACACCACCAGCTACAGCGCCGTCGAGTTCAATGGCTTCCCACCGTTGAAGTCGTTCTACGTGTAAGTATCTGCAGTAATGAAAAAGGTCCATGTCAATGGACCTTTTTTTATTTCCTCAACCACAATTCAATGTGATTCAACATGCTCAGGAGTTCTTCAGCATTCTCCTGAGCAGCAGCCAGCTTCACATTCAGTCTTCCCACGGTCGTCATGTCATCTTTTTGCGTGAGCTCGACTCGTGCACTGTCAAAACGCAGGCTGAGCTCCTCAAAAAAACCTCCCATCCAGACACCCAATAACTCCA
Source organism: Pseudomonas sp. NPDC087626 (assembly GCF_044743405.1). Lineage (NCBI taxonomy): Bacteria > Pseudomonadati > Pseudomonadota > Gammaproteobacteria > Pseudomonadales > Pseudomonadaceae > Pseudomonas > Pseudomonas sp. NPDC087626. The sequence goes on from NZ_JBIUWJ010000020.1 coordinate 75,469, forward strand.
TCCGCCTGAAGAGAGCCATTACGTCGGCCTCATACTCCCTTGCCTTGATCAGAGGATCAGCGCTGGAATACTCGATATCCCAGAGAGGGGTCGTGTCATCTTCCCTGAACAGCTCTGGGGCCACGCTCGGTTGTGCATGACATTCACAGGTGCGATAACCCATTGCCCTGGTGAATATCGATTTCAGCCCAAAGGAATGCTCGCATACGTCTTGAACGATCTTCTCGACTGGAATCATGTCCCCCTTACCCGCAAAAAACAGGTTACCCAAACCGTAAACCAAGCCCTGGATGGTCCGAGGAACAGAGGCGTTCCAGATCGGCGAGCGAACCAGGCTGAAGTTGCCAAGAACCACCCCGTCGATCGGCTCGCGTCGAGACGTCCGAGCAGTGAACGCTAAAACCTCTTCCCTGAATGTCACCAGTGCCCCTATATAAGCAGCGGCGCAATCCCTCAGGTCTGCAACGCGCTTCCACAGCCCTTGCAGATTTCGCTCATCCCAAGTGACATGATTCAGACGCGAGTCGTAGGGTAAACCTGTCCGCTGATGACCGCTTTTTGCTCGCCGAACAAAGAGCAGATTGACTTTGTCATGTGTCGAAACGACCGTAGAGAGGAAAAAGGTATAACGATCCAGTGTGCGACGCTGACCACTGACAAACGTGTAGACAGCCATATGCATACCCCCTTGAAGCGGAGGATGTCTGACCCACCCTCCGGCTGTGTATTTACAGCGTCAGTGACTTCAAATAGTTGATGTCCTGTTTAATCTCGGCAATCGCAAACTCGACCCGAGCCTCGACAGGTTCCGCCTCATTCTCGGTAAACTTGCGGGACAGGCTCTCAAAGTAAACGAGCAAAGCGGAGAATTCAGCCACATAGCCCGAGCGTTCCTCATCGACTTTATCCAGTGCTTGCAACAACTCGATTTGTCCATCAGCACGCTCAACATCACTGCTACATTTTCTCGCTTGATCCTTCAGCTCGGCCAATCTCGCTTTGAGCCTGTTCAGCTCCGCAACCATATTCAGATAGGAGACGGTCGTCCCGATATTCTCGATTAAGTTTTTCAACGTATCGATGGCAAACATGACAACTTTAACTTGCGGGGGAGTCATTCCCAGCTCCATCACCTTATCCTTCGACAACTCCATTTGCTCGCCAAGTTTTTCGATGCCTGCCTTGGCGATCAAGTCAATACCATCAGACACCGACTTAATCTTTGGCTCCAACTCATCCCGCTGCTTTTCCAGGACAGCCTGACGTTCTTCGGCATACTTGCGCTCAACGTGCACCTCCTTCGCCAACTGCGCCGAATCATCCCGACTGTAGGGCCCCAGCAGCTTTTTATTGAGGCTCTTCAGTTTGTCGAATTGCCCAGTGAGCTGGTCAGATAATTTCTTCAACTCCTTTTGCATATCTGTACGAACTTCGTCGGCATCGGCGGGCGATTCAACTTCCTCCTGCAACCCCCCCAACTTCTTTTGTGATTGTTGCAGATGAATAATCGTCGTATCACTGATCACCCGCAAGTTGGCCGTAGCCTGGCTTGCAGCGAGTGTCAGCCCTTGGATTTTTTCAACGCTGCCCTGTTGATAACTCCAGCGTTCGAACAGCATCTGCGCGGTAATATTGGCATCCTGGATTTGAGCGTTAGCGGCACGCAACTTAACAACATTGAATATTGAAATATCCGACTCAGCAAACGACCTGAACATTCTCATACCCTCTATACCCAGCAACTGGCCGGACTCATACTCTTTATCCGCCTCTGCAAATACACCAAGCAGTTGATCCGCACTGTTTTTTATTTGACTCCAAGGCTCGACGATACTCAGCACTTGATTTTTAAATTGCCTCAGCGACAACGCATTATCGAGTAGATCTGCATCCTCTTTCGAAGCCTCGATATAGAGCGCCAGCGAATTCCACACCAACATAAGATTTTGCGTCGCAACTTCAGCCTCAATGGTCACGTCCCTGAGTTCCTGAAGATCAGTGCGTATTCGGTTCAATGAACTCAGCGTCTTGTTTTTACTGAGCATTTGCAGATTGTCGTACTGCTGAGCTTCTTTCAGGGCATTTCGTTGCTTGCGAATTTCTTCGGCTTTGACGCCAGTGTAAATACCGAGAACCAGCCCCGCGATATTGAGACTCGCCGCCGCCATGATTGCGTCCTTGACCATCGTGTCGTACTGCTTGCTGACCTGCTCAATCTCCTCCGAGCGCTCATCAATTTTCTGTTGAAGTTCCTTGATATCGCTTTGATAAGTATTCTCCGACACGGCTTTCAATCGCAGTTTGATATGCGGCAACACCTCTTCGCGCATCACGGATCCAAACTTGTCGATTTCATACCTCACCGACGTCGCCTTGGCATGGGCACTCTGTACTTTGCTTAGCATTTCATCAAGATAGCTTCTTAACTCATGTAGATCGCCCGCAGACAAATCGAGGGTAGGAAGCCCTGGATTCAGGAATTTCTGCTGGAGATACTTCTCCGGGGTATCGATACCGTGCTCTTCCAGGTAGCTCGATATTTTTTGCTCCTCGTAGATCTCGACGATTCCATTGCCAATCCGCAGAATGCTGCCAGCAAAGATCTTCAGATCAGTGCCCGTCATCATTATTTTTTCCCGCAGTGGCGACCAACTCCTGGCATGATCATAGGTTTTCCTGAACGTCACCTGGAAGTCACCGGCGGTCAGCCCCCGACTGCCAGTATCCCCTTGGCCATAGTCCAGATACACAATGACATCGTCAATTTCCACGGGAAGCGACAAGCCAAGGACTTCATACTTTCGCAAACTGACTATTTGCTCTTTAGTCAGCTGAAAGCCCGGCTCTCGATTGTATTCTTCGCCATCACCAACTGAAGCATCCACAAATAGCTTTGGCGCCAAGACTGCCGCATCAAGTATTTTATCATCCATCACTGAACTCCATTTCAGTGCCCCTACGGGCAGAATCAAATATCCTATTGTTGGCACCACTAATCTGTCATAAATCCAATAAAGATTTACCCGGGGTGCCCACCAACATTAGTACCCAACCAAGCAAACTTCCACAGAGCAAATGTTAAAAATAAACTCAACAACTGTTAGTTCAGCACACAAAACACAACACCCTAAGCAACACTTGTTGTTCGCGCACAGAAACGCCACCCTCAAACTTAGTTTGGTGGCGCCGTCTTATACAATAAAAATCTTATCCCCAGAGTTCAGGCGCTAAACTTGAACACTTACAACTCGATTAGTTGAGATAAGCGCACTTGATAGGCGTGCGCCATCTCGCGGATTTTTGGATGATCTGCGCCGAGCAGCGATGCACTGCTGACCCGCAGGAAGTTCACATTGCCACCGACCAAGGCTTTCCTGAGCCACACGAGCGCTTCATCGACGTGACCGTCCTGCGCCAGCAATGTTGCATGGCTGAATTGCCCGCGAAAATCGCCACCTTCGGCTGACCGTCGATACCAGGCGCGCGCCGCTGACGGATCGGCCGTGCAGGCCAGGCCTTCTTCCAGATAGCGCCCCAGCAGGTTCATTGATTTGGCGTGACCGGCGTCAGCAGCGCGCCGATACAGGTTCAACGCCTGGACCTGATCCTCAGCCACTCCGCGCCCGGTTGCCAGCAGATTGGCGAAGTTGTACAGCGCCCAGTCCAGGCCCGCATCGGCGGCGATTGCATAGTGCCGTGCGGCAACCGATGCATCCGCCACACAACCCCAGCCATGCTCATGGCAACGGCCGAGCATGTTGCGCGCCATCAGGTGTCCGCCCCGGGCTGCGATTTCGAACCAGCGCACGGCCAGTGCCTGGTCCTTGGCAATGCCTCGCCCTTCCAGCAGGATCTGCCCCAGCAGCGCCTGGCCGTCGATGCTCCCGGCCTTGGCCGCCAGTACAATCGCCTGGGCCGCGCGGGCCGGGCTTTCGCCGAGCATGGCGCGCAGTTGCTCGCCGTTCAGGACTTCTTCACGGCGCAATCGAAAGTTCACGGCTCAGACCTCGACCCAGCGACGCAGCAGGTTGTGGTAGGTACCCGTCAGGCGGATCAACGACGGGTGATCGGGCATGTCCTGGGTCAGTTGCTGGATCGCTTCATCCATCTCGAACAGCAAGGCGCGCTGGCTGTCCTCGCGCACCAGGCTTTGGGTCCAGAAGAACGACGCGTACCGCGTGCCGCGCGTGACCGCATTGACCTTGTGCAGGCTGGTGCCCGGGTACAACACCAGGTCGCCCGCCGGTAACTTCACGCGTTGGGTGCCGAAGGTGTCCTGGATTTCCAGCTCGCCACCGTCGTATTCGTCCGGGTCACTGAAGAACAGGGTCGACGACAGGTCGGTGCGCACGCGTTCGACACTACCCTTGGGTTGGCGCACGGCGTTGTCGATATGAAAGTCGAAACTGCCACCGGCGGTGTAGCAATTGAGCAAGGGCGGGAAAACCTTGTGCGGCAACGCAGCGGACATGAAGCGCGGGTGCTTCCACAGTCGGTCGAGCATCGCCGCGCCGATTTCCTGGGCCAGCGGGTGGCCTTCGGGCAGTTGCAGGTTGTGCTTGGCCTTGGCCGATTGGAACCCGGCAGTGATCTTGCCATCGGCCCAATCAGCCTGCTGCAGCGCCTCGCGGATGCGCTGCACCTCTTCACGGGAGAACAAGCCGGGAATATGCAGCAGCATGGGGGCGACACCTGAAAGTCAAAGGATCGCAATGGTATTGATTCTTATTGACTATGTAAAACCGGCGTGACGAACGAGAACGTAAAAACCGTAAGGATAAATTGTAAAGAATGTAAATTAAATGCAAATGGCAATATTTCGCAATTGATACAAATACGTGTTTACCCTATATTCCGCGGCCTCAAATCCTTGGGGAGGGGAATTCACCATGTCACGCCAGCCACAACAATCACCGGTCAGCTCACCACGTTTGCTCGCTTCTGCAATTGGCGTGGCGATTACCGCCAGCTCCGCCGGCCACATGGTTTTCGCCGCAGAAAAGACTGACGCGAAAACCTCCGGCAATGCGATCGCACTGGACGCTACCAGCGTGACCGGTGAAGCCTCGGATGCGACCTCCTACCAGGTTGAAAAGGCTTCTTCGCCCAAGTACACCGCGCCGCTGATTGACACCCCACGCTCCGTGACCGTGATTCCGCAACAGGTCCTCAAGGACACTGGCGCCCTGAACATGCAGGATGCGCTGCGCACCGTGCCAGGCATCACCTTCGGTGCCGGTGAAGGGGGCAACCCGCAAGGCGACCGCCCATTCATCCGTGGTTTCGATGCCCAAGGCGACACCTACCTGGACGGCGTGCGCGACACTGGCTCGCAAAGCCGTGAAATCTTCGCCGTGGAGTCGATCGAAGTCAGCAAGGGCCCGAACTCCGCCATCGGCGGTCGCGGCGCCGCTGGCGGCACCATCAACCTGGTGAGCAAAAAAGCCCACCTGGGCGATTCGCTCGACGGTGGTTTCACCTGGGGCTCCGACCAGACCCAACGCTACACCCTGGACGGTAACTACCAGTTCAACGATAACGCCGCTGGCCGCCTGAACCTGATGAGCCACGAAAGCAACGTGGCCGGTCGCGACAGTGTCGACTACGACCGTTGGGGCGTCGCACCATCCCTGGCGTTCGGCCTGGGTACCGACACCCGCGTCAACCTTGACTACTACCACCTGGAAAGCAACGACACTCCGGATTCGGGCATCCCCTACAGCATGCCGGCGTCAGGTCTTTCGGCCGACCGTAACAAGGGCAACCCGGATAAGCCGACCACCGGTGGCGGCAGCGACAGCAACTTCTACGGCCTGACCGACCGCGACTTCCGCAAGACCCGTACCGATACCGCGACCTTCGCCATCGAGCACGATCTGAACGACGCGCTGACCGTCAAGAACACCCTGCGCCACGGCAGCAGCATGCAGGACTACATCCTGACCCAGCCGGACGACAGCAAGGGTAACGTCAACAACGGCACCGTGTGGCGCCGCGCCAACACCCGTGTCAGCAACACCGACACCACCACCAACCAGACCGACCTGTTCGGCGACGTGTACATCGCCGGCTTCAAGAACAGCTTCTCCACCGGCATCGAGTTCAGCCGTGAAGAAAGCGAGAAGTCTTCGTACAACGTCAACACCAACACCGGGCTGAGCACCAGCAAGTGCAACCCGTCGCTGATCGGTGCTTCCAGCGGCTACAACTGCACCTCGCTGTCCAACCCGACACCGAGCGACCCATGGAACGGCGCGATCTCGCGTAACTACGCCGGCACCGATACCAAAGCCGACACCCGCGCCATCTACGTGTTCGACACCCTCGAGCTGTCGCAGCAATGGCTGGTGAACATGGGCCTGCGTTACGACCATTTCGATACCAAGTACCGCACCTACGATGGTGCCGGTGCGACTGTCGTGAACAAAGGCATCGAAGCCAAGGGCGAGGACACCAGCGAGTTCATCACCGGTCAGTTCGGTGTGGTCTACAAGCCGGCGGAAAACGGCAGCATCTACGCTTCCTACGCCACTTCCGCGACGCCACCGGGCAACTACGTCGGTGAAGGCATGGAAGGCAACTCGCTGGCAGGTACCCCTGACCGTGCGGGCAACCAGCTCAAGAGCGACATGGAGCCGGAAACCACCAAGAACTACGAAATTGGTACCAAGTGGGACCTGCTGAACGATCGCCTGTCGTTGACCGCAGATATCTTCCGCACCGAGAAAGACAACGCCCGCGTCCAGGTCGATAGCACCACCTACGAAAACGCCGGCAAAACCCGGGTCCAGGGTCTCGAACTGTCGGCCAGCGGCAAGCTCACCGACAAATGGCAAGTCTTCGCCGGCTATGCCTACATGGACAGCGAGCAAGTCGACGGCGGCCCGCTCAGCGTGACCGATGGCAACGAGTTGCCGAACACCCCGAAAAACAGCGCCAGCGTCTGGACCACTTACCAGGTCACGCCGAAGCTGACGGTCGGTGGCGGTGCGTTCTACGTCGATGACGTATTCGGCAGCGTGGCCAACACCACCATGGTCGACTCCTACGTGCGTTACGACGCGATGGCTGCCTACAAGCTGAGCAAAAACGTCGACCTGCAACTCAACGTGCAGAACCTCACCGACGAGACCTACTACGACAAGGCGTTCTCGACCCACTTCGCCAACCAGGCGGCGGGCCGGACGGCATTGTTGAGCACCAACTTCCACTTCTAAAGGAAGCGTGCAGCCCAAGGCCCCGTTCATCTCGATGAGCGGGGCTTTTGTGCGTAAAGAACCAGGCTTACCGATAACACACGGCATAATGCGCGCCGTGAAATACATATTTGAACGAACAAGGCGGTCGACGTGTTGAAGAAAACCCTGTTCCAGCTGCACTGGTTCTTCGGTATCAGCGCGGGGCTGGTCCTGGCGCTGATAGGCTTTACCGGGGCCACCGTGTCGTTTCAGGACGAGATCCTGCGCGCACTCAACCCCCAGGTGCTGCAGGTGGAAAAACTTCCTGCCGGGGTGTTGCCACCCGCCGACCTGGTGGCCAGGGTCGAAGCCAGCGAGGGCAAAAAAGTCTCGATGCTCTGGGTCGACATCGACAACGGTTATGCCGCGCGCCTGTTCTTCACCCCGCCGCCGGGCGAACGACGCGGGCAGATGCGCTACGTCAATCCCTACACCGGCGAGCTCATGGGCGAGGTGGTTGGCCAGGACTTTTTTGGCCTGATGCTGCAACTGCACCGCTTTCTCGCCATGGGTGATCTCGGTCGACAAATCACCGGTGCCTGTACCCTGATCCTGGTGTTTTTCTGCCTTTCCGGGCTGTACTTGCGCTGGCCACGCCAGTGGCGCAGCTGGCGCGTCTGGCTGACCCTGGACTGGCGTAAAAAAGGCCGGGCCTTCAACTGGGACCTGCACTCGGTGGCCGGCACCTGGTGCCTGCTGGCGTACCTGCTGGCCGCGCTGACCGGGCTGACCTGGTCCTACGAGTGGTATAGCAAGGGCGTGACCAAACTACTCTCCGACGGACCGCAAATGGAGCGTGTACGCCAGCCGCGCGGTGGGCCGCCCCCGACCGGTCCGGCGCTGGTGGTCGACTACAACGCAGTCTGGAGCAGCATCTACAGCGTCGCAGGCCCGGACCTGAGCGCGTACAACGTGCGCCTGCCGCCAGTGGCCGGCCAGCAGGCCACGGTCTACTACCTGTTGAAGACCTCGCCCCATGACCGCGCGCTGAACCAGATCAGCCTCGACCCGGCCACCGGGATCATCAAGCGCCATGACCGCTACAGCGACAAGAGCCTCAATGCGCAATTGCTGACCAGCATCTACGCGCTGCACGTTGGCAGTTACTTCGGGCTCGCCGGGCGCATCGTGCTGATGGTCACATCCCTGCTGATGCCGCTGTTTTTCATCACCGGCTGGTTGCTGTACCTCGATCGACGACGCAAGAAACGCCAGGTCCAGCAAGCTCGCAAAGACCTCGCGCCAGCCACCGGCGATGCCCCGGCCTGGCTGATCGGGTTTGCCAGCCAGAGCGGTTTTGCCGAGCAACTGGCCTGGCAGACCGCCAGCCAACTGCAGGCCGCCGGCTTGCCGGTCAAGGTCCAGCCGTTGGCCGACCTGAGCGAACAGGACCTGCGCGACTCAAGCAACGCGCTGTTTGTGGTCAGTACCTTTGGCGACGGGGAAGCACCGGACAGTGCCCGTGGTTTCGAGCGCAAGGTGCTGGGCCGGGCGGCGAGCCTGTCCAGCCTCAACTATGCGGTGCTGGGGCTGGGCGACCGGCAATACCAGCACTTCTGTGGCTTCGCCCGACGCTTGCATGGCTGGCTGGCCGAGCACGGCGGCACCACCCTGTTTGCCCCGGTGGAAGTCGACAGTGCCGACCCCTACGCCTTGAGTCATTGGCAGCAGCAACTCGGCCAACTGACCGGCCACGCCCCGGTCACCACCTGGCAAGCCCCAAGCTACAACCATTGGACCTTGAGCAAACGTGAGCTGTTGAACCCGGACAGCAGCGGTGGCGAAGTGTATTTGCTTGGCCTGACCGCCCCCGACACCAGCAGTTGGCTGGCCGGCGACCTGGTGGAAGTGCTGCCACGCAACTGCCCGTGGGCGGTCGAGCACTTCCTTGAGGGGCTGGGTATCCCGGGCGAGACGGCGGTACAGCTCGATGGTTTGCTCGAGACCCTCGAGCAGGCCTTGGCCAGCCGCCAGTTACCGGACAATCGCACACACTTGGTCGGCTTGCATGCCCAGGCCCTGGTGGACGCCTTGGTACCCCTAGCGATGCGTGAGTACTCGATTGCCTCGATTGCCGCCGACGGCGTGCTCGAGTTGATCGTGCGCCAGGAGCGTCGCCCCGACGGCAGCCTGGGCATCGGCTCTGGCTGGCTGACCGAACACGCGACCGTCGGTTCGGCGATCAGCCTGCGGGTGCGGCGCAACAGCGGCTTCCATCTGCCGGCCGCCCCGGCACCAATGATCCTGCTCGGCAACGGCACTGGCCTGGCCGGCCTGCGCAGCCTGCTCAAGGCCCGCATCGCCGACGGCCAGACCCGTAACTGGTTGCTGTTTGGCGAACGTAATCGCGCGCATGACTACCTATGCCGCGACGAGCTGGAAAGTTGCTTGATCGAGGGCGACCTGGAACGCCTGGACCTGGCCTTCTCACGGGACCAGGCCGAGAAAATCTACGTTCAGGATCGCCTGCGCGAACACGCCAGCGTGCTCAAGCAATGGCTGGCCGATGGCGCCGTGATCTACATCTGCGGCAGTCTGCAAGGGATGGCTTCAGGGGTGGACCAGGTGCTCAACGAGGTGTTGGGCGCCGAGGTGGTGTTGCAGTTGATCGAGCAAGGGCGTTATCGCCGCGACGTTTACTGACCTTGGCCGGACGCAGCCAAAGGCGCGTCCGGCGCCCTAAAAATTCATTCTTCATCCGCACCAAAAGCGGTGTGATTCCTCTCGAACTCCGACCACTCTCCAAGGCGCTCAGCCCTTACTCGAAGACCAACAAGCACCTCGGCGAGCAATTCACACGCCAGCAACAGCGTAGAGAACCTCGACACGGCTGTGATCGTAGAGAGTCGCTTTATCATCGTGCGAAAAAAATACTGAATCCGATACAGGAAGTCCCCAAGGTTTAACAACGCCGAGGACGTAGAAGCATAGATTCGTGCCAACCGGTCCAGCTCGGCTTTCCTATTCAAGTCATCCTCAATGACGCTTTCCCACAACTCGGCAAGGAAAGTCGCCCGCTCCCCACAGAGGAACCAGGTTTCACATATGCTCTGTGGCGCTTGCGTGGAAGGAAGAGAAAGTTCAGACGCTCTCGTCTTCAAGATCGGGGCAAACAGCTTGTGGATATCCTGCCGAAGCGAACTCACTTCAGCTGAGAATTCCTCCACAAATGACAGCGCATTGGCATACTCTCTCGACAACTGATCTGTGACACCGACAACTTGGTACTTACGGCAAATGCTTTTGTCAGTGTCGGTAAAATCGAACGAATCGCACAACATCGAGTTCAACAGTAAGCGCCGGTCCTTCGGAGCGTGAAGCAAGGCTCGACGACAGGCCCCGTGAAATACTTCGCCCCTGTTGACACACCCTAGAATGTCTTCACTTAAAGCACCCGCCTGACGCATCAAATAACGACACCGATCGAGATTCGTTTTCGCTGCCTCACTGAGATCGTTGGCGTACAGCGCCAACACCGGCGCGAACTCCGGTCGATGGGTTACGACATCCCCACACCCTACCTGCAATAAAAACTTATAGTACTTTCGAACAACGATGTAATCTTCGGCACCCAATAAAAGCACATCCATGGCTGATACCCCAGTAAATGAACGCAAGAAAAAATCGCGTGCCATTAACCCTTGCACGCGACTTTTCGGGGTGTTTAGTTAACTGCAGTTACAGATAGGTTACCGGATCGAGAAACCTGACAAAGGTGCTCGCCTCTTGCATGAATCCAGCAACCTGATCCTGTAGGCCACTGGCCTTATAGTCCTCCAGGCTCATCAGGAATCGGCTGACTGCGGCAGCCGCAACCGCATACTCCTCGACATACAGTTTTCGCTGATCATCCATCGCATGAAAGGCTTTGATCAACTCCATTTTATCGTTGATATTTCGCCCCCTTCGACTTTCAACGGCTATTTCTTGATAAATCTCCTCGACAGTCACCCGCAGCGTGTGACTTTCCTTAATCATCGATACAAACGAAATACTTTTGACCACTCCTTCCAAATCCTGTTTCAGCTTCTCGACCGCGGCCATCACCAATTGCACCTGAGGCGGAGTTGCCCCTAACTCCTTTACTTTATCCAGAGTGAGCTCCACAGACTTAAAGGCCTCTGAAAGCCCAATTTTATTGAGCTCATCCACCGCATCTGAAATAGTTTTCAACTTCTTTTCAGGCTCAACCAACTTGCCGTTCAGACGCACAAGTACAGCTGCATGATCAACTAAATCCGTCTGGAGCGCGGCCATGAAGCCTGCGGTCATACCTTGATCAAATGGCACGCTGATCGCGGCCCTGCGCTCAATCACTTTGATTGACATGCGAGAGGCCGCTTCATGCGCTTGCGCCAATAACTCAACCTGCTCGCTGTGGATATCTTCAACCTCATCGGATCCATCGGCCAATTCTTGATTGAGCGCGGTCAACTGGGCGATTCGGGATTTAAGATCAAGTTTTGTCGTCAAGGCTGACTCTGCCAGATCACGTAAGCTGCCGCTGACCTCGCCCTGCACGCCCTTAAACACTTCATTCACTGTGGGTAAATAGTTGCTCTTGAAGAAATACATCCTGGCTTTGACAGCCTCATCGCGCAACTGCCCACTGCAATTACGCAGGACATCAATCTTCAACTCTGGATAGGTTTGAGTTTGCACCAGCGTTTTCATGCTCTTCGCTCCTTGAATACCATATCCAGCCTTAAACTCTTCGTCGGCCTCCTTGAACAGTGCCACCAGTGCATCAGCGTTCTGATGAATTTCGGCCCACGGTGCCGCCACCAATCTGAACTGAGTCATGAACTGCCTCAGTTTGACAGCGTCCTCCATTTTCGAGATCTCCTTGGCGGACTGACTCGTATAGTTATGAATCACGTTCCAGACATGAATCAGATTTTTTGTCGCCACGTCGGCCTCGACCGCAACGACAGTCAGATTCTGCATATCTGATCTGACCCGTTGAAGTGAACCCAGAGTTTTATTCATGCCGGAAAGCTGCTTGATTGCGTCATCCTGCTCTTCGCCCAGGTTATTGCGCTCGGCACGGGTATTTTCAGCTTCAACACCGTAATAAATCGCAACACCCAACCCAATGAGAGAAAAGCTCGAGGCTGCCGTCAACGATTGACTGACCAACGCCTTGTATTGAGCGTTCAACTCATCGATACGGCTCGCACGCCGATCAATCCCCTTGTTCAGCTCTTCAATATCAGAAGCGTAGGTATTATTTGAGATGAAGGCTGTTAACAATTTTATGCGAGGCGTTACTTCTTCACGTAGTTCTACTGCAAAATTATCCAGATCATTTTTTATGCTGACGACATCGTCCAGATACTCCAGGATTTGGTGGGCAATCGAGTCCAGCACATCACCTAAATCAGATACGATCTCGTTATCCAGTAGCAACCCAGGGAACTCGTTCCCTGCCTTGAGCTCCCACTCCCGCAATTGCTCATAGGTCGAAATATTTTGGGTTTCCAACCTGTTGACGGCCCGCACATCACTGTAGATTTCCTCTACCGACTGACTGTAAACGGCCATGTTTAAACCAAACAGTCTCAAGTGAGTACCGGTCAGCATGATGCGTGCACGCAATGGTTGCCATCTGATGGCATGGTTGAATACTTTATTGAATGTTGCTAAAAAATCCGCTGCCCGAAATCCGTCCCCTCCGTCGTGCAGATCGCCGAAACTCAAATAACGGTCAACATCGCCACTGGTTTGCGGGAGTGCCAACCCAGCTGCTTCATACTTTCTAAGATCAATGATCTGTTTTTTGGTGAGCAACAATCCTGCCGGGCGAATAATCTCACTCGACGAGCCGCTCGACAAGGACAGCATGCCCTTTGGAACCGCCGCGGCAAAACTGGCAATTTCTTCCGTGGTTTTATTTTTTAACGAGGCTTCCCACAACTGCACGTCCATAACAACTCCTTTTGATATGAAAAACCAATCACTGGCTTAATTATGTCCATCAAGTGAAGTAACGACTCCACTTAGCAGACACCATATTCAAAAGATTAGACAGCCAACACGACACTACGCAAGCCAGAAAAAAAGCGCTTTGTATGCACATATTCCAGAAGCGCTAGCACAAACAAGATCTTAATATTCACACCAACTTAAACCGACATAAGTGGAATACAGTAGGCTGGGCAACAACCTGGCTAGCTCAGGTCGAGTCGAGCCTACTGCTTGTCCTTATACGCTGGCCGGCTCCAGCACCAGTTCGGTCGCCTCTGGACGCTTGAGCAGCGCATACACCACTGCCGTCAACAGGCTACCCGCGACAATTGCCAGCAAGTACAACAGGGCATGGTTGATCGCGTTGGGGATCAGCATCACGAACAGCCCGCCGTGGGGCGCCATCAGTTTGCAGCCGAAGTACATCGACAGCGCACCGGTCAGGGCGCCCCCGGCGATGCTCGCCGGGATCACCCGCAGCGGGTCCTTGGCGGCGAACGGGATCGCCCCTTCGGAAATGAAACACAGCCCCAGCACCAAAGCCGCTTTACCCGCCTCGCGCTCAGCCTGGGCGAACTTGCGCCGGGCGATGAAGGTGGCGATACCCAAGCCGATTGGCGGCACCATGCCGGCGGCCATGGTGGCGGCCATCGGTGCATAACTCTGCGAGGCCAACAGCCCCACCGAGAACGCATAGGCCGCTTTGTTGATCGGCCCACCGAGGTCAACACACATCATCCCACCCAGTAGTACCCCCAGCAGGATCGCATTGGTGGTACCCATGCTATCGAGGAAGTGGGTGAGTCCGGTGAGCATCCCGGCCACCGGCTTGCCCACCACGTAGATCATCACCAACCCGGTGAACAGGCTCGCCAGCAGTGGAATGATCAGGATCGGTTTCAGCGCTTCCAGGCTTTGCGGCAAACGAGCATAACGATTGATCGCCTGCGCGGCGTACCCGGCGATAAAGCCGGCAATGATCCCGCCGATGAAACCGGCGCCCAGAGTGCTCGCCAGTAAGCCGCCGATCATCCCCGGCGCCAGGCCCGGACGGTCGGCAATCGAATAGGCGATGTAACCCGCCAGCAAAGGCACCATCAACTTGAACGCGGTTTCGCCGCCGATCTGCATCAAGGCCGCCGCCAGGCTGCCCTGCTCCTTGAACGCCTCGATGCCGAACACGAAGGACAAGGCGATCATCAGGCCACCCGCCACCACCATCGGCAGCATGAACGAGACGCCAGTCAGCAGGTGTTTGTAGACGCCAGTCTTCTGCGTCTTGACCGGGCTACCCGCCACGGCCGCTGCACTTTCCAGCTTGCCTTCGGCCAGCGCCTTGTTCAGGGTCGCCTCGGCTTGCTTGAGGGCGATGCTGGTGCCACAACGGTAGATTTTCTTACCGGCAAAACGCTCGGTTGGCACTTCAATATCTGCCGCCAGCAGCACCACGTCGGCCTCACTGATCGCCTGGGCGCTCAACGGATTGCGCGCTCCCACCGAGCCCTGGGTTTCCACTTGCAATTCGTAGCCCAGGCGCTTGGCCGCTTGCTGCAAGGCCTCGGCCGCCATGAACGTGTGGGCCACGCCCGTCGGGCAGGCCGTGACGGCCACCAGGCGCGGCGCTGACTGACTGGCGCTGACCGGCTCGGCCATGGCCAGCGGCGCGCTGTATACCTGCGCTTCCTCGGCGCCCCGGCGCAGCACCCCATCGACATCCTGCAGGGCCTGGGACGGCGTGCTCTGGAACAGGCGCTTGCCGACGAACCGCGACAGGTCTACCGCACCGGTGCTGACCAGCAACACCCATTCGGCATCATCGATGACGGCAGCCGACAGCTGACGTTCGGGGTGCGCCCCATCGTGCACTTCGACACTGGTGCTCCAGCCCTGGCGCTGCGCCGCAGCGTCCAGCAGCCGGGCGCACAGCACACTGGTGACCATGCCATTGGGGCAGGCAGTAACAATGGCTAACTTCATGACCAACCCTCTTATTGTTCTGTCAGGGGGCGAACACGCACCGCCTGTTCAAGCTGCGCCAACTGCGCCGTGTCGTGGATGCCAAAACCGATCTGGGTCACCGCCTGCGCGGCAATCGCGGTGGCGGTGCGCAGTGTCTGCTCCGGGGTGTCGGCACTGAGCAGGCCGTGCAACATGCCCGCCAGCAAGGAATCGCCGGCCCCCACCGTGCTGGCCACGCTGACCCTGGGCGGTGTGGCATGCAGCGCCGAGCCGACACTGAACCAGTTGACCCCATCGGCGCCGTGGGAAATCACCACGTGCTCGATACCTTGCGCGTGCAAGCGGCTCGCCGCCTCGGCCTGGGCCGCCAGCGACAGCTCCGCGCAATCGAGCACCTCAGCCAGCTCTTCGCTGTTGGGCTTGATCAACCATGGTCCGGCTGCCAGCCCTGCGCGCAGCGCTTCGCCGCTGGTGTCCAGGGCGACTTTCAAGCCCTTGGCCTTGAGCCGGCGCAACAGTGCCTGCAACCACTGGGCGCTGACACCACGAGGCAGGCTGCCGGCAACCACCACCGCAGCATGCCCGGGGGCAATCTGCTCCAGCCGATCAAGCAACGCTTGCTGCGCCACCGCACTGATCACCGGGCCTGGACCATTGAGGTCGGTGATGCGTCCGTCGTCTTCGGCCACCTTGATATTGCTGCGGGTTTCCCCTGGAACGCGGACAAAGGCATCGACAAAACCGCGACGGGCGAACAACGCCTCGAACGCCTGCAGATTGTCCTCGCCGAGAAAGCCGCTGACGGTCACTTGATGCCCCAGGTCGGCCAACACCTGCGCCACGTTCACGCCTTTACCGGCAGCGTGAGTGTGCATGGCGGTGCTGCGATTGACCTGACCGGGCGCCAGTAGCGGCAACTGCACCGTGAGGTCCAGGGCCGGATTGAGGGTCAGGGTTAAGATGCGGGCCATTACAGCGTCTCCACTAATTCGCGCACTTGCTGTGCGCTGCCCACGGCCAATGCCTGTTGGGCCAATTGTTGTACCTGCGCCAGGCTCAATTCACGCACCCGCGCCTTGACCTCGGCGATGCTGCGCGCGCCGACGCTCAATTCGTCCACCCCCAGGCCGACCAGCACCGGTACCGCCAGGGGATCCGCCGCCAGCTCGCCGCACACCCCCACCCATTTGCCATGGGCATGGGCGGCACGCACGGTGATGTCGATCAGTTGCAGGACCGCCGGGTGCAGGCCATCAGCCTGGGCCGACAAGGTCGGGTGACCGCGGTCGATGGCCAGGGTGTATTGGGTCAGGTCGTTGGTGCCGATGCTGAAGAAGTCGACTTCGCGGGCCAGGACCGGCGCCAGCAACGCAGCCGACGGCACCTCGATCATGATCCCCAGTTGCAGGTCGGCCACCGGGATTTCCAGGCGCAGGCGCTCGGTCATGTCCCGCGCCTGCCGCCACTCGTCGACGCTGCCGACCATGGGGAACATGATCCGCAGCGGGCGGTTGTCGGCGGCGCGCAACAAGGCGCGCAACTGCCCCTCCATGATTTGCGGACGCTGCAGAGTCAGGCGAATGCCGCGCACGCCGAGGAAGGGGTTTTCTTCCTTGGCGATCGGCCAGTAAGGCAGCGGCTTGTCACCGCCGACATCGAGGGTGCGCACCACCAGCGGACGTGCGCCCAAACCATCGAGCACCCGCCGGTATTCTGCTTCCTGGGTGGCTTCATCAGGGGCTTGCGGGTGGGCCATGAAAATCAGTTCGGTGCGCAGCAAGCCGATACCTTCGGCGCCCTGCTCCACCGCACTGGCCACTCCGGCGCTTTCGCCAATGTTGGCGAACACTTCCACGGCATGCCCGTCGCGGGTCAGTGCCGGTTGATGGCGTTGTTCGGCGGCAGCCTTGAGGCGTTGCTCGCGGGTATCGCGCTCCTGGCTGGCGCGCTGCAAGGTTGCGGCATCGGCGTCGACATGCAATCGCCCACGCTGGCCATCGAGCAGCAACGGTGTGCCCGGGGCCAGCAGCAACACCGCCGCGCCGGCACCGACCAGCGCCGGGATTCCCAGTGCACGGGCGACAATGGCGCTGTGGGCGGTGGCGCCACCACGGGCGGTGAGAATGCCGGCCACGCGGGCCGGGTCCAGGCGGGCCACATCCGAGGGACCGACTTCATCCATTACCAGGATGTAGGGTTGCTCTGGCTCGCTTGGGGTCGGGATGCCACACAGTTGCGCCAGCACCCGGCGCCCGATGTCGCGCAAGTCCGCGGCCCGCTCGGCGAGCAAGGCATCCTGCAACGACTCCTGCTGCCGGGCCGCAGCCTCGATCACGGCCATCCAGGCCGCTTCGGCGCTTTCGCCCTGCTTCAGACGCGTATCGACTTCGTCCGTCAGCTCCGGGTCGTCGAGCATTTCCTGATGGGTAATGAAAATCTCGCGAATGGCCTTGGCCTTGCTGCGCTGGATCAGGCCTTCGATGTCGCGGCGCACCTCGGCCAGGGCGGCGTGCAGACGCTCGCGCTCTGTCGCCGTGGACTCGCCGCGCAACGGGTATTCGATGGTTTGCTGGACCTGGATATGGGCAGGACCGATGGCGATTCCGGGGGCGGCGGCGATCGCCTGGATCAGGCTGCCGGAAGCCGGTGCGACCAGCACCGTGGTGATATCGGCGATGACTTGCGGCTGTGCGCTGATGGCGGGCAAAGGTTCAACCTCTTCACCCAGGCCCTCTTCGATCGCCGCCAACAAGGCCGGCAGCGCGTCGCTGGCAATGCTCGGCTCGGCGATCAGCTCCAGCACCTGGCCACGACGGGCACCCAGGCTCAGCAACTTGCTCAGGCTTTTCACCGAGACGGCACTGTCCTGGCCATCGACGATGCGCACGCGAATCTCACCCTCAAAACTCTTCGCCAACTGCGCCAGGATCTTCGCCGGGCGGGCATGCAGGCCGTGGGCGTTGGCCAGGGCGATCCGGGCGCTCGGCCAATCGGCCGGCAGCTCGCCGCCCAGCACTTCCAGCACCGCGCGCCGGCTGGTAGCGCGGCCCAACTCGTGGCCACGACCTTCAATCAGTAACGCGCACAAGCGTTCCAGCAAGGCCTGGTGGGCCTCGCCGAGGCTGGCCAGGCAAAACAGCCCGCTCAGCGGTTGGCCCAGGTAACGAATCGGCTTGTCCGGGGTGACAAACGCCAGACCCGGACGCTTGACCGTTTGCTCGCTGTGCAACCACCACAACCCATCGCCCAGCGGCAACGCCTCGACCTGTTGCAAGACTGCCGAGAAGCCGTTGCTCACGCAGTCGGCCTGGCGCAACAAGCGCGCGCCGCGCCATACCAGTTCTTCAAAGTCGTCAGCGGACACGCCCAGGCCGATCATCTGCGCATCCAGCGCCAGTTCCTGCGGTGCCCCCTGCAGCAGTTTGAGCAACGCTTCGGCGCTACTGGCGCGGCGCAGGGCCTGGCCCAGGTCGGTTTCGCCGAGGGCGCGGGTGAGCAATTGCAGCAGGCGCAGGTGCTCATCGGACTTGGCCGCAATACCGATCGCCAGGTACACGATCTGCCCATCGCCCCAGTCCACGCCTTCAGGGAACTGCAACAGGCGCACGCCGGTGGTGTGCACCAGCTCGCGGGTATCCGGGGTGCCGTGGGGGATAGCAATACCTTGACCGAGAAAGGTCGAGCCCTGGGCTTCTCGCGCCTGCAACCCGCTGAGGTAACCCTCGGCCACCAGGCCATCGGCGACCAGTTTGTCGGCCAGCAGGTGCAATGCAGCGGCTTTATCCACAGCGCTCTGGGCCATGGATATCTGCTCTATGGTGAGCTCGAGCATCGGTTCTCCTTTTTGGTGCCTTGGGGCACCAGGTATTGTTTTGAATGAATCAGCTTAGGCTTTTATCCGTGCACTTTTTCAGGGCATTGTTTGGCAGTTACGCGGCAGACCGGACAAAAGAGTCAATAGTGCAGAAAATACGCCTGCTGAAACGTTTAATCTAGATTAGATGGCACGTTACTCGATAATCTCTCAGGCTTGAAGTCCAACCGGTCGGTTGCGTGCGACATTGGTCGGCTGCCTTATTCAGGTAGGATTGGCGAAAATGTCGGGGCACGCTCGAAAAAACAAGGAACTCCCGAGTTGAAACTCAGTGATATCGCCCAGCTCGCCGGTGTGTCCGTGACCACCGCCAGCTACGTCATCAATGGCAAGGCCGAACAGCAGCGCATCAGCAGTGCCACCGTCGAGCGCGTGCGCGCGGTGGTCGAACAGCACGGCTTCACCCCCAATCCGCAAGCGGCCGGGTTGCGCAGTCGGCATACCCGCACCCTGGGTTTCATTCTGCCGGACCTGGAAAACCCCAGTTATGCACGCATCGCCAAGCTCCTGGAGCAAGGCGCGCGGGCCCGTGGCTACCAGCTGCTGATTGCCAGCTCCGACGACGCCCCGGACAGCGAGCGCCAGTTGCTCCAGCTGTTTCGCGCACGCCGCTGTGATGCGTTGTTTGTCGCCAGTTGCCTGCCGGCCAGCGACGACAGCTATCGCCAGTTGCAGGCCAAGGGTTTACCGATCATTGCCATCGACCGGGTGATGGAGCCAGAGCATTTCTGCTCGGTGATCAGCGATGATCGCGAAGCCAGTCTGCAGCTCACCCGCAGTCTGCTGACACCGGCGCCCCGGCAGATCGTACTGATCGGCGCACGGCCCGAACTGAGCATCAGCCAGGAGCGTGCCGCCGGGTTCAAACAGGCGCTGGTCGACTTCCAGGGCCAGGTGCTGATCGAGCACAGCGAGTCGTTCAGCCGTGATGGCGGCCGGCAGTTGATGGAGGAGTTGCTGCAACGCCTCGGGCATTTGCCGGATGCACTGGTGACCACCTCCTACGTCCTGCTGCAAGGCGTGTTTGATGCCCTGCATGACTTCCCGCTGAAAAACCGCCCACTGCGCCTGGGCACCTTTGGTGACACCCAGTTGCTGGACTTCCTGCCCCTGCCGGTCAACGCCATGGCGCAGCAGCATCAACTGATTGCCGAAAAGGCCCTGCAACTGGCCCTCGCGGCTATCGAGGAAGCCCACTACCAACCCGGCGTCCAGGCCATCGCGCGGACTTTCAAGCAGCGCATTCATCAGGACTGAGCCGTGGAGCTGATCGACAGCCACACCCATCTGGACTTTGCCGACTTCGACGCCGACCGCCAGGCGCTGCTCACGCAAAGCCGTGCGCTGGGGGTCAGGCGCATGGTGGTGCTGGGGGTGTACCAGGCTAATTGGCAGCGCGTCTGGGACCTGGTGCAAAGTGACCCGGACCTGCACGCCGCATTCGGCCTGCACCCGGTCTATCTCGATCAGCATCGTCCCACTGACCTCAACGAACTGGCGGACTGGCTGACCCGCCTCGCCGGTCATCGGCAACTGTGCGCAGTGGGCGAGATTGGCCTGGATTTTTTTCTCCCAAGCCTGGATCGCCAGCGCCAGCAAGTGCTGCTTGAAGCACAACTGCAACTGGCCAAGGATTTTGCGCTACCGGCGCTACTGCACGTGCGCCGTAGTCACGCGGCGGTGATCGCCACCTTGAAGCGCTTCAAGTTGCCCCGCGGCGGGATCATCCATGCCTTTGCCGGCAGCCGGGAAGAGGCCCGCGAATACCTGAAGCTCGGCTTCAAGCTCGGCCTGGGCGGGGCCGCCACCTGGCCACAAGCCCTGCGCATGCACAAGGTGATCGCCGGGTTGCCGCTGGATTCGGTGGTACTGGAAACCGATTCGCCGGACATGGCGCCCGCCATGTACCCCGGCCAACGCAACAGCCCGGCTCACCTGCCGGCGATTTGCGCGGCGCTGGCCGCAATCATGGCCATCAGCCCCGAACAACTGGCCGCGGCCAGCACCGCCAATGCCTGCCAACTCTTCAACTGGTAACCGGCTAAGCGTGTGCCCTGGCGGCCTGCAGCACCAACTTCAGGTGTTGCCGTTGCCGCGCATAACGCATCGCCACGCAGTAGATGAACAGCGCCAGTAGCGACACATTCAGTTGCTCGATTCCCGTCAACAGCCCCAGCCATTCCATCACCAGGGCCACCAACAAGGCGCTGGCGATCATCACCCGCAGACTCGCGCGCAGCATGGTCAGTGAATCCAGGGCCTTGAGGCGCTTGAGCTCGGCAGGACCGCTGAGCTGCAGGCTTTTCTGGCAGTGATGACAGGTAAACGTCTCGTTGATCGCCATGGCATTCAGTTGCCAAGGCTTGAGCATCAGGGTGACCTGGCAATGAACACATTGCCCGGTGATTCCCTGGGAGGTGGCCGTCATGAGTTTGATCCTCGAGGCAGTGGCACATTCGCGGGTGCCAGTAAGCGCGCGAGCCTCTGCTTATTGAAGACTAAAACCGTAGGCGCGCATTGGTTTCGGACCGAAGCCACAGGCGGAAGGAACTTGTACTACAGAACATTCGAAGTCAGGCCGCCCCAGTCGACCTGACTCTGAGCATCACACGCGAAAGGCACTGATCAGATGTTTCAACTGCACCACCTGGGCCGACAGCGCGCGGCTGGCGTCCTCGGTCTGGTGCGCTCCTTCGGCGGTGCGCTCGCCGGCGCGGTTGATCTCGACGATGTTGCGGTCGATATCGTGGGCCACCGCCGTCTGCTGCTCGACCGCCGCGGCAATCTGCTGGTTCTGATCGACAATCATACCCACCGCCCCAAGGATGTTGGCCAGGGCCTTCTGCACCTTGTCCGACTGCCCCACCGTGCCACTGGCCATCTGGTGACTGATCCCCATGGCCTTGACCGCCGCGCCCACGCCACTGTGCAACCTGGCGATCATCTGCTCGATTTCTTCGGTCGATTGCTGGGTACGCTTGGCCAGGGTGCGCACCTCATCGGCCACCACCGCGAACCCACGCCCCTGCTCCCCGGCACGAGCGGCCTCGATGGCCGCATTGAGGGCCAGCAGGTTGGTCTGCTCGGCGATGCTCTTGATCACTTCCAGCACCCGACTGATGGACTGGCTGTCACTCGCCAACTGGTTGATCACCAGCACCGACGCGTCGATCTCATGGGCCAGCTGCGCAATGCTGCCCTGCTGGGACTCCACCAGCCCACGGCCACTGATGGTTTCGTCGTTGACACTTTGCGCGCTGTTCACCGCTGTCGCGGCACTGCGGGCGACTTCCTGGGCGGTGGCTGACATCTGGTTCATCGCCGTGGCCACCTGCTCGATCTGCGAGCGCTGCCCGGCCACTGCCTGATTGCTGCGGGCCGAGACTGTCTCCACTTGGCCGGCCTGACGCTCGACTTCGTTGACGGTTTGCCCCACCAGCTGGATCAGGTCGTGAATTTTTGCCACGGTGGCGTTGAACACCTTGCCCAGCTCCCCCAACTCGTCGCGGCTGTGCGCGGTGAAGGTGACCGTCATGTCGCCTGCGGCGACTTTGTCCATCACCGCCCCGAGGCGCTTGAGGGTGGTGCGCGTGGAAACGTAGAAACCGCCGTAGAGGTAGAAAATCAGCACGAACACCACCGACAGGGCCACGGCCTGCAGGATCATGTGCGTGCGGTTCTGCTCCAGGCGTTGCTGCAACTGCACGCCGAGAAAGCTCAGGGTCGCGTCGTTGAGTTGATAGGTCTGTTGCATCAGGGCGCTGACCTGGTCGTAGAATCCCTGCCAGGGCGCATCGAGGGTATCGGCCATCACCACTTGCTCTTCGAACAGCTCGCTGGCTTGCTTGAGCGTGGCCTGGCTGGCAGTGGCTGCCGGCTCCAGCACCTCACGCGCGGCATTGCTGGCGCCCAGCGCATCCTGCAGCTTGAGGGCGTACTCGGCCTGGAGTTTTTCCATCTGCACCAGCAACTCATCGAAGCGGGTGGAGGATGCCGAATTGAGGAACCCCTGCCCCAGGGAAAATGCGCCCATGGCCCGGCCGTCGCCGAGGATCTGGGTAATGCGTGGGGTGACGCTGGTCAGCAGTTCGCTCAGTTGGCGGATATCGCTCTGGTTATCGCGGCTCAAGCCCGCCTGGCTGCTGATGATCTGACCAAAGATCTGCGCGTTGCCCAGCAGCTTGGCGATCATCGCGCTTTTGCTCTGCAGGGACTTTTCCGTCTGCTGGGCCTTGAACGCGGCAAGCATTTCATCGCGCTTGGCCTCGAACACGCTGACGTGCTCCGGGTCGTCGCTCATGGCGCTCAGGCCCTGCAGGCGGGCCAGGACCTGTTGCTCCAGGGCGCTGATTTTCGTTTCGATATCGCCAGCCTTGCCGGACTGCCCCAGGGTCGAGTTGATCTGCACCAGGTTGTTCAGGGTCTCCAGGTCGCGCCGCAGAGCCAGGCCACTGCCCAGCAGGTCGAGACTCTGCAATTCAATGCGGGTGCCCTGGAATTCGCGATAGGAGTCGCGCACCAGGTAGAAGTTGGTCACCAGCATCGGCAGCAGGAACAGCACACTGATCAGGCTGAACTTCATGCCGAAGCTCAGGCGATTCATCAGTGCCACGGCGGGATAGAGCAAACTCTTCACAAGAAGTCCCCCTTTTCATTTCTTATTTTTATCGGCAGGCACGCAAAGAAAGCAGATAGCCACTACGGCGCGCTGCTTCTGTATAGCTTAAATCGGCAGGAGTTTTTGTAACTTAAGGTTAACGAGCCGCAGACTGGGTTGGCGACCGCTTCAAGGGTCGGACGCAGCCTGCGGGATCGAATTAGAGCAGGACGGTCCAGAGGGCGAACCCGGCGTACCAGACCACGGCTGCGCGCAGCAGCAATTCCCACAATTGGTCCAGGCTGTTGATGCCCTCGGGGCCCGCTACGGGTGCCGGAATTTCACCCGCGACCTTGCCGGTTTTCTCGATCAACTGCGCGGCGCTGATGTTCCAATTGAGCAATTCATGCAGCATCACCCGGCTGACCGCGACAAAGTTGCCCACCAGGGCAAAACTCGCTGCCAGCAGGCGCACCGGCAACCAGTCGAAGGCATGGCGCAACTGCGCCGCACGCTCGGCCAGCGCCGGCTGCTTGCTGTGCTCGGCCGCCAGGGCCAGCAAGCGATAACTCAAGGCCGCGACCGGACCGAGCAGGAAATACCAGAAAATCACCGCAAAAAAGCTCTGGTAGGCCTGCCACAACAAGCGGGCTTGCACCAGTTGCAGCAACTGCTCACCGCTGTCGGCACAAATCCCCAGGTCACGCTGGGCGACATGGGCGGCTGCTTGCAGGTCTTCGCGGCGCCAGGCATCGCGAAACGGCCCCAGC
Source organism: Pseudomonas sp. NPDC087626 (assembly GCF_044743405.1). Classification (NCBI taxonomy): domain Bacteria; kingdom Pseudomonadati; phylum Pseudomonadota; class Gammaproteobacteria; order Pseudomonadales; family Pseudomonadaceae; genus Pseudomonas; species Pseudomonas sp. NPDC087626. The sequence goes on from NZ_JBIUWJ010000020.1 coordinate 99,874, forward strand.
TCACCCAGAATGTCGCCCCGGCCCAGGCTGTAGATCACCACCAGCAAATGCACCGGCAAGGCCAACAGGCCATAGGCGACCGGCTCCAGCACCAGCAACAGCAAGCCAAGCAAGGCCACCGGCAACAACACCAGCAGGGCCAGCACCAGCCAGGGTTGGCGGCTCAGCCGGGGATGGCTTTCAAGCTTGGCCAACTCGCGCAGCCAACCGCTGTCGCGTTGTACCCGGTGGCGCAGTGCCGAAAACTTCTCGATCCATACGGCCAGCAGTAACACCACAAAACTCATTGTCCTTCCCCTTGTGCCAGGGCGGCGCGGTAACGCGTCCAGTCGAACGCCGGCCCCGGATCAGTCTTGCGTCCAGGCGCGATGTCGCTGTGGCCCTGGATACGTTCAGTGGAGATCGCCGCAAACGCGCCCTGCAACTGCAGGGTCAAGGCTGTCAGCGCCTGGTACTGGGCGTCGGTGAACGGCAGATCATCGGTGCCCTCCAGCTCGATGCCCAGGGAAAAATCATTACAACCTTCGCGCCCCTCGAACAGCGAAACACCCGCGTGCCAGGCCCGCTCAAGACAAGAGACAAACTGGGTGACGCTGCCGTCACGTTCGATCAGGAAATGCGCAGACACGCGCAGGTGAGCGATCCCTGCAAAATAGGGATGTTCGGTGACATCCAGGCGGTTCTGGAAAAACTCCTGCACCTTGCCCGTGGCGAACTGCGCCGGCGGCAGGCTGATGTTGTGGATCACCAGCAGGGAAATTTCGCCCGAGGGGCGCGCATTGAAGTTGGGTGACGGGCAATGACGCACACCTTCAAACCAACCACTCGCGGGGTCCAGCTGCATACAGGTTCCTTCAACAACGGCTTTGACAGGCTCCAGTATGCCGCGATCACCCCACGGGTGCGATCACTTGCCGCGATTGAGGCGCTGTCTGCGGCGTAATGCCCCGGCCAGGCATTTGTGATCTTGGGTTCACTCCCGGCATGGCCCTATAATCGTGACACTTTGTTTGTGGAGCCCGTTATGCCGAATCTACGCCTCGCCGACCTGACTGCCGAAATCGAAGCCAATGTGCGCCGTGCGCTGCTGGAAGACATCGGTAGCGGCGACATCACTGCACAACTGATCCCGGCCGAGCGCCTGGCCAAAGCCACCATCATTACCCGTGACGCGGCCGTCATCAGTGGCACCGCATGGGTCGATGCCGTGTTTCGGCAACTGGATCCGCGCGTCGCGGTGCACTGGCAAGTGCGCGACGGTGAGCGGGTGAACCCCAATCAACCGTTGTTTCATCTCGAAGGCCCGGCCCGTTCGCTACTGACCGGTGAACGCAGTGCGCTGAACTTCCTGCAGTTGCTGTCGGGGGTCGCCACCCGCGCCCAGTACCTGGCCGACTTTGTCGCCCAGACCCAGGTCAAGCTGCTGGACACCCGCAAGACGCTGCCTGGGCTACGCCTGGCGCAAAAGTATGCGGTGACCTGTGGTGGTTGCCATAACCACCGTATCGGGCTGTACGACGCGTTCCTGATCAAGGAAAACCATATCGCTGCCAGTGGCGGCATCGCCCAGGCCATTGCCGCCGCACACAAGATCGCCCCGGGCAAACCGGTGGAGGTGGAAGTGGAAAGCCTGGCGGAGCTCAAGGAAGCGCTGGCGGCCGGTGCCGACATCATCATGCTTGATGAGCTGAGCCTGGATGATATGCGCGAAGCGGTACGCCTGAACGGCGGCAAGGCGAAACTGGAAGCCAGCGGCGGGATCAACGAAAGTACGCTGCTGCCCATCGCCGCGACCGGCGTTGACTACATTTCGATTGGTGCGCTGACCAAGGATGTGAAGGCGATCGACCTGTCGATGCGCTTGAGCCTCTGAGGAGCAGCTGCAAGCTGCAAGCTGCAAGCTGCAAGCTGCAAGCGGATCTGCTTTGACTTGCAGCTTGCCGCTTGCCGCTTGCCGCTTGCTTTCAAACCACCAGATTGTTCATCTCGCAGTACTCCTGCCACTCGACACCCAGCACTTCGGCAGCCTCCTTGTGCAGCACCAGGCGTGCAGCCTCGAACTCTTCAGGGGTTGAGGTGTACTTGAGCGTCAATTCCCACGGCTGCAAGCCCTGGGATTCTGCCTCGTCTTCGAAGGCCCACTGGATCTGGTCTTTCTGATCGTCGGCACTCAAGTCCTTGATCTCTTCAGCCAACTGCGGCGACTCCCGCAGATAGGACTGCAGTGCTTGTTCGTGCCTGGCTTCTTGGGTCAATGCGTTAACGGTCATGGCGTTCTCTTTGATCTGGGGAATGGAAGATGGATCTGGATCATCAAGGATCTCTCTGACGCAAATAAACCGCGTGTTGCCTGGTGTATCTGGCCTTCAGAACCATTCGGGATCATTGGAAAACAGGTACTGCCTGGTGCCCGAGACAGGAATCGAACCTGCGACCTTCGCGTTACGAGTGCGCTGCTCTACCGACTGAGCTACACGGGCGGTGGGCTAAACCTAGCACTGACTTTGGGGTCAGGCAACTTCCCCAGTGGTGTCAATTTCTTGCAGGCAAAAAAATGCCCCGCAGCTTTCACTGCGGGGCATTTCTCGGAACGTTGAAGCGGTCAGGCGCAGGGCGTGATTAAACGCCCGAAGCCTTGGCTGCTGCTACGTCTTTGATGGACAGCTTGATACGGCCGCGGTTGTCCACGTCCAGTACCAGTACTTCCACTTCCTGGCCTTCTTTGAGGATATCGGTCACTTTCTCTACGCGAGCGTCGCTCAACATCGAGATGTGAACCAGACCGTCCTTGCCCGGCAGGATGTTGACGAATGCGCCGAAGTCGACGATGCGCTCAACCTTACCGACGTAGATCTTGCCGATCTCGGCTTCTGCGGTGATGCCCAGGACGCGCTGACGAGCAGCTTCAGCAGCTTCCTTGGTTTCGCCGAAGATCTTGATCGAACCGTCGTCTTCGATGTCGATCGAAGCCTTGGTTTCTTCACAGATCGCACGGATGGTCGCGCCGCCTTTACCGATGACATCACGGATTTTGTCGGTGTCGATTTTCATCGCGATCATGGTCGGAGCATTTTCCGACAGCTCAGTGCGGGACTGACCAATGATCTGGTTCCGCGGACCGAGGATGTTCAGGCGCGCTTCCAGGGCTTGGCCCAGAGCGATTTCCATGATTTCTTCGGTGATGCCCTTGATCTTGATGTCCATCTGCAGCGCGGTAACACCTTTGGCGGTACCGGCTACCTTGAAGTCCATGTCGCCGAGGTGGTCTTCGTCACCCAGGATGTCGGTCAGGACGGCGAACTTCTCGCCTTCTTTAACCAGACCCATGGCGATACCGGCAACCGGTGCCTTCATCGGCACACCAGCGTCCATCAGGGCCAGGGAAGCGCCGCAAACGGAAGCCATGGAGCTCGAACCGTTGGATTCGGTGATTTCCGATACCACGCGGATGGTGTACGGGAACACATCGGCAGCAGGCAGCATGGCGGCGATCGAACGACGAGCCAGACGGCCGTGACCGATTTCGCGACGACCAGCGCCACCCATGCGACCACACTCACCTACCGAGAACGGAGGGAAGTTGTAGTGCAGCATGAACGGGTCTTTTTTCTCGCCTTCCAGGGTGTCCAGCAGTTGTGCGTCACGGGCAGTGCCCAGAGTCGCGACTACCAGGGCCTGGGTTTCGCCACGGGTGAACAGAGCCGAACCGTGAGTCTTGGGCAGAACACCGACTTCGATGTTCAGAGGACGTACGGTCTTGGTGTCGCGACCATCGATACGTGGCTTGCCGTTGACGATGTTTTCGCGAACGGTGCGGTATTCGATTTCGCCGAAAGCCGCTTTCACTTCGCTGGAAGAAGGCTGGCCTTCTTCACCGGACAGCTTGGCAACGACCTGATCCTTCAACTCGCCCAGGCGAGCGTAACGGTCGGCCTTGACGGTGATGGCGTAAGCCTGGGAGATAGCGTCGCCGAACTCGGCACGGATAGCGCCCAGCAGTGCGGTGGCTTCAGGCTGTGGAGCCCAGGTCCAGGTTGGCTTGGCAGCTTCGGCAGCCAGTTCTTTAACAGCGTTGATCACCACCTGGAACTCGTCGTGAGCAAACAGTACCGCGCCCAGCATCTGGTCTTCGGTCAGCTCTTTGGCTTCCGATTCAACCATCAACACGGCTTCCGAAGAACCGGCAACGACCATGTCCAGGCTCGAAGCTGTCTGTTGTTCGTAAGTCGGGTTCAGCAGGTAGCCGGTGCTTTCGAGGAACGCA
>NZ_JBIUWJ010000021.1:0-101362 GCF_044743405.1 Pseudomonas sp. NPDC087626
GGCACCGAGTGGTGGGGAAAGAGCGTTTTGCTTACTTTTGCGCTGTTCAAAAGTGAGCCGCCGTCAGGCGGAACCATAGGAGGCCGTTACCGCAAGAATGGATATGTACTCGGTCTAATCCAACACCCCAGAGGCCCACAGGTGCAACGTCGCACCACAGTTGTGTAGATACCTATGCCGCGATGGGGCCGGCACATCCAACCTGGATGGCTGCGGACCCACCGCTATCGCGGGCAACTCACCAACGCATCCGCACGCCAAGGCTGCCGATCAGGCCGTTGAGGTCGTTGTCGTCGACGTCGCTGCTGTAGTCGGCACTGACGTAGAGGCTGACGCTGGGGCTGACCCTGGCGACGAGGCCCAGGCCCAGTTCGACGGTGGAGGAGTAGCGGCTGCTGCTGATCTTGTCGACCTGGTCCAGGGTCACCGTGTCGCTGGTGTTGATCCGGTGCCACAGGTTAGTGCGTACATAGGGTTCGACCGGCAGGCCATTGATGTCGTAGCTCCCTTTCAAGCGCGCCCCGACACGGCCACTCCAGCTGTTCAGTTCATTGGCTTGGGCGTTGCCGTTGGCGTAGGGCGTGTCCAGGGAGATGCGCTGGTTGATCAACTGCGCCTGGGGTTCGATCACCCAGTTCTTGCTGATGCCGATGGGAAAGCCCCCTTCCACCGACAGGGTCACCGCGCTGCCTTCGGTGGCTTGGCGTTCGCCCTGGGCGTTACGGCTGAAACCGCTGACCCGGCCGCCACTGGCACTCAAGTCGACGTGCCAGCCGTTGGCACCGGTCAAGCTCCAGTACGCACCGAGACTGTCGCCCTGGACGTTCAGGCTGTCGGTGCCGAGGTTGCCCAGGGCCGGACCGACCAGCATGCCATTGCTGTTCCCCTGGATCTGGTTGCTCCCTCCCAGCAGGCCCACCCGTTGGGTACTGCCGCCATTGCCGTGCACGGTCACCAGTGCCGGCCCCTTGGCTAGCGCCGTACCTATCGTGGAGAACTGTGAGTTGAGGACATCCTGCTCGGCCTGGGTGGCGGCGTGGCCGTAGACCTGTTGCCATGCCGAAGGGGCGGCCTGTTCGATGCTCAACAGATGGTTGTCGAGCCCGGGCTGGCGCATGAACTGGCCGGGCTGAGGGATGGACGGGGCAGGGAAGGCGAAGGTCGGTACGTCCTGGCGAAACCAGGGGATCGCCTCCTCTTCGGCAGACGATGCCACAACCTCCATGGACGTACACAGCAGCAGCGAAGTCGACAGGGTGTACAGGGTAACGGTTATCTCGTGCTGGATAAGGGAGGTGTTCATGGAGGTCTACCTTGCTGCATACGCATGCCATATCTGGTCTTGGCGTCTCTCCTACCCCGAATGAGGGGCGACCGATTTCGTTGGGGCAAGCCTTGGCGGCCCGCTGGAACGGGAGCTTGCGGCCTGCCCCAGGAGTTACTTCCGGGGGTAGTAAGGATTAGCTAAGAAGACCCAGAGCCCTGCGTCAAGAAATTGAACGATGAGCGGTATGGCTAATTTAGGCGTCGCAACTGACTGAAAATTGACGAGTCTCTAAGCTGTTGTTTCACTGGAAAATCATCCGGGGACGGCTCTGCGTTACGCTTTTCGCCGGATCACAGATGCACCTCGACCGCTAGCGGCAAGTGGTCGGAAAGATGGCTCCAGGGTTTGTTGCCGAGGATTCTTGGGGCGTGGCTGCTGGCGTTGCGCAGGTATACGCGGTCCAGGCGCAACAGTGGGAAACGTGCCGGATAGGTTTTGGCCGGGCGGCCGTGATGGCGTTCGAAGGCCTCATGCAAGTCATCGCGCCGAGCGAGGGTCAGGTTGCCCTGCAACTGCCAGTCATTGAAGTCGCCGGCGATGATCACCGGAGCGTCTTCGGGCAGCGACTCGATCAACTGGCAGAGCAGCGCCAGTTGCAGTTGACGATGGCTTTCCAGCAGGCTCAGGTGCACGCAGATAGCGTGGACCTCGGCATGGCCCGGTACATCCAGCACGCAGTGCAGCAAACCCCGGCGTTCGGGGCCGGTGATCGATACGTCCAGATTGCGGTGGTGGCGGATCGGGTACTTGGACAGCAGCGCGTTGCCGTGGTGGCCGTCAGGGTACACCGCATTGCGCCCGTAGGCGAAGTCGCTCCACATGCTGTCGGCGAGGAACTCGTACTGTGACATCGACGGCCAGTTACTGTGGCGCGAGGCGTGGCGATCATGCTCGCCCAATACCTCCTGGAGAAACACCAGGTCGGCCGATGTACTGCGCACGGCCTCGCGCAACTCGGGCAGGATGAAACGCCGGTTGAGGGCGGTAAAACCTTTGTGGGTGTTGACGGTCAGCACCCTGAGCCGATGTACGGCCTGGGGTGCGTCCTGCGGGGGGACGGAGCCGGGTTGACGTTCTGGGTCGGGGTTCACATGCACTCCTGGAAAGTCGCGACGGGTTATCCATGCGACTGATGTTGCAGCCGGCAGTTCAGTGTTTCGCCGCCGATCGTCGACATCTGCGCGGGGCGGCCTTACACAAAAACAATCTCATAGGGTTGGCGCAAACGCTCCAGGACCACCTTGGGCAACAGCGGTGCGATGCCCATTTGCGGGTCGCCATCCAGTTGGCTGGCATAGGCGTGGATGGCATGGCGCTTGCGCGCGATCGTCCAGCTGTCCAGACGCACCTTGTGTGCGCGGTGCCAGGGGATCTGCCCTTGGTCGCGCACCGGCCAATGCCAGGCCCAGAAAGGCAGTTCGCACAGGCGGGCACCGACCATCTGGGCGGCCTTGGCACTGGCGCGCCCGACGGTGTCATGGTCGACGTCGCCGTCTTCGCGCCAGGTGCTGAACAGCACATCCTCAGGGCGCAGGTAGCGGGCAATGAAATGTGCCAACTGCGTCTCGCGCTCGGCCAGTGCCGTGTCGGCGAAACCGCCACGAATCCACTTCAGGCTATGCATGGGCAGCCCAAGCCTGCGCAGGGCATCGACACTTTCCTGGGGGCGAAACACGCTCAGGCGTCTCTCTGGCCACAGTTGCGAACCCGGGTAGCTGGCGCTGCCGTCGGTGACGGAGATCAGTTGCAGGGGATGCCCCAGGCTGGCGAACAATTGCAGCAGGCCGCCGCAGGTCACCACTTCATCGCCAGGGTGGGGTGCGATCACCACGGCTCGGGCGCCGGCCGGGATGATCGACTGAGTGTTGATGACCGGCAGGTTGTCCAGTTGGCGGGCGCCGTTCCAGATTTGCGCGGGCAGGTGGCCGTCGAGGATCGAGGTACTTTTCATATTGATACGTCCTTGTACGGGTGAGCTGTCGGTCGTCTCCAGACGCCTGACCGACAGGTTGAGTGTCCTGGGCCGCCGAAGTTCGCGGGGCACCGTGTGGTAGATACTCAAGGGCAGCGGGCAAAGTATTGCCCATGGTTCCGGGTTTCGCCTGCGTCGGGCGGTCCCCCAGACGTTTTTTGTGATTGGCCTGGGGGACCCGCTCAGTCCTCATCTTGATGCTGCAATTCGAACAGCAGCAGCGAGCGGCCGGTGACTGAATACTGGTGCTCGAATTCGAAGCGCTCCTGGCCGCGGATCGAGGGTTCGTTGGTGTCGATCATGCAGGTCCAGAAGCCACCGTCCGGCACCGCCGGCAGGCAGAAATTGACGATGTCATGGTGCGCGTTGACCACCAGCAGCAAGGTCGCATCGGCGCCCTTGCGGCGGATTCCGGTTTCCTGGGCGCGACCGTCGAGCAACATGCCCAGGCAGCGGCCATGCCCGTCTTCCCACTGTTCGGTGCTCATCTCGCTGCCATCCGGGGCCAGCCAGGTGACGTCCTTGACCCCGATATCTTCGTTGTAGCTGCCCACCAGGAATCGCCCGCGGCGCAGGATTGGGTAGGCCAGGCGCAGTTTGATCAGGCGCTTGACGAACTTGAGCAAGGCCTTGCCGTCTTCACTCAGGTCCCAGTTGATCCAGCCGATCTCGCTGTCCTGGCAGTAGGCGTTGTTGTTGCCGTGCTGGGTCCGGGCGAATTCGTCGCCGGCCACCAGCATCGGTGTGCCCTGGGCCAACAACAGGGTGGCGAAGAAATTGCGCATCTGCCGTTGGCGCAGCTCGTTGATCTCGGGATCGTCGCTCGGGCCTTCGACGCCATGGTTCCATGACAGGTTGTTGTTGCTGCCGTCCTGGTTGTCTTCGTCGTTGGCCTCGTTGTGTTTGTCGTTGTAGGACACCAGGTCGTTAAGGGTGAAACCGTCGTGGGCGGTGATGAAGTTCACCGAGGCGTACGGCCGGCGCCCGCGCTGGTTGAACATTTCGCCGGAGGCGGTCATGCGTCCGGCGAAGTCGGCCAATTGGCCGTCGTCACCTTTCCAGAACGCACGGACGGTGTCGCGAAAACGATCGTTCCATTCCACCCAGCCTGGTGGGAAGCCACCGACCTGGTAACCCCCGGGGCCGCAGTCCCAGGGTTCGGCGATCAGCTTGACCTGGCGCAGCACCGGGTCCTGGCGGCAGGCCACGAGGAAGCTGTGGCGCTCGTCGAAACCATCGTGGTAACGGCCGAGGATGGTTGCCAGGTCGAAGCGGAAACCGTCGACGTGCATCTCCGTGGCCCAGTAGCGCAGGGAGTCGGTGACCATCTGCAGCACGCAAGGGTGGCTCAGGTCGAGGGTGTTGCCGGTCCCTGAATCGTTGATGTAGAAACGTTTGTCGTCCGGCATCAGGCGGTAGTAGGAGGCGTTGTCGATGCCGCGCATGGACAGGGTCGGTCCCTGTTCGTTACCTTCTGCGGTGTGGTTGTAGACCACGTCGAGAATCACCTCCAGATTGGCTTCGTGCAGGTGCGCGACCATCTCCTTGAACTCGGCGATCTTGCCGCTGGCCAGGTAGCGTGGGTCGGGAGCAAAAAAGGCAATGCTGTTATAGCCCCAGTAGTTGGTCATGCCTTTATGCAGCAGGTGCTGGTCGTTGACGAAGGCATGGATCGGCAGCAGTTCCACCGACGACACCCCGAGCTTGCGGATATGGTCCAGCAGGTCATCGACCATCAGTCCGGCGAAGGTGCCGCGCACCGCCTCCGGAACCGCTGGGTGGCGCATGCTGATGCCGCGCACGTGAGTCTCATAAATGATCGTTTTGTCCCAGGGCACACTGACCCGGTGGTCGTGGCCCCAGGTGTGCGCCGGGTCGATCACCTTGCACTTGGGCACGAATGGTGCACTGTCGCGTTCGTCGAAACTGAGGTCGGCGTCCGGGTGGCCGATGGTGTAGCCAAACAGCGCTTCGGACCATTTCAGCTCGCCGACCAGTTGCTTGGCGTAGGGGTCGATCAACAGTTTGTGATGGTTGAAGCGATGACCGTTCTGCGGGTCGTACGGGCCATACACGCGATAGCCATAGATCAGCCCCGGATGGGCATCGGGCAGGTAACCGTGAAAGATCTCGTCGGTGTACTCGGGCAGTTCGATGCGTTCCAGTTCGACTTCCCCGGCATCGTCGAAAATGCACAGCTCGACCTTGGCCGCGTTTGCCGAGAAGATCGCGAAGTTGACCCCCAGACCATCCCAGGTCGCACCCAGCGGGAAGGGCAGGCCTTCACGGATCCGCGAGGCTTGCGCGCCTTGGGCTTGTGTTGCGGTGTTATCGGGCGTGGTCATAAAAACTCCTGTAGCGCATTACCGGCATCGGCCTGAGGTTGTCGACGTGGACGTCGTAGCAGCTGCTACGGGTCGTTTGCACAGGTCGGCAGTTGGCACGGGCCGCGGGGCGGTTGTGGGTCAACTGGCCGGTTTGCGTGGGGCGCGGGGCTTTTTCGTGGTGGCGCTTTTTTCCCCTGGAGGGGTGACGACCTGGGCGGCACCAGCCTTGGCCTTCGTCGCGGGTGCGGCCTTGGCTTTTGTCGCCTTTACCGGCTTGGCCGGGGCCAGGGCTTCGGCTTCCGCCAGCTTGCGGGCCATCTCCCAATGGCGGGCTTCCTGTCCTTCGGGTTTACCCTCGGACTCCCAGATCTGATAGGCAAATTCACGAACGCGTCTGTCATCGGTACTCATCGCAATGCTCCTGAGTTGAACTCAAGTCTGGATAAACAGATTGACCGGGAAGTCCCCCAGCGCGGCGCTGATCAGCAGCTCTGTGTGGTGTGTGACTTCCACTGTGGAAAAAAGTCCCTTCAGTTTTCCCTCGCGAGGGGTGAACGGTAGGGTGACTCGGGTATCGCCCCACTGCAGGGCAGGCACCAGCGGGGTGGCACTGCTTTCCAGCAGCGCGGCAACCCGCACCGGCACCAGCACGATCGCCCACTGGCCCTGGTGCTCGCGGGCAAACGCCAGCACGCGCTGCGCTTGGCTGCCTTGCACCGTCAAGGGCAGGTAGCGCCCGGCGCGGAACAGTTCGGCATGCGCGGCGCGCACTGCCAGGGTGCGGGTGATCAAGGCCTGCTTGATGCGCCCGTCCTGCCAGGTGTCGAGTAACCGGGACGGATTCTGCTGGCGCTCCAGTGCCTGGATCCGTGCCTGGAAATCCACCGGCCGCCGGTTGTCCGGGTCCACCAGGCTGAAATCCCAGAACTCATTGCCCTGGTACAGGTCTGGAATCCCCGGCACTGTCATGCGCAGCAAGGTTTGCGCCAATCCGTTGAGGGCACCGCCGCAGGCGATCACCGCTACGGCGTCGGCGATACGGCTGCGCAACGCCAGGCCCTCGGGGGCGAGCAGCAGGCGCTCGGTAAACGTGCGGGCGCTCTGCTCGTAAGCGTCGTTGGCGGCACTCCAACTGCTGTGCAGCTTGGCTTCGCGCAGGGCTTTTTGTTGCCACTGCCACAGGCGCCCGCGGTAATCAGTCAGGGCCGGCAGGTCGTCGCAACGCAAGCCCAGCGGCCAACTGCCGAGCAGCGCCTGGTAGAGGATCAGTTCGTCACCGGCTGCCGGCGCCTGGCTGTCGTCCCGTAGACTCGTGGCCTCGGTGCGCCAGGTGTCGACTTGTTGCGCATACCAGGTGCTGCGCTCGCTGAGCACGGCCAACCGCGCTCGGCTGTCTTCACCGCGCTTGTGGTCGTGGGTGGCGCTGGCCAGCAGATTGTCCGGGAAGGTCGCAAGACGCTGGATGCAGGCGGCATGGAAATCGTCCAAGGGCGCACTGAAGCGCTCGGTATCAAAACCGACATCGTTACGTGACAACAGCACGCCCGAACGATACAGCGCGGTGTCTTCTACGGCCTTGGCCGCCGCCGGTGACGTCAGTTGCTGGAACCGCACACAGGCGTGCTTGAGGATCTTGCGTTGGCGCCCCACCGGACGCTCGCGCCAAGGCTGGCCGCCCAGCCACAGGGCGATGCTGTCGAGCACCGGCCAGTCGGCTTCGCCCAGGGTCTGGCGGGCACCGTCCATGGCTTGCTGGAAAAAAACCTGGTCCTCGACGGAGCGTCCGCGCGGGCTGATGTAGGTGCGGTAAACCGGGAAATGCACGATCAGTTCCTGCAGTGCCCTGCGGATCGCGCCGAGGGTCAGGTCGCGGCTCATCACATCATCGCGGGCCACTTGCAACAGGGCCTGGGCGACACTCTCAAAATCGCCGGCCAGCGAGCCGTTGAGAATCTGCTGGCGGGACAGGCGCGCTTCTTCGATGAAGGCCGACGGACGTTCGCTATGGCGTACCCACAGCTCGCCCAGGGCCAACGCACCTTGCGGGTCGTGCTGCAGCAACGACAGTTGGTTCATGAATTCATAGCCGGTGGTGCCATCGACCCGCCAGTCGCGACGCAGGGTTTCCCCGGGACCGAGGATTTTTTCCACGTAGATCGGGATGTGCCGAGACGGGACCAGGGCGTCGACCCTGCGCCGCAGTTTGCGGCAGTAGCCCCGCGGGTCGGCGAGTCCGTCGATGTGGTCGATGCGCAAGCCGTCCACCAGGCCTGCGGCAAGCAACTCGAAGATCTTGCCGTGGGTGGCTTCGAACACGGCCGGGCGTTCGACCCGCAGGCCGCCCAGTTCATTGACGTCGAAGAAGCGCCGCCAATTGATGTCGTCCGCCGCCGTGCGCCAACTGGCCAGGCGATAACTCTGGCGCTCCAGCAGGTTGTGCAGGCGGGTGAAACCCTCGGGCTGGCGAGCGTCATGCAGGGCCAGGTTGTGTTCGATGCAACGGGCCAGCGCGGGCTCCCTGGCCAACTGCGCCAAGGCCTGTTGCAAGGGGCCGGCGAGCGTATGGGCGGCGGTCTGGTAATGCAGGCGAGTAAAACCCTCGGCGAGGGTTTTCAGTGCGGCGCGCTGATCGGCGTCCAGAGGCTCGTCCGGCATCAGCAATGCTGCATAGTCACTGGGACAGATCGGGAAATGGTGCTCGTAGTGCTCGGCATAAAACCGCCCCCGCGCCGAGTCAAAACGCAGCGCCAGGCTGCCGTCCTGCAAGGCGCTGCCATAGTCGCAGCCCAGGAATGGCAGGAGCAGCTGGCCTTCGAGCAGCGGGTCGGGCGAGTGCCACTGGATATCGAAGAATTCGCCATAGGGGCTGAGTCGCCCCCACTCCAGCAGATCCAGCCACCAGGGATTATCGGCGCCACCGACGGCCATGTGATTGGACACGACGTCGAGAATCAGGCCCATGTCGTGGGCGCGCAGGGCCTTGACCAGGCGCCGTAGTGCCGCCTCACCACCCAGTTGCGGGTTGACCTGGGTGGGGTCGACCACATCATAGCCGTGCATCGAACCGCTGCGGGCACTGAGCAGCGGCGAGGCATACAGGTGACTGATGCCAAGGCGAGCGAAATAGGGCACCAGCGGCACCGCATCATCCAGGGTGAAACCTTGATGAAACTGCAGCCTGACGGTGGCCCGCAGACTGCTCATCGATCACGCTCGCTGGCTTGCAGGCGTGCGCAGGCGAGCATTTCCAGGCGTCGCGCGGCGTCGGCATCGTCCAGCAGTTGTCTGCTCTCGCCAGGCAAGCGCCGGCGCCAGTTTGGGTGGGTGTCGACGGTGCCCGGCAGATTGGCCTGTTCGTCTAGGCCCAGGGCATCTTCCAGCGGCAGCAACACCAGTGGCGCCCGGGTATGCCCGAGAAAACGCACGCTGGCATCGAGCACCTGATCGGTCTCGTGCTGCTCTTCGCGAAAGTTCTGCGGGTCCTGGCTCAGGGCGCTGCGCAGGCTGTCACGCTCGCGCTGGCGGTGGGCGCGCCAATGGCTTTCGTCGTCGCTGGTCACAAGCCCCAGGCGAGCGTTCCATTCGATATCACGGCCGTGCCACCAGCCGTTGAGCGTGGGCAGGTCGTGGGTGCTGGTGGTGGCCAGCGCGTTATCGGGCCAGTCGAGAATCGGCCGAAAGCGTGTGCTGTGATCCTGTTCGAACAGCAATACGCGCATGCCCAGAATCGAGCGGGCGATGAGTTTGTCGCGCAGGCCATCGGGCACGGTGCCGAGGTCTTCGCCGAGGACGATCGCCTGGTGCCGGTGCGACTCCAGCGTCAGCAGGCGCAACAGGTCGTCTACCGGGTAATACAAGTAGGCGCCGTCACAGGGCGGCGCGCCGAGGGGGATGACCCACAGCCGTTGCAGGCCCATCACGTGGTCGATGCGCAAACCGCCGGCGTGGGCAAAGTTGGCCCGGAGCATTTCGATGAAGGCGCGAAAACCGTTGCGCACCAGGCCTTCGGGTGAAAACGCGGAGATGCCCCAGCCCTGGCCGGCGCGATTGAGAATGTCTGGGGGCGCGCCGACGGTGAGCGAAGCCAGCAGTTCGTCCTGGCGACTCCAGGCCTGGCTGCCCCCGCCGTCCGCTCCGACCGCCAGGTCAGCAATCAGGCCGATGCCCATGCCGCTACTGCGAGCGACGTTTTGCGCACGCTGCAGGCAGCGGGCGATCAGCCATTGGCAAAAGGCGTAGAAACCGATGCGTGCGGCATGCTGCTCGGCAAACGCGGCCAGCTCCGGGCTGCGCGGATTGCGCCAGGGCTCGGGCCAGTGGCGCCAGTCCAGGCTTTCGCCACGGGCAGCGCAGGCTTCTTGCAGGGCTTCGAAACGGCAGTGGTTTTCCAGGGCTTCGCCACCGCTGTGGCGAAAGCTGCTGAAGTCGGCGTGCAACGGGTGATCGCCGCGGGTAAACCCTTCATACAGGGCCTGGTAGAGTTTCTGTTTGGCCTGGGCAGCAGCGGGCCAGTCCACCAAGGGCTGGTTTTCCAGCTGGGCGAGTTCGTCGGCCAACTCCGTGGCGTCGATGGCCATGCGCAGTGCGCGTTCGCCAAGGATCTCGCCGGGAGCGGCGTACAGGCTATTGAGGAACAGCCGGCTGGACGGTGAGTAGGGACTGAAACGCTGGGTGTCGCAGCTGAACATTGCGTGCATCGGGCTGATCGCCAGTGCTTCGGCGCCGCGTTCACCGGCAACCCGGGCCAGCTCTTCAAGGGCCAGGGTGTCACCAAAACCGCCGTCGCCCGGGCGGCGCAAGGCGTACAGCTGCACGCTCAGGCCCCAGGCGCGCGGAGTGTCGCTGTCCACGGCCGAGGCGACGCTGTGGCAGTGCAGGGGCGCCACGGCCAGGGTGAAGTAGCGACCGGCGATGCTGACTTCCTGGTAACCCACCGGGATCAGCCCCGGCAATCGCGCCTCGTCGTCGAGTTTCAGATTGAGGATGGCGCCGTCTTCCAGATGAATCTCGCAGGGCGTGTGCGGTTCGAAGTAGCGCGCCAGGTCAAGCCCGGCACCGACATCCACGGTCAACAGCGGTGGCAACTGGCTGCGCGCCTGGCTCTGCTGCACCTGCAACAGGCTGGCGTCGATTTCCTGGGCGCTGCCGGCCGGGTGGCCGAGGCCGTTGAGGACCGCGCGCAGGACTGCCGGGGCAACTTTTTGCGCACGCCCATTGGCGTCGATCCAATCCACGGCCAGGCCGGCCCGGCTGGCGAGAATTTCCAGTTGCGCATCGCTCATTGGCGCTCTCCTGCGGGGGGTAGCATGGATGCCGCTGCCGTCAGGCTGACCAGCGCGCAATAGGGAGCCAGGGTGCCTTGCTGTAATCGGGTGCACGCCTGTGGCGGGTACTCGAACAGCAGTTGGGCCTGGGCTTGCGGTATATGGGCAACAGCGTTGGCGCTGAGGTTCAACTCAAAGTGCAGCATGCTGCCGTCCCCCAGTTGCCAACGCGCGCTGATCGCCCCTTCGCCGAGCACCGAAACACCCAGGGCGTGGGCGCCGGGCAGGCGTGGGATGATTTCGCGGTGGCGAATCAGCAGCAACTGCCGGTACAGGGCCTGGGTGCTGTGGCGTATGCCGTAGTCCCCGGGGGTGAGGTTGGGCCGCGAGTCTTCGAAGGTCTGTGGGGCATTGGGGTCGGGTATGCGCTCGCGACTGTGGGGGTCGGCAAAGGCTTTGAAGCAGGCGAACTCATTGCGCCGGCCTTCGCGCACCAGTTGCGCGAGGTCGCCGTGATGGCTGGTAAAAAACAGGAAGGGTTGATCGGCGGCCACTTCGTCGCCCATGAACAGCAGGGGAATCATCGGCGACAATAACAACAGCACCGTGGCAGCGTGCAGGGCTTGGGGCGGGCACAACTGGTGCAGGCGTTCGCCAAAGGCGCGATTGCCGATCTGGTCATGGTTCTGCAGGAACAGCACAAACGCGCTGGGGGGCAGGTGACCGCTAGGCTCTCCACGGGTCTGGCCATGGCGGTTGGTGTGGCCCTGGTAGACAAACCCCTGGCTCAGGCAGCGGGCCAGTTGCTCGGTGGGGTTGTGGGCGAAGTCGGCGTAGTAGGCATCGGTTTCCCCGGTCAGCAGGACATGCAGGGCATTGTGCCCGTCGTCGTTCCACTGGGCGTCGAACCGCTGCTCCAGCAAGCTGGCCTGGTTGTGCTCGTTTTCCACGGTGAGCCACACATGCCTTGCCGGATCGATCTGCTGATGGACCCGGTTTGCCAGATCCTGGAGAAAGTCCGGGTCGTCGATGGCGTGCACGGCGTCCAGGCGTAGGCCATCGAAGCGGTACTCGAGTAACCACATCAAGGCGTTGTCGATAAAGAAATCACGCACTTCGCGGCGCCGGAAATCAATGGCCGCGCCCCACGGCGTGTGCCGGTCTTCGCGAAAGAAGCTCTTGGCGTAATGGTGCAGGTAATTGCCGTCTGGCCCGAAATGGTTGTAGACCACGTCTATGATCACCGCCAGGCCCAGGCCGTGGGCGCAGTCGATCAACTGCTTGAGCGCTTCGGGCGAGCCATAGGACGATTGCGGGGCGTAGGGCAGCACGCCGTCATAACCCCAGTTGCGCTCGCCGGGAAACTGCGCCAGAGGCATCAACTCGATTGCCGTGATGCCCAGGTCCACCAGGTGCGGCAACTGCTGCTGGACTGCGGCGAACCCGCCGAGCAGGCCGACGTGTAGCTCGTAGATCACCGCCTCATGCCAGGGCCGGCCCTGCCAGGACGAGTGTTGCCAGCGGTAGGCGAGCGGGTCGACCACGATGCTGGCCGACTCCGGCCCCGCCTCCTGGGCGCGGGAGGCGGGGTCGGGAACGTCGTGTTCACCATCGATGTTAAAGCGGTAGCGGGTTCCGGCCGGGCAGGGGGTCTTGAGGACAAACCAGCCATTGGCCTGGGGCAGCATGGGCAGCGACGGCCCCTCGTCCAACTCGACACTCACATAAAATGCATCGGGTGCCCACAGCGCAAACCGGGTGTGTTGCGCATCCAGCATGACAGCGCCGTGGGGCCAGGTTTCCATAGTCCGTAACGGCATGCACAGTTCCCTCTTATAACTTGACCGATTTCCCCAGCGCCTTGGCCACCAGTTGTTCGTAGAGTTCAGCGTAGGGTTCGACGGCCTTGCACCAATTGAAGGGTGCGGCCATGGCCCGGCAGCGCATGGCATTGAGCAGGGCAGGGAAGGCAAAGACCTTGAAGGCCCGGCTCAGCGCCTCTTCGTAGCTGGGCACGGTGGACTCGTCGAACAGAAAACCGGTGACGCCATTTTCGATGGTGTCGGCCAGGCCCCCGGTATTACGCGCGACCGGCAAGGAGCCAAAACGCTGGGCGTACATCTGGCTCAGGCCGCAGGGCTCGTAGCGCGAGGGCATCAGCAGGAAGTCACTGCCGGCGAACATGCGCCGCGCATCGGTTTCATTGAAGCCGATGCGCACGCCGATCTGCCCTGGGAAGCGCAGGGCCAGGTTGCGCATGGCTTGTTCTTCCTCCGGTTCACCACGGCCGATAATTGCGATCTGCCCGCCGGATTTGACGATGTACTCGGCCACTCCTTCGGTCAGGTCCAGGCCTTTCTGGTAGACCAGGCGCGAGACCACGGCAAACAGCGGGCCCTCGCTGTCCTGCAGGCCGAACAAGTCGCGGACCTGGGCGGCATTGGCGGCCTTGCCGTCCCAGTCACCGATGGTGAAGGGGCAGGACAGGTGCGGGTCGGTGGCTGCGTCCCAGCTTTCATCGATGCCGTTGGGGATGCCACTGAGCAGGCCCTGTTGGGTCTTGCTGGCCAGAAAACCATCGAGGCCGCAGCCAAACGCCGGGGTGGTGATTTCCTGGGCGTAGGTCGCGCTGACCGTGGTGATGTGGCTGGAATAGGCCATGCCGGCCTTGAGAAAGGACAGTTTGCCGTAGAACTCCATGCCTTCTTGCTGCAGGGCGTGTTCGGGAATTCCCAGCTCCGGGCACGAAGCCAGGCTGACCACGCCCTGGTAGGCCAGGTTGTGGATGGTAAACAGGGTCGGGGTGCGCTGCCCACGCCAGTGCATGTAGGCCGGGGCCAGGCCGGCGGGCCAGTCATGGGCGTGCACCAGGTCCGGGCACCAGTGGATTTGCGCCAGGTTGGCGGCGATGTCGGCGGCAGCCAGGCCCAGGCGGGCAAACCGGATATGGTTGTCGGGCCAGTCACGGCCATTGTTGGCACCGTAGGGCGAACCTTCGCGCTCGTACAGTTCGGGGCAGATCAATACGTAGATCACCAGCCCGTCGGGCATGTCCATGCGTCCGATCTTGCACGGTGGCAGGGCCGCGTGGCCGCCGAGTTCGCCAATGATGTGGATCGGGTTATCGCTGTGCATGACTTGCGGGTAACCCGGGATCAGCACCCGGACGTCGTGCAGGTGGGCCATGGCCCGAGGCAGTGCGGCAGAGACGTCACCCAGGCCGCCGGTCTTCACCAGGTCAGCGATTTCCGACGTCACGAACAAGACTTTCTTTTTGTTCGGATTCTGACGTGGAGTGGGCAGTACCGTCTTTGCACCGGGGGCCAGGATCGCCATCGATGTCGCCTCGCCGATGGCCTGCTGAGTACGTTCTCCCTGGATTTCTAAAGCGGCACTGTTCATGTGTTTCTCCCGTTTTATTGATCTGCTTTAGGCATCTCACCCGTGCATCAAGCGGCCGTTTCCTGTGGCCAGGCGCAAATGCGCCACGCGTCGTGGCGCAAGCGCGGCCCGATGCGTTGAAGCTCCCAAGGCTGTTGTGAACATTGCAAGGATTGCACCAGCGGCCGTGACCCCTCTAATCACCTGACCCGTCGCTATAGCGGAAAGTTTCGAGTTTTTCTCCGTTATATGACCCGACGGTCTGGCCCCGCGAAATCCAGTCTAGGCCAGAACCTAGAGCGGGGTAGGCGGGTTTTCGGATTGTTCGACAATCGGTTTGGATCAGGAGAAGACAACTGGAAAATTGTGACAATTGCACCGACGAAGGGCAGGTTTTCAGTGGTGGTCGGTTAAAAAGAGGCAGGGGATGGGTGCCTGTGGAGCGTAGGGTTGCAGGTGGCTGCACCAAATAAGTGCGCGACTTGGAGGGGGTTGGCCTGGGAAATATGCGTCATCGTTGAAGACCATCGCCGGCAAGCCGGCTCCCACAGGGTTTGCGGCGCGCCTATGGATTGTGGCGGCCTGCTCGTGATCAGCCCTGCCAGCCGAGCGTGGCCAGGGCCAGGAGGCCGTACCGGGCGCCTTTGGCCAGGGTGACGATCAGCAGGAAACGCCCAAGCGGCTCGCGCATTACGCCGGCCACCAGGGTCAATGGATCGCCGATCACCGGCAACCAGCTGAGCAGCAACGACCAGTGCCCGTAACGCTGATAATGCCGGCGGGCCCTTTCCAGGTTGGTTGGGCTGACGGGGAACCAGCGGCGATCCTTGAAGCGCTCGATGCCGCGGCCCAGCCACCAGTTGACCAGCGACCCGAGGACATTGCCCAGGGTCGCGACGGCCAGTAGCAGCCACAACCAGTACTGGCTATTGAGCAGCAATCCCACCAGCACTGCCTCGGACTGCAAGGGCAATAGTGTGGCGGCACCGAATGCCGCCGCAAACAGCCCGAGGTACGCCAGCAGCACTACTTGGCCGGGTAGTCGGCGATCACCGTTTGACTGCCATCCCTGGACACGCCGATTACCTGGTACGGGTCGACGGTATCGCCCATTTCCATGCCCGGCGAACCGGTGACCATGCCCGGTACGGCCATGCCCAGCAAGTCGTCACGCTTGGCCAGGGCCAGCACCTGTTCGGCGGGGACGTGGCCTTCGACAAACTTGCCGTTGATCAGCGCGGTATGGCAGGACGCGAGGCGCGGCGCCACCCCCAGGCGTTGCTTGACTTCGCTCATGTTGGGTTCGACGTGGTCGGTGACTTTGAAGCCGTTGTCCTGCAGGTGGCTGATCCAGGCTTTGCAGCAACCGCAGTTGGCGTCGCGATGGACGTCGATCGGGATCAGTTCGGCCGCCAGGGCCTGGGTGCTGATGAACAGGGCGCCCAGGGCGGCCAGGCGAAGTGCTGTGGTGTGCATGGGGAATCTCTTTGTCGATCGTTGCGTTGATGGGCTCAGAACCAGAGCCGCACGCCGGCGACGAAGCGCGTTTGGTTGCGCTGTTCGTCATCCTCGCCAGTGTAGTCGGCGGTGTTGCCGTAGGTGCTGCTCCAGGTCACGCCAATGTACGGGGCAAATTCGGGGACGATTTCATAACGCAGGCGCACACCGGCTTCGGTGTTGGCCAACCCCGCGCCGATCCGCCGTTCGGGGTCGTTGCGGCTGTACAGGTTGAGCTCGGCGCTGGGCTGCAGGATCAGCCGGTTGCTCAGCAGAATGTCGTACTCGCCTTCCAGGCGGAGGGCATTTTGCCCCTTTTCACCGACGAAGAGCGTGGCTTGTGTTTCAAAGTTATACAGGGCCAGGCCTTGCACCCCGAACGCGGCCCAGGTCTGCGGCGAGCCTGGCTGGAAGTCCTGGCGCAGGCCGGCGACCAGGTCCCACCAGGGGCCGATGGCATGCCCCCACAACGCCTGCACTTCGGCTTTTTCGGTGTGGCCATTGTTGCGTTCACCTTCGGTGCGCAGCCACAGCCGGTCGATATCGCCGCCCACCCAACCACTCATGTCCCAGGCCAGGGCGCTGCCGTCGTCGGCATCCTGGTACTCCAGTTGGTCGATCAGCCAGAAGCCATTGAGCGCCTTGTCGTGAACCCCATGCCCATTGACCGCCGGGAAGGCTGCCCGGCGGTCCGCGTCGCTGGGCACGGGAATCGGCGTGCGGCTCTGCAGCGTGGGCATCTGGCTGTGGTCCATGGCAGGCATCGCGCCGTGGCCCATGGCCGCGTGGTCGATGCTTTCGGCCGACTGGGTCGGGCTCAGGTAAACGCCGCACAGTGCGGCCAGCAGCAGGCGAATGTTCATGTCGGGCTCCCCGGTTCATCGACGCGCACTTCACGGAACATGCCCATCTCCATGTGCAGCAGCAGGTGGCAGTGATAGGCCCAGCGGCCCAGGGCATCGGCGGTTACCCGATAACTGCGGCGGGTACCGGGCGGCATGTCGATGGTGTGCTTGCGCACCTGGAAGCGCCCGTGCTCGTCCTCAAGATCACTCCACAGGCCGTGCAGGTGAATCGGGTGGGTCATCATCGTGTCGTTGACCAGGGTGATGCGCAGCCGCTCGCCGTAGGTCAGGCGCAGGGGTTGGGCGTCGCTGAACTTGATGCCGTCGAATGACCAGGCGAAGCGCTCCATGTGCCCGGTCAGGTGCAACTCGAGCGTGCGCGAGGGCTCGCGCCCGTCGGGGTCGGCGAAGGTGCTCTTGAGGTCGGCGTAGGTCAACACTCGGCGGCCATTGTCGCGCAGGCCGATGCCCGGGTCGGCGAGCTTGGCGCTGGGGCGCATGGTCTGCATGTCCACCAGCGGATTGGCGGTTTCCGAAGCCGGATGGCTCTGCAGTGGGGCGGCCATGCCGGGCATGTTGCTGTGATCCATGCCGGCCATCTGGCTATGATCCATGCCCGCCATGCCCGCCATGCTGCCGTGGTCCATGCCCATGTCGGCCATGCTGATTAACGGGCGCGGGTCAGGCTGCGGGACGTCGGCGCTGAGCCCCTGGCTGGTGGCGAGCGTGCCGCGGGCATAACCACTGCGGTCCATCGATTGGGCGAACAGGGTGTAGGCGCGGGCGCCGGTGGGCTGGACGATGACGTCGTAGGTCTCGGCAACGGCGATGCGCAACTCGTCGACGGTGACCGGCTGCACGTACTGGCCATCGGCCGCGACCACGGTCATCTGCAGGCCGGGAATGCGAAAGTCGAAGTAACTCATGGCCGAGCCGTTGATCAGTCGCAGGCGCAGCTTTTCCCCCGGCTGAAACAGGGCGGTCCAGTTGGTTTGTGGCGTCTGGCCGTTCAGCAAGTAGTGGTAGGTTTCGCCGCTGACGTCTGCAAGGTCGGTGGGGCTCATGTTCATTTGGGCCCACATGGTGCGGTCCGCCACTGTCGCCGCCCAGCCGTCGCGGCTGACGTCGGTTATGAAGTCGCCGACCGTGCGCTGGTGTCGGTTGTAGTAGTCGGACTGCTTTTTCAGGGTGCGCATCAGGTGTTCCGGGGCCTGGTCGCTCCAGTCGCTGAGCATCACCACGTAGTCCCGGTCGTAGGCGAAGGGTTCGGGGTCGCGGGCGTCGATCACCAGTGGGCCATAGACGCCGGCCTGTTCCTGCAGGCCGGAATGGCTGTGGTACCAGTAGGTGCCGTTCTGCTTCAGGGTGAATTGGTATTCGTACAGGCCATCGGGGGCGATGCCGTGGAAGCTCAGGCCGGGCACGCCGTCCATGTTGGCCGGCAGGATAATCCCGTGCCAGTGGATCGAGGTGTCCTGCTTGAGTCGGTTGTGCACGCGCAAGGTCACCGTGTCGCCCTCACGCCAGCGCAGCAAGGGGCCGGGAATACCGCCGTTGATGGTCATGGCGGTGCGTGGGCTGCCACTGAAGTTGACTGGCGATTCGCCGATCCACAGGTCGAAGCGGCTACCGGTCAGGGTCGAGGAGGCTGTGTCTGCGGTCACGGCCCAACTGGTGGGGCGCCACAGGCCGGTGCCCGCCAGGACAGTACCGGCGGCCAGGCTTTTGAGCAAAGAGCGTCGCGAGGGTGTTGAAGGCATAAAAAAGTCCCGTCAATCCTGAAGCTTCAGGTTTGGCAGGACCTTAAATGGCCCGCGCTGTCAGTAAACTGAGGCGTGGATTACCGATTTGTCAGCTGCGTGGCGCGCCCGGCGAAACATCTTGGGTGTACCATGTGGCCCGCGCGCTGCTGGCGCCCCCGAACAGGAATGGGGCCGGCCCGCTGCAGGACTCACACATTCACAGGATCAGGAACCCGCAATGACCCAGTCGCAACGTTTGAAATACTCTATTCTGATTTCCCTGGTGGTCCTGGCGATCATGCTTGGGCTGTCATATCTGCAGAATGCCGGGATCATCAGCGAAACGCTGTTCCAGTACATCGCCATTGGCGTGGCCGTGTCGGTGGTGGTGATCAACGGCGTGATGCGGCGCAAGGTCAAGCCCTGAGCGAGGTGGGCCAGCGTCAGTCGAGGCGCTGGAGCACGGCAGCAGCCTGTGGATGCAGGCTGTAGCTTTTATCCGGGTTGAGCACGATCACGCCTTCGCTGCACAGGCGCTTCAAGACTTCACGCACGCTGAGAAAAGACAGCGGGATGTCCAGTTCCAGCAAGTGGCTGTGCACCCCACGCACGCCCAGCGGGTGGTCGTTTTCCGCGGCGCTGAGCAGTGCATCGATCACTTTCAAGCGTATCAGGCTGGTGCGCAGGCCAAAGCTCTTGAGCAGTTGGCGGATTCGTTCGTTACCGTGGCGCTCGACCGGTTTGCCGAACACAGTGACATCCTGACCCAGGGAAACACCTTTCGGCGCGGGTTTACCATCCGTTGGCAATTGCGAGTTGTACATGCAGAAAACTCCTTTTCAGAGCCTGATCAGGAAAATGTGATTTGTGCTCTCTGTCATTAAGACGAATGAGCGGGGCAAATCATGAAGCTCTGAATGTAGAAATTTTGTCGAAAGTACGTCAGCGAAGGGTGAGACGTCGGTATTTCGGGCCAATGGCCTGTCAATTATTTTCCGCCGAATCGTATCGATGGCAAGGCAAATAATGTTTTTTCCATTGCGGGACCGGCCCCGGGGTTACTTCGGCCGGGAGTTGAGCACGGTCCGGCCGTCGGCGTTGTGCGTCAGGTACACCGGCAACACCTTGGGCAGTGAAGGCACCAGGCTGTGTAGCTGGCTGATGTTGTAGACCCCGCCGATGCGGATCATCCCGGTGTCAGTGTCGGCCAGCAGCACCGGCTCCTGCAGGTAACGATTGATCAGCGGCAGGGCTTCGTTGAGCGTCAGGTTGTCGAGCACCAGGCGGCCATCGCGCCAACTGAGGGACGTGTCGTTGGCGTAGGTCTGATTGATCTGCGGTTGGTAGTCGCCACCCTTGTAGCGCGCTTGCATGCCAGGACCCAGGCGAAAGCCATCGCCGCGCTGGGCATCATTGCTGGTCACCAGGACCGAACCTTCGAGCAAGGTCACCCGGACCTGGTCCTGGTATTTCCAGACGTTGAACTGGGTGCCAGTGACGCGAATCTGGCCGTCTGCCGCCTTGACCACGAACGGATGGCTGGCGTCATGGCTGACTCGAAAGAAGGCTTCGCCCTGTTTCAGGGTGACCCGGCGCTGGTCTTTGTAATTGCTGTAGGTCAGCACCGTGCCCAGGTTCAGTTCAACCTGGCTGCCGTCGCTCAACGTCACCTGGCGCAGTGCACCTTGGGCCTCGAAGCGCTCGTAGGAGTCTGGCAACCAACCCAGCTGCCAGCCACTGAATGCGGCCAGCGGCAAGGCCAGGGCACAGACCGCCGCCGCCATTGCCAGCCGCTGCCAGCCTGGGCGGACCACAGGGCTGGGAGCTACGGCCAAGTGTCCCGGGCGGGGCAGATGGTCACTGACCTCCCAGATCTCCAGCATCGCCTCATACTCCAACGCATGCAGGGGATGGGCGTCGCGCCATTGCACAAATGCCTGGCGCTCGGCTGCGCTGCAGTCCTGGGCATGCAAGCGCATGCACCAATGCGCTGCGGCGTCAGTGACGGCGTCGTCGTCTGCTGGAGTGAGTGGGGTTTGGCTCATTGATGCTTCCTGGTTTCGCGCATTCTAACCTTCACCACCAGCCGGCGAGAACAGCCGTCATGGCGATTGAGCATCAATGAGCGGCTTTTTCGTCAATTTACGGGACTGGGTCCAGGCGCCGGCCCATTTCACATACCAGGCGTGCCACCGAATCGGCATTGCGCAGGATGGTGTCGATGCGTCGATCGGCTGAGTCCGGGTTGAGGAAGGCAATACGCGCCTCACGCATATTATTGGTGCCGGTGGCGGACCTGACCGCCGCGCGCAATAGGCTAGCTTCCGGGGCGTCGTCAAAACTTTCCCATTCACTTTCTGCGTCGTTCCAGTAGGCGAACAGTTCCTCCGCCGGCGTGCGCAGGGACAGCGCGTTACGCTGGAACTCCTCATGTGCGGCCTTGAGCAGGCGGTGAGCGTGGGTGAGGGTCGAGACCAGGTCGCTGAAGGGTCTGCGGGCTTCCAAGGTGGCGAAGTCATAGGTATTGGAAAACAGGTGCGAAAACTCGTGGATGAGGGTCGCGGCCTGGGCGTGGGCGGTAATATCGAACGCTTCGGTCAAGGCCCCCTCATACATGTCCAGTTGCTGGCTGAAGAAGTGCTCGGTGAAATGCACCGCGCGCTGCGCGTCCTCACTGACCACAAAAGCGATCACACCCTCCGAGGGATTCAGGTTGGAGCCAACCACAAATCGATTGTGGTTGAGTTGGTCCAGGCTCGGATCCACCAGGGCTTTGCACAGGGGCACAATTGCCTCTTTGATTTTGCGCAGCAGGTTTTCATCGACGCTGTCGACGTCAAACATTTCCTTGAAGAAGACCTCCAGGCGTGCCCCGCGCTGGGTGCTCTTGAGCTGGGCCAGGTTGTGCAGGCTGTTGAAGGCGTAGAACCGAGCAAGGTCGAGTGCTTGCACGATCTGCCTGGCTTTTTCCGGGAACAGTTGGCGGATCGATTCCATGCCCCGGGCCTCGATATTGATGAGCCTGCGTACCTGGTGCCGGGTTACCAGTTTGCTGTGCAGTTTCGACAGCGCCTTGCCGTAGTGAACGCTATGCACATCAGGATCCAGCAACCATTGGCTACCCCGGTTCTGTACATAGGGCCCCTGGCGCTGGCTCTCGATGATGCGCGGTGCGATGGCTTTCTTGCTGATTTGATAGACCTTGCCTTCCACCGGGGCATAGTGCTTCCCGACAGCCAAGGGGTAGCTGCCATCGGCAGCGCGCTTGCCGGAGAGGGTCATCTGCGTGGCTTCGAACGGCTGCAGCCGGGTCCGCACGGGCGCGCAGAGGTCGATGGCCTTGGTCTCGCGGCGCACCCCTTCGGGGACATGCAACAACTTGCCGAGCCTCACCAGTTGCGCAACACCGTTGATAAAACTCGGCAGCACGCTCCTCCAGTGATGATCCTGCAAGGCCTCGGCCGACTCCTTGAAGGATGTGTAGCTTTGCCAGAGCGCTATGGGAATCGCCAGTTTGCCCGGCAAAAAACTACCGCCGTATTTCAAACCCTTGGCGAACAGAGCCTTGAGCGCGTCCCAATCGGCCAGCGCGCTACGTTCGCCCTGACTGCCCAGCAGGTGTGACAGCAGAACGCTGTTGTCGCTGAACAAGCGATGCAGCAGGTTGCCCTGGATCGGCTGGCAGGCGAGCTGGATATCGCTGTCGGGGCCGCTAGCCAGCAGGTTCTGGTAGGTCGCCTTGTGCGGGTCGGGTAAGCGGCGCAGCAGCAAATCCTGCAGCGGCCCCGGGTGGTTGATCGCAGCCACCACGCTGGCAGCGTTTTCAAACTCGCTCAAGCCCAGGTGTTTGTCATAGGGCGCATAGAGAATCTGCGGCCCGCTCTCGGGTTCGCCGATCAGGTACAACCCCAACGCCTTGACGGCAGAGGCACCTTCGGTAGCGATCAGTTCAAGGGGCCGGACGATCGCCTTGGCCTCGCTGACGCTGGCGCGCGCCAATGCATCCGGCATGTCCAACACTTGCTCGACCAGGGCCAAGCCTTGCTCGGAGAGTGCACCCTGCAGGTTCAGTGCGTGGGCGTGCAGCAGCAATTGCCAGGGTAACTGCCGGACGAAACATTGCTGGCGCTTGAGGACCGCGCTGGTGTTGCCGCTCAGGTGTTGGTTCAGTCGTTCACGGTAGGCGGTCTTGATGTCCAGTTGTAGCAACAGCTTCCTGATTTCACTGGCAGTTACCTGCGCGGGGAGCGCCAGGGCACTGCCCGAAGTGATCGCGAAACCGGCGTCATGCAGCACATGGGTGGGGTTGAGTGCGAATTCACTCAGGGTCTGTACCGGGCCGGTCAAGGCCAGTGTAGGCGTCACCTGCAACTGATCGGGGTCAAGCTCGACTCCAGGGAATCGCGCACCAAGCAGTTGCTTGAGGCGCTCGCAGACGTAGGCTGAAAAGGGTTGCAGGTCATCCAGGTAATCGCTTCCGGGGTCAAGGCTGAGACGAAATTGCTCCAGCAATTCGGCATGCTGCTGCAGTTGTCCGAGAGAGGCAGCGCCGAGCCAAGCGGGTAATGAGCCACGGGTGATGATTGCCTGGGCAATCTGCATGGCATGTTCGAGATTGAGCGGCGTGGGCGACAATTTATGCCGTACGAAATCCGCGCGTACGCTGGCATCCGACAGTCCGAGTGCGCGGGTATGCCGGCGTGCGGCGATGAAGTGGTTGATCGCCGATTGCTGACGCTCCTGCAGTACATGGCCTTCAATCAGGCGCAATGGTCCCAGGGTGTAGTGACGATGAGGGCGGTAGAGGTCACGCGTCAGGTTTTCAAGCAGCCCCTGGCGCGCACCTTCATCGAGCAAGCGCTGGCCCAGTTCGAGCTGGGCGTGGGTGATGGAAGCGAAGGCCTCCAGCCCTTGTGCCGGCGTCCAGAGGATGGCCCGTCCCGAGTGTGATGGGTCCATGCCACCCCGTTCGGTCAGCAGCAAACAATTGGCCAGCGGCATCAGGTCAGGCTCGCCCGTGCAGTGCAGGGTCAACGACCAGGCGTCGGGCCGGAAGCCGCGTAATGCGTGGCGTTGTCGTCTGGTTGCGGCATCGGGATTGAGCGCAGTGTCGACGATGGCCTTGTCGTACGCACTGAACGTACTGAGCAGTTGGCGCAGAGCGGCTTCGCCGCGAATACCGACCGCCAGGGCGTGGCCGAGGTCGGGCTTGAGACCTTCGAGGAAGGTTTGCTGGAGTGCCAGGTTGTCCGCGGGGAACGTGGCGAATTTTGCAGTCAGGGAGTCGAGTACGCTGCGCAGGGACTTGAGGTGCAGCTTGGCCCTGTCCGTCACCACGATGGAGGGGTGATGCTCACCGCTGATCAACGGCCGCAGACTCCAGCGCTGCTGATCAGCCGACTCCAGCAACGCGCTGTCGAGCATGACGCGCACATCCAGTGACTGATCGAACAATGCCGGCAGGTCGATCGCCCCTTCGCTGTTGCGAAATACATCCAATGCGTGGCTGATGCTCTGCTGTTGCTTGCTGATGATGTCCGCCACCAGGCGCTGGAACAGGCTGCCGAACAGCGGTTCGCCAGACACTTGGGGCTGCTCCAGGCGCAGCAGCAGGTTGCGCTCCGGCAGGCTCAACAGGCTGTAGACCTGATCGTCATGCCCACTGCTGGTGACCATGCGTTGCACGGTCTGTTTCAGCTCGGCGTAGTTGCCCAGCACTTGCAGGCCCAGGGGCTGGCTATACAGGTACGCATTGCTGCGGTTGCTCAGCATCAGTGTGCTGGCCGGTTCGACAAATTGCTCAGGGTGCTCCCACAGGCGCACGGTTTCTGCCTGTAACTGTTCGGCGTCGTAGTTGGTGGGGGTGTCCGCACGCTCGAGCAGCGCCACCAGGGCCTGATGCTGTTCGGGGTCAAGGATTGCATCCTGGCGCTTGCGCAGCAGGTCGAGGCGCGCCTTGTCACGCATGGCCTGGGCAAAAAAAACCTGGCGCGTACCGACGACCCCGGCGTCCGCTGCCCAATAGCTGCGTAATCGCTCGGCCAACATGGGCGCTAGCCCTTGGGCGATGGTCTTGACTGCTTTTTCCCAGGGGGCAGGGTCACGGGCAGTTGGCGTCAGGCGCGGATTGGCAAACTGCCGGCTAAGGCCCGCAGGCCATGCGCGCTGCAGGAAAAAATCAAGCAGAGCCTGGGTCAAGGGTTTGCTGTCGACCTTGCTTCGTTGACCTTCAGTGCCAAGCGCGAAGAAATCGACACGGCTTTGGCGTTGATCCAGGCCGGGGAGCGCGCTACCCAGTTCACGGTCGAGCAATTGTTCAAGCAAGTGGCTCAAGGTGGGCAATTGTTCAAGTTGTTCGCGCATCAGGCTGAGGTTGTTGCCCTGGCTGGCCGCGAATTGTCGCGCCTGGTGCTCGAACACCAGGTCGTCGATGACCGCATGGCTCAGGCTGACGCTGTTGTCTTTGGGCCATGCTTCACGCCAGGCGATGGGCAGGAAGCGCAACAGTTCCAGCCGCTTGCCGGGGGCCTTGAGCGACTCTTGTAGTGCCTGAATCACGGCACGAGGGTTGTCGAACTTCTGCAACCCGCCGTAGGGCGTGTACAGCACCGCCTTATGGTCAACCGGGGTCGGGTGCAGCATGAAGCTGCCGGCCAGGGGCTGTGGCTCGCGGTCCTTGACCTTGAGCGCGATGGACTCGACGGTCATGGGGTTGGGCTGCGCCGCACGTATCGTGTGGCTGGCGAGTTCTACACTGCGCAACCAGGCCAGGTCCGCGAGGGTGAAATCCAGGGCCCGTAACCTCGGGCTGAGGACTTTGATGTCTTGCAGGGCTTCAGGGAAAAACAGCGGTAGGAGTTGGTCAGTCATGGTGTTGGTCTCGGTGTGACGCGACGATTTTCAGTCGCTGGGGGAAAGTCCAAGGCTAAGTTGGCCGAGACGGCGCAGGGCGGTAGATAGTTAGTGGGCTGCGGATCGCCTTTCGACGGTTGACAGCGGGCGCGTCAAGGGGTGTTTAATCAGCGCCTCAGGATCCCCCGCGCTGTTGCCCCCTCCAATAAAAAATCTGGAGCTTCAGATGTCTGTGTCACACGATCAAGCTGGCTCACATGCTGTGTCGTACCCAGCACTGGTGAATCTTCTGCAAGGGATTTTTCTGCGCCATGGCACCAGTCCCGAGGTCGCCGCGGTGCTGGCCAACAACTGTGCCGGGGCCGAGCGTGATGGCGCCCACAGCCATGGGGTGTTCCGCATTCCGGGATATGTCTCGACGCTTAAAAGCGGCTGGGTCAATGGCCAGGCGGTACCCGTGGTGGAAGATGTCGCCTCGGGGTTCGTGCGGGTCGATGCGCAAAACGGCTTCGCCCAGCCGGCTTTGGCTGCTGGCCGCGAATTACTGGTGGAGAAAGCCCGCAGCGCCGGGATCGCGGTCATGGCGATCCGCAATTCCCATCACTTTGCGGCGCTCTGGCCGGACGTCGAGCCCTTTGCCTATGAGGGGCTGGTTGCGCTCAGCGTGGTCAATAGCATGACCTGCGTCGTGCCCCATGGCGCCGACCGCCCACTGTTTGGCACCAACCCGATTGCGTTTGCCGCGCCACGGGCGGATGCCGAGCCGATCGTCTTCGACCTGGCCACCAGCGCCATCGCCCACGGCGATGTGCAAATCGCTGCACGCAAGGGCGAGCGCTTGCCTCCTGGCATGGGGGTGGACAGCCTGGGCCAGCCGACTACCGACCCGAAAGCGATCCTCGAGGGCGGTGCGTTGTTACCGTTTGGCGGGCACAAGGGATCGGCGCTGTCGATGATGGTCGAGTTGCTGGCGGCGGCGTTGACGGGGGGCAATTTTTCGTTCGAGTTCGACTGGTCCAACCACCCTGGCGCCAAAACCCCATGGACCGGGCAGTTGCTGATCGTCATCGACCCGAGCAAGGCAGCGGGGCAGAACTTTGCCGAGAGAAGCCAGGAGTTGGTGCGGCAGATGCATGCAGTCGGTTTGCACCGACTGCCGGGTGACCGCCGCCATCGCGAGCGGCGTAAAGCTGAGTCGGCCGGCATAGTGCTGGACGATGAAACCCTGGCGCAGTTGCGCAGCCTGGCAGAGGACTGACCTGCTGATTTGCCGGAACCGGCTGGTTATCAACCACAGGGTCCCTATACGTGTAGGAGCAAAGCTTGCTCGCGATGCCATCACCGCAAAGCCGAGCCTTGCTCCTGCACCACCATCAACGAAGTCTTGCGGGACTCAACGGCGCCCCAACAACAACCCCACCACCAGGCCAAACCCGGCGGAGATCGCCACAGTTTGCCAAGGATGCCCGCCGATGTAGGTTTCAGTCGCCTCGACCACCGGTTGGGTGCGTTCACGCACGCTGGTGACCGAGTCGCGAGCCTGCTGCAGTTTCAGGGCAATTTGCCCGCGCAGGGTCTCGGCTTCCTCGCCGACCAGGGCGGCGCTGCTTTTCAGGAGCTTTTCCGACTCTTCGATCAGCGCTTGCAGCTCACTGAACGCCTGATCCTTGATTTGCTCTTCGTGAGCCTGGGCGGCAGTTTTTCGGGCCATCGGGTAACTCCTTGCAGGGTAAAGGGACAGTGAACAATGGAGTGTAGGCGGCGGGTAAAAGTTGCAGATTTTTTCTGCGATGGCCCTTGGTCCGGGTAAATCCGTCGCCGGAGATTTCCACCTACAGTGTAAGATGTCGCCTATTTTATGCAGCAGGTAACTCCCATGAGCTTCAATCTGGCCGACAAGCCCCTTGCCGAGCGCGCAGCGCTTGAAGATGAAAAGTCCCGTCTGTTCGACCTCTGGCAGAGCAACCTGGGCAAATCCAAGGGTGAAGCGGCCCGTCTGTTCGGTGAGCGCTCCAAGCGCAAAGGCAAATGGGCCGAATGGGTCCGCGCGGAGCTGGACGCCATGTCGCCGCCGGAGTACGCCAACATGGTGCGCAGCGAAGTCAATCGCCTGATGGCGGCCAAGTAAACGCTGCGGGTTGGCAGCGCGGTGTTCTCGGGTCCATCGCGAGCACGCCGCAAGCGGGCACTCGCTCCTACAGGCGCTGCCACTGCTCGCGGGTGATTTCCCAGGTTTCTGTGGCGTAGCGACCGCCGACGAAGTTGCCTTCATCGACCCGGATCAGGCGCATGCCGCTGCGTTCCGAGAGTCGGCGTGACGCCAGGTTGGGCGAGGCCTTGGGCACTCGCATCAGCTCGCGCCCGAGGTCCTGGAACCAGTAGCGAGTGACCTCGGCCGAAGCTTCGGCCATCAGCCCCTGGCCCTGCCACGCAGTGCCCAGCCAGAAACCACGGTTATTGTCCTGTTCGTCCATCAGGCTGATGTTGCCGATCAGTTGCTCGGGGGCCGACTTCAAGCGAATCGACCAATGCCATTCCTCGCCTCGGGCAATCGCCGGCAGGGCGATGTCACGCAGGTAGACCAAGGCACCGTCCGCTGGATACGGCCAGGGCACCAGGGCATTGAGGTAGCGCACCACGTCCCAGTGGGCGAACTGCTGCTGGATGGCCGGGGCATCGGCGAGTTCCAGCGGCTTGAGAATCAAACGCTTGGTATACAGCGTGGGGTATGGGGCCATGTAGCAATCCACCTCCTTGGTGTGATCGGCGCGCGACGTCAGCGGACACCGGCAGTTGGGCCGGCCAGGCTCAATTGGCCGCTGTCGACAAAACGCTGGGTGCCGAACAGGCCGCCCGCCAATTTTCCGCGTAGCACGTAGGGCAGGTTGTCCAGGGACTGGGTCTGGCTCAGCCCCAGGGTCTGGCGCATCACCGAGAACGCCGAAATGCTCACCGGCACGCTGATCAGCGCCTCGCTGAAGCGGGGGATCGAGCCTTGCTGGTCACTGACGCCGCTAGCCAGTGGTTGGCCGTTGACCTCAAGGTTGAGGGCCACGCCGTTGTAGTCGATCGGATTGTCGTTGGGGTTCTGCAGGCGGATCTTGACCGCAAATCGTACCTCCAGGCCCTGGCTTGGCAGCGGCTCGAGGCCGACCACGTTGACGTTCAACGGGTCGCGATCGGGAAACAGCGCGCAGCCACTCAGGCTGAGCAGCAACAGGGCAAGGCCGGCAACGATGAATCGGCGCATAGAGGGGCTCTCATCAACAAGGGTCGAACCGCCAGCGGCTCGACCCACCAGCGGGTTAGCGCTTCAAGGATGCGACCGCCGCGGGCTTGAGCGGTTCACCCGGGTGGCTGACATCGGGGTTTTCCATGACCTGGAGAATCGAGGCCTCGGGGTCGAAGTCGTCTTCTTCCAGCTCGATGAACTCCTCGGGCAAAAAGATATTCAGCACGATAGCGCACAACGCACCGACGGTGATCGGTGACTCGAAGATGTTGTGCAACGCCTTGGGCAACTCACGCAGCACTTCCGGCACTGCCGCGACACCCAGGCCCATGCCCAGGGAGATCGCCACGATCAGCATGTTACGCCGGTGCAGCCCGGCCTCGGCGAGGATCTTGATCCCGGCCACGGCCACCGTGCCGAACATCACCAGTTCAGCGCCGCCCAGTACCGGCTTGGGCATCAGTTGCAACACTGCGCCAATCATCGGGAACAGCCCCAGCAATACCAGCAGGCCGGCGATGAAAAACGCCACATAGCGGCTGGCGACGCCGGTCAGCTGGATCACCCCGTTGTTCTGGGCGAAGGTCACCATCGGCATGCTGTTGAATACCGCGGCCATCGCCGAGTTGAGACCGTCGGCCAATAGCCCGGACTTGATCCGGCGGATGTACAGCGGGCCCTTGACCGGTTGTTGCGAGATCATCGAGTTGGCCGTCAGGTCGCCCGCGGCCTCCAGGGGCGAGACCAGGAAAATCACCGCGATCGGAATGAACGCCACCCAGTCGAAATTAAACCCGTACTTGAATGGCACCGGCACGCTCATCAGGGGCACGGCGGTCATGTTGGCGAAGTCGACGTCGCCCATCAACCAGGCCACCAGGTAACCCAGGGTCAGGCCGATGACGATGGCCCCCAGGCGCAGGAATGGCACGTCGACCCGGTTCAGTACCACGATAGTGCCCAGCACCAGGGCGGCCAGCAGTAAATGGTGGGCGCCACCCAGGTCAGTCGCGCCAAAGCCGCCGGCGATGTCGGTCATGGCGACCTTGATCAGCGACAGGCCCATCAGGGTGATGATGGTGCCGGTGACGACCGGGGTGATCAGCATGCGCAGCTTGCCGATGAACTGGCTCAGCACCACCTCGATGAACGCGGCAAAAAAACACACGCCGAAAATCGTCGAGAGGATTTCATCGGTGCCGCCACCCCGCGCCTTGACCATGAAGCCGGCGCTCAGGATCACGCTGATAAACGAGAAGCTGGTGCCTTGCAGGCACAGCAGGCCGGAACCGACCGGGCCGAATCGGCGTGCCTGGACAAAAGTGCCGAGGCCGGAAACGAACAGCGCCATGCTGATCAGGTAGGGGATTTCGCTCTGCAGCCCCAGGGCGCTGCCCATGATCAGGGTCGGGGTGATGATCCCGACGAAACTCGCCAGTACGTGCTGCAGCGCGGCAAACACGGTCGCAGTGAAGTGTGGGCGGTCGTACAGGCCGTAGATCAGGTCGGAACGCAGGGCAGTTTTTGCGTGGTCAGATGAGGTCACGGGGAGAGTGCCATTAAGGCCAGGTCAGAAAATGGAGGCGCAGGATGCCAGAAAGGGGGGGCGGCCAGAAGTGCCAAGGCACTAAAGCGTTGAAGTTTGTGGGTATATCCGTTGGTGCGGTGATGGCTGATTAGGGTTCAGCCCTTACGGCCGGTCTCTACCTGGCATCTGGCGGATTATCCCTGTGGGCATGCGATACTCGGTTTTTTCCGCACTGACCCCAGGCAGCCATGACCGTCGATTCACCTCTCAGCGCTTATCAATCGGCCATCCGTCAGCAGGGCTTTGTTGTCGACGCTGCGCAGGAACGCGCAGTGTTGGCGTTGCAGGAGTGTCACCAGGCCCTGCATCAAGGCCAGGCGCCGATCACTGGGGTTTATCTGTGGGGGCCGGTGGGGCGGGGCAAGACCTGGTTGATGGATCAGTTCTACCAGACCCTGCGGGTTACGGCGCGCCGGCAGCATTTTCATCATTTCATGGCCTGGGTGCATCAGCGTTCGTTTCAACTGACCGGCACCGCCGACCCGCTGCGGGCGTTGGCCCGGGAGTTGAGCCGGGAGGTGCGGGTGCTGTGTTTTGACGAGCTGTTCGTCAATGATATTGGTGACGCGCTGATCCTCGGCCGCTTGTTCCAGGTGATGTTCGATGAAGGCGTGGTGTTGGTTTGCACTTCCAACCAACCGCCCGAGCAGTTGTATGCGGATGGCTTCAACCGTGACCGTTTTGTGCCGGCGATTGCCGCGATCCAGGCGCATATGCAGGTGGTGGCGGTGGACGGCGGTGAGGATCACCGCTTGCATCCGGGGGTGAATCTGCAGCGCTATTGGGTCTGCGAAGCAGGTGAGCCTGGGGGGCTGAGTCAGGTCTTTGCCGAGCTGACCGCGGGCCAGCCGGTGTCCAGCGCGCCGGTGACTATCGGTTACCGTACGGTGGCGGTGGTCCAGGCCAGTGACAAGGTGCTCTGGTGCCGTTATGCCGACCTCTGCGAGCAACCGTTGGCCGCCATGGACTTCATGGCGCTGTGTGATCGCTTCAGCGCTATTTTGATCAGCGAAGTGCCTAATCTCAGTGCCCGGCAACGCCCTGGGCGGATTGCCCGCGGTACCGAAGATGGCAGTGCCCGTGTCGCTGCCGGTGATCGCGAGTTGCCGCAGCTGTCCGTCCACGATGACAGCGTGCGGCGCTTCATTGCCTTGGTCGATGAGTGCTACGACCGCAAGGTCCCGTTGTATCTGGAGGCGCAGGTGCCGATGGATCAGCTGTATACCGAGGGCTACCTGGAGTTTGCCTTTCGCCGCACCTTGAGCCGTTTGAAGGAGATGCAGTTGCGGCGGTTTGCCCAGGCCCAGGGCTGATGCCACTGTTGTCCGGGCGCGCGTCACAGGGTAATGTCGATTGCCCCGGGCGCTAGCCGCAGGGATGCCCGCTTATTGTTCGATCGAGGAAGGAAATGGAATCCGCAGACATCCTGGTACTCCAGGCCAGCTACAGCAACCCGACTCACGCCGAAGCCATAGGCGTGGTACTGGACCACTATGCGCAAGACCCGATGGGCAGTGGCGCACCGTTGCCCGCCGACGTATTGCAGCAATTACCCGGTGAATTGGCCAAGCGTCCCCATGCGTTCAGCGTCCTGGCTTTCGTCAATGGTGAGCCGGCCGGGCTGGTGAATTGTTTCGAGGGGTTTTCGACCTTTGCCTGTCGCCCGCTGGTCAACGTCCATGACGTTGCGGTGGTCGGCAAGTTTCGCGGTCTGGGGCTGAGTCAGAAGATGTTGCTCAAGGTCGAGGAGATTGCCCGTCAGCGTGGCTGCTGCAAGATCACCCTGGAAGTACTGGAAGGCAACGCCGTTGCACAGGCGGCGTATGACAAATTTGGCTTCGCCCCCGGCATGTTCGATCCGGACCACGGGCGGATGCTGTTCTGGACCAAGCCGCTGTAACGTGCAGGAGCGCCGGACGGCGCTCCTGCAGTACGTGAGAGTTAGAGCTTGTAGTCCAGGCTCAAGGTGACGGTGCGCGGGTCACCCCAGAACACACCGTTGTAGAAGCCGACGTTGTCGTAGTACTTCTCGTCGAACAGGTTGTCGACGTTCAACGATGCGGTGAGGTGCTTGTCGAACTCGTAGCGCGACATCAGCTTGACCACCGAATAGCTGTTCTGGTTGATCCGGGTTTCCTTGGTCACGATGTCACCATCGGCGTCACGTCCGACGGGGCGGCTGGCGAATTCGTAGATATCGCTCTGCCAGTTCACTGCACCCCCCACCGTCAGCGCATTCCATTCACCCGGCAGGCGATACGCCGTCGAGATGCGCAGCATGTTCAATGGCTGGTTGGTGACGTTGCGCTCACCTTCACCGTTTTTCGAATGGGTGTAGGTGTAGCCGGCCGTCATGTTCCAGCCCTGCATCACCTCGCCCGATACTTCAGCCTCGAAACCGTTGACCTTGTTGCCCTTGCCGCCGGACTTGTAGAAGTCTTCACCGGTGGTTGGGTCCGGCCGCACCGAGTCATCCAATTCAGCGACGTTGTCCTGTTTGCTCCAGAACACCGCCGTGGCGACGTTCAGGCGCTCATCGAGCAAGCTGCCCTTGAGCCCCAGTTCGTAGTTCTGGCCGACAATCGGGTCCAGGTACTTACGGCTGGAATCACGCTCGGTCTGCGGCTTGAAGATGTCGGTGTAGCTGACATACGCCGTGTACTCAGGGGTGATGTCGTACAGCAAGCCGGCGTACGGGGTGAAGACGTCGTTTTGGGTCTGGCTGCTGTGATCGTTGCCGGTGCGCTGGTTCTGGTCGTTGAAGCTGTAGGAGTTGCTGTCGGTTTTCCAGCTGCCATAACGGCTGCCCAGGACCGCATGCCACTGCTCGGCCAGGCTCAGGCGGGTGGCCAGGTAACCGGCTTTTTGCTTGGTGCTGTCGTTTGAGCCTTCGATACCGGTGTCGGTGTCGCGGAACTTGGCGATGTTGCCCATGTACTTCCAGTCGGCAATGTTGTCGTAGCCCGCTGGCGTCGGTGCAGACACCAGGTACGGGTTGGACGCGCTGCGTTCGGCCTCGCCGTAGCCGATCATCAACTCGTGTTCGCGTCCGAGCAACTGATAGGGGCCGGCGAAGTTGAAGTCATAGACTTCCATCTTCTGCTCGCCCTTCATGTGGCTGCGGTAGGCGACCATGCCGCTGCGGTCGTCGTTGGGGTAACCGCCACCGCCGTAGTAGACCTTGCCGTCGGTGTCACTCTCACGGTAGGTATAGGCGCCCTTCATGTGCCAGCCATTGCCCAGGTTCTGGTCAAGGTTGGCGAAGGCGGTCTTGTCCTTCAGGGGCCAGGAGCTCCATTTGGTCGCCATGTTGGTCGAACGCGACAGGTTGGCCTTGTCGCCGTTGGATTTCCAGTACGGCACCGTGCCCCAGGACGTGCCCTGGACCTGTTTGTCCTGATAGTCGTAACCCACCGCCAGCACGGTGTCATCGGTGAGGTCCGCTTCGAGGATCCCGTAGCCGACTTCCCGTTGCAGTTGGTAGTGGTCACGGAACGATTTGCTGTCGCGGTAGGCCAGCACGCTGCGGCCACGCAGGCGGCCGTCGAACGCCAGCGGGCCACCAACATCGACGTAGCTGTAGTAATCGTCATAACTGCCGCCGCTGACGCCGGTCTTGGCTTCCCATTGAGCGGTCGGACGCTTGCGCACCATGTTGATGGTGGCCGAAGGGTCGCCCGCACCGGTGGTCAGGCCGGTGGCGCCGCGGACCACTTCGATGCGGTCGTAGATGATGGTGTC
Source organism: Pseudomonas sp. NPDC087626 (assembly GCF_044743405.1). Taxonomy (NCBI): domain Bacteria; kingdom Pseudomonadati; phylum Pseudomonadota; class Gammaproteobacteria; order Pseudomonadales; family Pseudomonadaceae; genus Pseudomonas; species Pseudomonas sp. NPDC087626. The sequence goes on from NZ_JBIUWJ010000021.1 coordinate 33,769, forward strand.
CGAGTCGGACTTCATGCGCCCGAAGGTGTTGAGCATGCCATCGATCTGGAAGTTGTTGATCGAGTAGCCGCGCGAGGAATAGCTGACCCGGTCGGAGTCGTTGTGCTGGACCACCACGCCGGTGGTCTGGCTCATGGCCTCGGACAGGGTGGTGAGCTTGAAGTCGTCCATCTGCTGGCGAGTGACCACCGAGACCGACTGCGGGGTTTCCTTGATGGAAAGATTGAGCCGTGTCGCCGTACTCATTGCACCGGTGGTGTAGGAGTCGGTGTTTTCAGTGGTGGTACCCAGACCCACTGCATTGACGTTGGTGGTATCCAGCTCGAGCGCCTTGGCGGCAGGCTCCTGCTGTTTATCCGGCTTGGTGTCCGCATGGGCGGAAGGGCACAGGGCGAGACTGCACAGGCCCAGGGTCAAGGTCATGGAACGGGTAATAGGCGCGAACATCGCAGCCGACTCCTTGTCTTCGATGGAAAATTTCCGTTTGCTCAAAGACGAAGGTGAATCAGAAAATTTAGCTCAAATGCGAATAATTATTAATCTATTTTATTCGAGGGGCTTTCGCGAAGGCTCATGGCCAGCAAAAACGGGGGGCCGGAACCGACCCCCGCAGGGTTCACTTATTGGGTAACGACGGCCGCGGTAGGCGCCTTGGGCTTCATCAGGCTGAAGTCGATCAGCGCCTTCTGCTCACGTTCGTAGGGGTTGCCAATCAACAGCGGGCGCGCCTTGAAGCTGTCGCTGACCAGGCTCTTGCTGTGGTCCAGTTCGTCGAAGCTCAAGCCGGCCAGGTCCGCCCAGGTGTGGATCAGGTGCGAACTGCTGTAGGGCCGCTGCAAGTCGCCGGCAAAATCCCAGGCGTGGTTTGCCCGCCATTTCGGCGAAGCCCAGGCCATGAACGGAATGGTGTACATGGGGGCAGTGGGTTTGGACTCGTTACGACCCAGGGTGTTGTGACCCGCCGAGTCGAACACGTCTTCGCCGTGGTCGGAGAGGTACAGCAAGAAGCCGTTCGGATCGGTCTTGGCGTAGTCCTTGATCAGGCTCGAGACCACGAAGTCGTTGTAACGCACCGCGTTGTCGTAGCTGTTGTAGGTTGGCAACTGGTCGTCGCTGACCCCGGGCGGCACGCCCTGACGGTCCTTGAAGGTGTCGTAGGTCGCAGGATAGCGGTACTGGTAGCTCATGTGGGTGCCCAGCAGATGCACCACGATGAATTTACGCGGCGCACTGTCGGCCAGGGCCTTGGTGAAGGGCTCCAGCACGTCACCATCGTACTGGCGGGCGTTCTGGTTGCGATTGTTGTTCAGGTAGACCTGCTCATCCGCCTGCTCGGAGAACGTGGTGAGCATGGTGTTGCGCTTGGTCATGGTCTGCTGGTTGGTGATCCAGTAGGTCTTGTAGCCGGCCTGCTTCATCACGCTGACCAACGATGGGGTCTTGAGGTACAGGTCCGGGTTCTCTTCGTCGGCGAAGGTCAGTACCTGTTGCAGCGCTTCAATGGTGTAGGGGCGCGGGGTGATCACGTTGTCGAACACCGCCAGTTGGTCCTTGAGCTTGTCCAGCTCCGGCGTGGTTTGCCGTGGATAGCCGTACAGGCTCATGCGCTGGCGGTTGGTCGATTCACCGATCACCAGGACCAGGGTCGCGGGCTGGCCGGCCATCGAGTCCTTGAAGTTGTGCAGCGGCGGTACCTGGCTGGCGTTGTCGAGCATGCCTTGCATGCTGGCCAGGGTTTCGCCGTAGCGGCGATAGGCAACCAGCATCTGCCATGGCACCGCCGGTTCGATGCGGGTTTCGAATTTTTCGTAGCCGGCGGCCAGGCTGCCGGTGCGCGCGGTCTGCTTGACCAGCGGGTAGCCAATGACCGCGACCAGGATTGCCGTGGCTGCCAGCAAGGCCTTGCCGCGCGGCAGGTAAACCGGGCGCAGGCGGCTCCAGAGGAACAGGGCCACGGCGGTGTGCGCGAGGAATGCGGCCACCATCCACCAGGCAAAGTACTGCGTCATGTACTCGCCGGCTTCCGAGACGTTCGACTCGAACATGATGAAGATGACGCTCTGCGAGAACTCCTGCTGGTAGATGAAGAAGTAACCCAGGCTAGCCATCGAACAGGCCCAGAGCACCACGCCAATCACCGCCGCGAGCAGGCGCGTACGGGCCGGGAACAGCAGCATCGGCGCGAGCCAGATGGCGGACATCACGAAGGCCTGGCGAAAACCGGTGAACCCGGAGGTGCCGGTCAACAGGATCAATAGTTGGGTGATGCCGGAAAAATACCAGAAGAACAGGAACAGCCAGCCCAAGCCTGCCCAATCAAACCCTTTTGCAGGCGTACTGCTGCGTTTAAACATCGCCATTCAGCGCTCCAGCTGATTAATGACTTCAACCACTGAAAGTGTTGAGCGCCAGTGACAAAAAAACGCTCGAAAATCGAGCGTCAACAGTGTTTACAAGTATCTGTAAGTTCATGTGAAAGTTTTGTGAAGCTATGGGTGAGGATACTTAGTTACCGCACGTTCTTCAGTGAAACCGCATTACATCCGGTTGAAGCAGGCCAGGGCGCCTGCTGCTCATTCCATGACAACAGGATGCTGAAATGACAGGCACTCGCGCAACACCCGAGGACGTTTCCGACACATTGGCGCAGGCGGTATACGAAGAGTTCAAGGGGCGACCGATAGTGGTCACAGCGGCCCTGAAACAATTCGGCGCGGCCCTGAACAATCGGTATCCCGGGCTGAACATCGACGTGTTGACGACCACGCTCAATTCACCCAACTGGGTCCGCACAAGTCGGGCGGCGCTAGAGGGAGAGGGCGATAGCGGACACCTCGTCGAGCACGACGATCCCTGGATCGACGGCTACACCACAACACCGCTGTTTGAAGTGATGATTCACGCCATCACTGCCAGCGCCCAATTGACCTTCACCCGTGAGCACTATTTGAGCGACGGGGACGACAGGCGAATCGCCGTCGAAATGCGCGAAGTCGAAGACCTTTTGCGACGACTGCCCAAGGTCATGCTTGCTGCATTGCAGCAGGCGCTGACGGATTACTGGAATGAGCCGGCGGTTGACGGCACCAGCCGCTGGCAATGGCTTGGCGATGTGCTCAGAAGCGCATTACTGGTCAGCATGGGGCCTTCGGGCAGCGGTGCGTTTCTGGATGCCGGGCAGGTCGATACCGTCCTGCAAGTCATTCGTTGCCCCATCAAGGAGGACCGAGTGGCTCGTTACGGACCGGACTGCACACAGGTTTTCCTCATCGACTATCACGCCCGGACCGGACGTACTCACAAAGCTCACCTGGCGTTTGATCTGGTAGCCGTGCGCACGGTATCGACGCGGGACATTGTGATGGGGTTTAGCACCAGCGGCGTTATCGAGACTTACGACACATGGCAGGCCTTCGCTGATTCAGAGGGCGACAAATGGGGGCGCAGGCAGGAACTCAGTGTGCTTGAGTTGCAACCCTATGAGTCGTTCGGCGATGTCTTTGTGACTCAGGCCCAGGCGCTGCTCAATAATCAACTTGAAAGCTTGAGCTTCTTCGGGGTATTCGAAGGCCAGGACCTGAAAGTGCTGGAAGAGCGCTATGCGAGTCTGACGGATCTGGCTCCCCATTTGCTCAAGCAGAACCCCGGTGCGTATGAGCAAGTACTGTACAGCGAAGTCGGCAGCCAGTTGCCTGACTGGATAGAACTGGCCACGCCCGCCGAGACCCAGGAGTACAGTCGCTACATGTTTCGCCTGGCCGCCCTCCAGTTGGCGAGCAAGGGGCAGGAGTACAGCCACGGGATTCGTACGGCTGAGCAATTCGCCCGGGAAGTCCTGCAGGACGGCATGGCCGCGTACGGCGAGGCGGTGGATCCAGACCAGGTCGACATCACTCAGTATCGCAATGAAGACGGTTTGTTGGTGATCGTAGGGCCAGGAACCGGACGGTTTACCAGTGAAACCCTCAGCCTGACTCATCGAGCGTTGAACAATCTTGCCGGCGTGCCTTTCCTGGTCTCTGAGTTCAAGCGCAAGGACGGTTCGGCGGCACCGGCCTGGATGACCCTCGACACCGTCAGGGAACTGATTCGCGATGCCGATATCGGCAAAAACTACCCCGATGAAGTCAAAAGGCTACTGCTCGATGATCCGGTACAGCGAGCCGAGCGCGAAAAGCTGTTCAGCGACCAATTGCGCATTCAATTACCGATGCTGGCACTGGAGAACAGGATCAGGAAGCGCTCGGGGTTCACTGATGCCGGGTATCGCTGTGTGGCGGCCATCATGGAGTCGGATCCGCAAGCCCGGCGTGTGAGCGGGCAAGTGATGCTGGCCAGGACCCTGGCCTTCAAGACCGACGTATCGAACCACACGCATGTGGTTGCCGATATGTTTGTGTTTGGCCCCGCTGATGTGACGGCCGGGCCCCATGTGCTGTATCGGCCGCTGTACCCCGAACCATTGATCGAGTTTGCTTCGCTCGACGCCTTGATGGCTGAGATCGTGAGCAATAACCCTCGAACTGCGATGTCGGCTCTCCCGGATGGCAAGTCCAACCCCTCGCTACAGCAAAGCATTCTCGACTGGCTGGCGCCCGATGCACGGAAAATCTATGACAATGGCGGTTTTCTGGAACCCCACCCGGTGGGAATCATATTCGAAACGCAGCTATGGCCATCGGCTCCCGCCCGATTCGATCTGCAGCAGCTCGACGATAAGGTGCTGGCTCATTTGTATGAAGCCAACGCCAACGTCCTGGCCCAGTTGGCTGACGAACAGACGCTGTCCAATGCCGAGTACCGCTGGAATACGCTGAAAGAGATGGGCTTGATCATCTTCAATAGCGTGCTTAACACGGTATTACCCTTTGTCAGCGGACCTGCAGCTGCCGTTGGCTGGTTGTTAGTGGTGGAAACCGCGGTTCTGGAGGCCCTTGAGCCACTGGTGAGCGGCGACAGCGCGCCGGCCAAGGACTTCACCTACAACCTGCTCATCAATCTGGCAGTGGCCCTGCTGATCCAGCGTCTTTCACCGGGCGCCGGTACAGCGGTAAAACCCTTCGAGCACCATGCGATCGTCCCCCGGCCGGGTGCTCTTGAAGTCAGCGCAGTGATCAAACCACCCATTGGGCCGGGTGCGGCCAGCGCCATCAGTGACAGCGTGCTGGATTTCTCTACCCCGGTATCGGGTGACTCGCGTCGATTGCTGGAGCGTTTCCTGAGCACCGATCAGGCCGGACGCGGGCGGGAGGTCACAACGCCAGCGCCCCAAGGCATCGTAGTGGTCGGGGGGCGCTGGTATGCAAAAGTGCCGGCTCGCCTGCGTGGGTACGGATGGGCCAATGTAGAGCCCGCCGAGGGCGGCAATGTGGTCATCCTCGATCATCTTGGGAGGCCGATAAAAGGACTGGAACTGAAGAACAATGGCCAGGATCTCTGGGAGGTAGCGCCGGAGTTTCGTGTGCGCGGGGGTGGACCGGGCATGAGTCGCTACCTGTCGGATGTCTTCGCCGATTCGCAGCTGCGGGCGCGACGTGCCGACTATGCGCTGAAAGTCAAAAGACTCAAGGATCGCCTGCCGGAACTGGATGCCAGCATCAAGCAGGCACAGGAAATTGGGCAGGCGGCACAGGAAAAGGTACTGCAACTCGCCGAAGAAATTGCGCGCAAGACGACGGCGATTGAGGCTTCCAGTGACGCCGAGCGGAGCCGGCTGCTGGAGGAACGTGTGGCGCTGAGAAAGAAATTGCACGCCGCGGACATCGAATACAAGAAGAAGGCCAGGACCTACATTGATGGCCATCTGGGGCGGATCAAACTGTGTGAGGAGATTGATGGCCTGCTTGCAAAGGACAAAGACTACCAACGTGACGCCATACTGGAAAATCTCCAGGGAATCGTTTCCGGTTATGGTGTTGTCGACGAAAACCTGATCAGGATGTCGGCGGTATGGGAAGAGTCAGGGGTTTCAATTCGGACCCTTTTTCCACTGGCCTTTGAGCTGCGCACGGCTGTCACCGATGTGCCGTACAGCGTGTTGCTGGAAGCCAGGAAACGCATCGTCAATGGATTTGTGGAGCGTATCAGGATCAGTACCCAGCTCGAGAAGACAATGACGGAACTTGAGGTTCTGGATCGCAGCGTTCGAAAAGGCTATCTGCAAAGAACCGGCTATCTATCGGAAAATACTCAAAGGCTCAAGGACATACTGGACAAGCGGGTGAGTAACACCGACTGGCTAATCGTGCATGAGATGGTGTGTTTGCGCGGTGCATTAGTGGGTGACCCTGCGCTTGAACCCAGCCTGGCGGAAGTCGCAGGACTGGAAGGGCTGGGTAAGGCGAAACTGGGCGTGGTGACGGATAACGTTTTGCGCTTGAGCACGACGCAGGGGTTTGAGCCCAGGCAACGTGTTGAGCTACTGCAGGCCGCGATCTATGTCTACAACGATGCGGAGCTGATGGCGGCCAACCTGCGCAAGATTGGCGATCGACAAAGCTACGTGGCGCAGTTTTTTCTCGAGAAATTTCTTGATGCTCTGAGGCGGGCACGAGCGATCGCGGAAACAGAACTCAGCGAATCAATCAGTGAAGACTTGCAGGAAGAGCCCGCGGAGCAAGAGGGCACGCTACCTGCCGAAGAGCGGGTGAAAAAAACCAGGAGGAGAGTCAAGCGCCCCAACGAGCGTCTGATCCAAACGGCGGATGGTTATCGAGTGGGCGATGTCCGCGAGCAAAGTTCAGGTGAAACCGGCGAAACGGTGGTGGTCCAGGACGCGGCAACGGACAAGCAGATCATTTTCTACAAGGATGAAGGGCAAGATCTTTACCGGCAGCGGGAGGAGAAGCCTGAAGTACCTGTGGTAGCTCCACCGAAGCCGGCCCTGGCGCTCCAATCGCTGCTGGACAACGGCAGGAAACTGGTCGAAGGGATAACCCCGCTGATCGCAAACTATAAAAAAGATGTCTCCCGGTACCGCGAGCCCGCCAGTGTGGAAGACCGGTTTTTGTCTCAGGCCCAAAAACTCTCGGAGCTGGCTACGCAAATCCAACATGGAATGCAAGGTGTTACAGGTGCGGATCGGGGGAGGGCAGTCAAGATATATCAGGATCTCAACAGCGCTCGAGAACAATTGATCCGCGAAGGGAAAAAGCTGCGCGTCGAGATTACCAAACAGCTGCCACCGAATGCCGGAAGCTTCGAGTACCTGCTAGGGGAGCGGGAGGTCCGCGTCGAGAATCCGTCCTGGACCGACAAGTCTACTGCCAATCAAACAAGCTATTTGCTGGAATACGACATCGTCGACAGCGCCAGCCGCATTGGTAGAAAGGTACTGTGGTACGCACACTTTCACTGTACGGCCAAATCGGTCCTGACCCTGACCGAAGCCCACCTGAAACTGGCGCGCCTGCGGTTCGTCACGGTCAAGGATCAGGTGCAACACCCCGAGCTCAACGCGGGAAAAGTGGTGTACCCGGGGGGAATGAAGGCGGCGTTCGCGAAAAAGTACTTTTTCGATGCCGTTCCACCGACGGCATAGCATGCCCTGGTGTCCTGATCAGTGCGTTGCGCTTGCCGGGGAAGCAGGCGCAACCTTTCAGGCGGGGGTGATCAATCCAGTGAGCGTATCGGCATGCGCGCAGTCAACCCTTCACCGCGCTGCGCCTGTAGCTGCTGACGCAGGTGCGCGACTTCGTTGAGCAACTGCTCGCGTTCGGCCTTGAGTTGGCGCAGTTCATCACGACGAACGGTGACGTACAGGGTTTGTACTGGGAGTGCGGTTACTACTGTGCCCATTGCTCACCTCGCAAATGGCGTCTGACAACGGTGGTCCGGCACGCAGAAGCGTGTGCGCAGCCACTTTCGACGGCGATTTTGATTTCTTTTGCCGTTGAAGGGAACTTTTTTATTTTACGTTGTCCCTGTGTCTTCGCCATTGTTTGGGACGTTATCCCTATAGTTCAGGCAAAATGCCCGGAAACTATGTAGCAACGCTCTGGACTAAGCTTGACTTGGTTCGTGGCGCTATCGACTTTTGGCACACTATTTTTTCGCAGTAAGGAGCATCAGCACATGCAATTAGGGATCATTGGACTGGGCCGCATGGGCGGCAACATTGCACGGCGCCTGATGCTCAACGGGCATAGCACTGTGGTCTACGACCGCAACACCGCGTTCGTTGATACCCTGGCTCAAGAAGGCGCGACCGGCGTTGCCGACCTGCCGGCACTGGTGGCTGGCCTGGCCAAGCCGCGCGCGGTATGGGTCATGTTGCCCGCTGGCGCACCGACCGAAGACACCATCGAAACCCTGAGCGAGCTGCTGGAAGCCGGTGACGTGATCATCGACGGCGGCAACACCTTCTATAAAGACGATATCCGTCGTGCCAAGACCTTGGCGCAAAAAGGCCTGAAGTACATCGACGTCGGCACTTCCGGCGGCGTGTGGGGCCTGGAGCGTGGTTATTGCATGATGATCGGCGGCGACTGCGACGAAGTGAAGCGTTTGGACCCGTTGTTCGAGGCGCTGGCCCCGGGCATGGGCGATATCCCGCGGACCAAGGACCGGGTGTCGGAAGATGACCGTGCCGAGCGCGGCTATATCCACGCCGGCCCCGCCGGTTCCGGGCACTTCGTTAAGATGATTCACAACGGTATTGAATACGGGATGATGCAGGCGTTTGCCGAAGGCTTCGACATCCTCAAGACCAAATCCTCGGAAATGCTGCCGGAAGACCAGCGTTTTAACCTGAACGTCGCCGATATCGCAGAGGTCTGGCGTCGTGGCAGCGTGGTTTCGTCCTGGTTGCTGGACCTGACCGCCGATGCGCTGGCCAGCGATCCGAAGCTTGAGGGTTACTCCGGCTCCGTGGCTGACAGCGGTGAAGGGCGCTGGACCATCGAGGCGGCCATGGAACAGGCAGTACCGGTGCCGGTGTTGTCCAGCTCGCTGTTCTCCCGTTATCGCTCGCGCCAGCAAGGCGTCTACGGTGACAAGATCCTTTCGGCCCAGCGCTTCGGTTTTGGTGGCCACGTCGAGACTCCGAAAAAATGACCTCGATCCGCAAGAAGTCCAAGGCACAACCAGCACCGGCGACCACACTGTTTCTGTTCGGTGCCCATGGCGACCTGGTCAAGCGCTTGCTGATGCCGGCGCTGTACAACCTCAGTCGCGATGGTTTGTTGGGGGACAACTTGCGGATCATCGGGGTGGATCACAACGCCATCAGCGATCTCGACTTCGCGAAAAAACTCGAAGACTTCATCCGCAACGAGGCGGCGAACAAGGTCGGTAACGGCCATGACTCCCTGGACCCGGCGCTCTGGGCCAAGCTGGCCAAGGGCATCAGCTACGTCCAGGGTGACTTTCTCGACGCCAGCACCTACCAGGCGCTGGCGGCGAAAATCGCCGAGAGCGGCACAGGCAATGCGGTGTTCTACCTGGCCACCGCACCGCGTTTCTTCAGCGAAGTGGTGCGCCAGCTCGGCTCGGCCGGGCTGCTGGAGGAGGGCCCCGAGGCTTTTCGCCGGGTGGTGATTGAAAAGCCCTTTGGTTCCGACCTGCATACCGCCGAAGCCTTGAACGCGTGTCTGCTCAAGGTGATGACGGAAAAGCAGATCTACCGGATCGACCACTACCTGGGCAAGGAAACCGTGCAGAACATTCTGGTCAGCCGGTTTTCCAACAGCCTGTTCGAAGCGTTCTGGAACAACCATTACATCGACCACGTCCAGATCACCGCCGCGGAAACCGTCGGCGTCGAGACCCGTGGCAGTTTTTACGAGCACACTGGCGCCCTGCGCGACATGGTGCCCAACCATCTGTTCCAGCTGTTGGCCATGGTTGCCATGGAACCGCCGGCGGCGTTTGGCGCCGATGCGGTCCGCGGTGAAAAGGCCAAGGTGGTGGGGGCGATCCGCCCCTGGTCAACGGCTGAGGCGCGTGCCAACTCGGTACGTGGTCAGTACAGCGCGGGAGACAGCGGCGGCCAGCCGGTGGCCGGTTATCGCGAGGAGCCCAAAGTGGCGCCTGACAGCACCACGGAAACCTTCGTGGCGCTCAAAGTGATGATCGACAACTGGCGCTGGGTCGGCGTGCCGTTCTACCTGCGCACCGGCAAGCGCATGAGCGTGCGCGACACGGAAATTGCCATCTGCTTCAAGCCTGCGCCCTACGCGCAGTTTCGCGATACGGAAGTCGATGAGCTACAACCGACTTACCTCAGAATTCAGATCCAGCCCAATGAAGGCATGTGGTTCGACCTGCTGGCCAAACGTCCGGGCCCGGCGCTGGACATGGCCAACATCGAACTCGGGTTTGCCTACAAGGATTTCTTCGAAATGCAGCCCTCCACGGGCTACGAAACCTTGATCTACGATTGCCTGACCGGCGATCAGACCCTGTTCCAGCGCGCCGACAACATCGAAAACGGCTGGCGTGCGGTGCAACCCTTCCTCGATGCCTGGCAGGAAGACGCCAGCGTCCAGGCCTATGCCGCCGGCACCGACGGCCCCAGCGCCGCCGACGAACTGCTGGCCCGCGACGGCCGCAAGTGGCACAGCCTGGGCTGACCCCGACGCCAGGCCGACGCGTTATCGTTGGCGACCGCGGCGCGCCCCAGACCATCGCGAGCAAGCTCGCAAGCGGGCGCCGCAAGCGGGCGCCACAATGTGAACGCTACCCCTTGTAGGAGCGAGCCTGCTCGCGAAGAACTCAAGAACGACGCGTAAATCCAGAATAAACGCGGCGCGCTCCAGACCATCGCGAGCAAGCTCGCTCCCACAAGGTTACGCGTTCAGCCTGGAGCGCGCTCGCTCGCACACCACTACAACCAGTAGCTCACCGCATACCAACCCAATACGCCCATCACCACGGTATAGGGCAACGCCATCCACACCATGCGCCCGTACGACAGGCGAATCAGCGGCGCGATCGCCGAGGTCAGCAGGAACAGGAATGCCGCCTGACCGTTGGGAGTGGCAACGCTGGGCAGGTTAGTACCGGTGTTGATGGCAATCGCCAGGGTCTCGAAGTGCTCCCGGCTCATGTGGCCGGAGAGGAACGCCTGCTTGACCTCGGTGATGTAGATAGTCGCGACGAACACATTGTCACTGATCGCCGACAACAGGCCATTGGCAATGAACAGCATGCCCGGTTGCTGCTCGACGGGCAGGGCCAGCACCCACTGGATCAACGGGGTGAACAGTTGTTGATCGTGAATGACTGCCACCACGGCAAAAAAAGCTACCAGCAGCGCGGTAAAGGGCATGGCGTCCTTGAAGGCGTTGCCGAGGCGATGTTCATCGGTAATCCCGGTCAGCGAAGTGATCAACACAATCACCATCAGCCCGATCAGGCCCACTTCAGCCACGTGCAGCGCCAGGCAGATGATCAGGATCACCGCCGCTGCGCCTTGCACCAACAAGGCTGCGCGCTGGCGGTTGGTGCGTTCGGCGTTGTCCTGCGCCGCGTAGTCGGCCAGCACCGTACGTACGGAGTCTGGGAGCAGCGTGCCATACCCGAACCAGCGCAGTTTCTCCAGCAGCACACAGGTCACCAGGCCGGCGGCCAGTACCGGCAGCGAGACCGGTGCGACCTTGAGGAAGAATTCTGCAAAGTGCCAGCCCATCTCATGGCCGATCAGCAGGTTCTGCGGCTCACCCACCAGGGTGCAGACGCCACCCAGGGCAGTCCCCACCGCGCCGTGCATCAACAGGCTGCGCAGGAAGGCGCGGAACTGTTCGAGGTCTTCGTGGTGCAACACCGGCAAGTCGTGGTCTTCATTGAACGCACTGTCCTGGCGCGGATCGTTGCCCGAGGCGACGCGGTGATAGACCGAGTAAAACCCCACCGCCGCGCTGATGATCACCGCCGTCACAGTCAAGGCGTCGAGAAACGCCGAAAGAAAGGCTGAGAGAAAGCAGAACAGCAACGCCAGCACGGCCTTGGAGCGCACGCCCAGCAACAACCGGGAAAACAGGAACAGCAGCAGGTCCTTCATGAAGTAAATCCCGGCCACCATGAACATCAGCAGCAGGATCACCGGGAAGTTGTGTAGCAACTCGTCATACAGCGCCTGGGGCGTGGTCATGCCCAGCAGCAGCGCCTCGACCATCAGCAAGCCACCCGGCATCAAGGGGTAGCACTTGAGGGCCATGGCCAGGCAGAAGATGAACTCGGCCACCAGCAACCAGCCAGCCACCACCGGGCCAGCGGTCCACAGCAGCAAGGGGTTGAGTATCAGGAAAGCGAGAATGCTCGCCTTGTACCAGCGCGGCGAATGCCCGAGGAAATTATGCGCAAACGCCTGGGCCATTGAACCGGACATCGGCTGCTCCTTTGATTAAGAAGCGCGCAACTTGCCGTAACACTCGGACAAGATCAAGTTCTTGAGTTTTATTGTTGTTCATGAAAGACCGGGGTTAAGCCCGATAGCGAACCAGCACGGCCCGATAGTGACCGTCCAGCGAGTAGCCGCCGACCACGATGCCTTCGTCCTCCTGCACCACCAGTGAGGTCGCGGTGTTCAGGCTATGCCCCAGGCGGGTGCGAGCCCAGCCGTTACCCTCGCCGAAATCCAGGTCCGGGCGGCCGTCGGCCAGGTGCCGGGCGATCAGGAAGTCTGCCTCGACCCCGCCGATAGTGGCACCCACGCTGAGCACCCGACCATCCGGGCAGGTAGTTGCAGCCGTCCATTGGCTGGGAACCTTGGCGATCTGTGTGAGGTGGGCATGGCCTGCGTTGTTAGTCATGTCTGGACGACCATCGCAACGTACGTTCAGGGACAGGCAGTGCATCGGGTCGCGACTGCTGCCAAAACACTGCAGGTGCCCATCCACGTGTTGCACCACCCGACTGACCTGGGCACTGCGCTCCTGGGCGCGGAAACTCAGGAAGCCGTGTTCGGCAAAACTGCTATCCAGGTGGCCATCCTTGTCAAAGCGTGCCAGCAAACCTTCCTGGGGCAGGTCAATTGAGCCGCCGACCACAATTGCGCCATCGCGCTGCACCAGGATGCTGGACAGCCAGGTGTTGAGGAGCAAATGGCGGACCATGACAAACCCCCGGCCATTGAACGAGGTGTCCAGGCTGCCATCCGGCTCCAGGCGAATCAGGATGCCGACATGATCGGCAAACTCGAAATGGTGATTGGCCAATAGCAGGATCCGCCCATCGGCCTGAACCTGAGCGTCGCAGGCTTCGGCGCCGGGTACGCCGGGAGGCAGCCAGGCGTCACGCAGGCCCTGGGAAAGGTTGCCCGGCAGGCGGACCACCTGTACGCCGCCATCACCGAACGAGAAGTCCGGGCGACCCTGAGAGTCGAACAAGGCGAGGGCAGGGAGGGTGCGGTATGGGCTTTCATATATCAGACCCGATACCAGGATGCGCCCGTCGGCCAAGGCCAGCACCTTGCCGCCAGAGGACTCCAGGCCTGGCGCGAATTGTCCGAGCACGCAGCCCTGAGTGCCAAAGCTCAGGTCCGGCGAACCGTCCGTGTCCAGGCGGGCCAGGCCGAAGTGGCATCCGTGGTCCAGACCGACTTTGGCCGCGACCAGCAATCGGCCCTGGCGGTCGACCGTAACGTCATTGGCCAGGCTCCACTGGCTGCCGGGGAAATCGACCCAGGCTTTGCCGGCGCAGGCAAAACTGCTGTCAAGTTGTCCTGCCGTATCTGTGGGGGCACAGTAAGCCAGGGCGCTGTGAATGGCGTGGATGGACATGCCGCTTCTCCTTGCGAGTCGACCTGATCCGGTATCGAGGAGGAGGACTTCATGAAGAAAACATTCAAGCGCTGATTCAAATAATGCACAACTGTCAGAAATTACAGGCGGTGCGGCGTTGTGTGCCAGAACAGTGTCTTTGCGAGCTGAAGTTTGGATTAGCCATGAAAAGCGACCGCTTGTCGTCAATTAACCGGAGTTTTCCTGGCTAACTAACCAAGGCTCACCGAGATTGCGGCAGAGGATGCCAGGAAGTTATCTCGATAAACAGGCGGGCCACCTGGATCAGTGACCCGCGCGCTGTTTTATTGCGGCATAGTCCAGGATTGCAACTGGTAACCTTCTTCGCTCAGTTCGGCACGCGCCTGCTTGAGCAGGCTCTCGAGCTGTACCGGGTCGGTGTAGATGCTGGACGGCACTTGCTTGCGTTCAATCGGGGTGCTGGTACGGTCGATCACGGTCAGCGTCAGTTCGCCAGTGCCATCTTGTGGGGCCCAGGCCACGCATTGGAAAGGAGTAAATGCGTGGTCGGCAATCAAAAGAGCTTCGTTGAGACGGAGCGGGGCGTTCATGGGGTCTTCTCTCGTAGTGCCCAATCAAGTGATCTGCCGTCGGTTGGGCTTACCGTTCGGCTGGTTACTTGTACTGATGCGCGCAACCACCGGGTAGGTCACACATCTTCTAAAGAAATTTAAACTTTCTTTCATAGACTTGGGATTAGCGGACACTTTGAAAGCTGAATGAAAGCTTGGGAGTCGATAGCTTGCTAAGCAACTTGCTTCTTATAACTAAAACGTCATTAACCTTATAGTTAAACGATACAAGACCCTGTCAAGTTCTTGCTAATGTTACACCCAGGTCTGCCAAACGACTGTTTCTAATAACTTTTCCATAATTTGGCGCCAAGGAACAGTCATGCTCGAAGTCCCTGCACTACGCCGTCTGTTGGTGGTGGATCCCTGTGACGATTGCCACCAATTGGTGCCCGGTCTGCGCGCCATCGGCTGGGATGTCGACAGCTGCAGCCTGGAAAATGCCGGCGACCGCAGTTGCGACGTCGGCCTGCTGCGCCTGCAACCTTTTCACCTGGAGCGGCCCGAAGCGGTCAAGGACCTCATCAGCCGCAGCGGCACCGAATGGATTGCCGTATTGAATCAGGAAGTGTTGCGCCTGCAGAACGTCGGCGACTTTGTCTGCGAATGGTTCTTCGACTTTCATACCTTGCCGTTCGACGTCTCCAGGGTCCAGGTCACCCTGGGCCGGGCCTTTGGCATGGCGCGCTTGCGCGGCCAGGGTACGATCCATGTCGACCAGCCGGCGCACGAACTGCTGGGCGACAGCAAGCCGATCCGCGAACTGCGCAAACTGCTCAGCAAGCTGGCGCCGACCGAGTCCCCGGTGTTGATCCGTGGCGAAAGCGGCACCGGCAAGGAACTGGTGGCCAGGACCCTGCACCGCCAGTCGCAACGCCACAGCAAGCCCTTTGTGGCGATCAACTGCGGGGCGATCCCCGAACACCTGATCCAGTCCGAATTGTTTGGCCATGAGAAGGGTGCCTTCACCGGCGCCCACCAGCGCAAGATCGGCCGCATCGAGGCCGCGCATGGCGGCACGCTGTTTCTCGACGAAATCGGCGACCTGCCGCTGGAATTGCAAGCCAACCTGTTGCGCTTCCTGCAGGAAAAACATATCGAGCGGGTAGGCGGCAGCCAGCCAATTGCGGTGGATGTGCGGGTACTGGCCGCCACGCACGTTGACCTCGAGTCGGCCATCGAGGCCAAGCGCTTTCGCGAAGACCTGTATTACCGGCTCAATGTCCTGCAAGTGATTACCGCGCCTTTACGCGAGCGCCATGGCGACTTGTCGATGTTGGCCAACCATTTCTCCCACTTCTATAGCCAGGAAACCGGACGCCGGCCCCGCAGTTTCAGCGAGGACGCCCTGGTGGCCATGGGCAAACACGATTGGCCGGGCAATGTCCGTGAACTGGCGAACCGGGTGCGCCGCGGCCTGGTGTTGGCCGAAGGCCGGCAGATCGAGGCCCGTGACCTCGGCTTGATCAGCCATCAGGCGATCGCCACGCCCATGGGCACCCTGGAAGACTACAAGACCCGGGCCGAACGCCAGGCCTTGTGTGATGTTCTGAACCGGCACAGCGACAACCTCAGTGTCGCCGCCCGGGTGCTGGGGGTGTCCCGGCCAACGTTCTACCGCTTGCTGCACAAGCACCAGATCCGCTAGGGCGCGGTGAAAGTGAAAGGCCCGCTGCGATCACCTCGCAGCGGGCCTTTTGCTGTGTGACACGGGTCAGAAGTAGTAAGGGAATTTCAGGCTGAAGGTGAAGTCCGGCGCATCGTCGGTCAGGCCGATCGACAGGTTGGGGACGATGGTCAGGTTGTCGCTGGCTGCCACCGTCATGCCGACGTTGAAGTAGCCGGCGTTGGCATCGCTGGACGTCACCGATTGCCAGTCGCCGCCATCAGGCTTGAGCTTGCTCTTTTTTTGCACCAGGTCGGAGACCGAGAACGACATACTCATTTTCTCGTTCAAGGCGAACGCGACACCCGCGCCGATCTGGAAACTGTCGCCCAGGCGCACCTTGCCCGGCGTCTTCTGGTTGACGTCAGCGCTGATGTCGTCAAACGACTCCTCCAGGTTGTGGGTATAGGACAGGGAGCCGAACAGCACGGCCGGATCGAAGGTCTTGACCAGGGAGATCCCTGGGGTAACCGACCAGACACCGTTACCGGTTGGCAGGTCATCCGGTACGAACAGGTTGGTATTGTCGCTGACCTGGCGCAACTTGATACCGAACGGTTCCTTGCCGGTCGGCGCCTTGACGCGCAGGGTCAGTACCGCATCCGGGGCGCTGACCGACTCGTCCATGAACTTGTAGGCGACACCGAAGTTGACGTCGCCGATGGTTGGGTCCTGGGTCACCGTCTCCTCCGTGGTGACGCTTGCCGAACCGCCAGATGCACCGCCGGACTGATAGGTCGACTCGCGGTAGACCAGGGGGACGTTGAGGTCGAACTGCCAACGGTTGTTGAGGTTGTAGCGTCCGGTGACGTCCATGGTCCAGGTGTCCGACTTGATCCGGTCCAGGTTGATGTTGCCGAGGAAGATCGAGTCCAGGGCCAGGAAACCGTTGAGGACCAGTTGCCGGGAGTCGTAGCGGGCGTAGGTCAGGCCAGTCTCGACGCTGAACTTGCCGCCACCGAAGAAGCCACTGGCTTCGTCATAGAGGTTTGACACACTCTGTGCCGGTTGGGTGTCGTCGGCCAGCGACTGGCCGTAGGAACTGCCCTTGGCGCCTCCGCCCCCAGCGGCCCCACCTGATGCTGCCCCGGCGCCTGTACCGGCGACCTGATTATTGCCGCGCATGTCGGCGGGCGATTTGGCCAGCCGTTTTGGCGGCGGTTCGGCCGGTTGATCTTCAACCTGGCGGACTCGCTGCTCGAGCACCGCCAGGGCTTTTTGCTGGACTTCGTAGCGTTGTTTCAACTCCAGAAGTTCTTGTTTCAGGGACTCTACGTCCGGGTCAGTCGCTGCTTGCAGCAGTGCAGCGGGGAATAGAGTACTCAGACATACAACCGCGCGTAATGACACCGATCGATACATGAAATAAGCCGTCCCTTTGAGCCCAATGGTCGAAAGTCAGCGTAGTTCAATATCCCATGTTGCGTAGTCCTGTGAGTTGGCTCAGGTTGCAATCCAACGCGCCGGCGCTTGGGCCATTGTTATTGAGTACCACGTTGAGTTGAGTCAGGTTATTCACCACGTTGCTGTTGCCCAGCAGGCGGGTGTTTTGCAGCAGTCCACCCTGGGCGACTTGCTGCAGGGCATTACCCTGATTATTGTTGGCGGAGATGGCCATCTGAATGCCGCCACTGGTGGCTGTCACGGCGATCGAGCCGGCGCCGTTGCTGGCATTGATGGTGTTGCCAGCGGTCAATATCTGACTGCCCGCGGGCGGAGTGATCGGCGCCGGAGCGCTGGAAGCTTCTTTGACGTTGATACCGACATCGTTGTAGGCACTGTTACCATCGCCCGCGGCACGCACGGTCTGGGTGATGCCCTGGGTCGTGCTCAAGGCGTTGCCGCCTATTACGTTGCCGCTGCCCTGTTGTGGCGTATGGCCGCCTTTGCCGGGCTCATTCACGGTCGACACGTAAAACTGTGGTTTGACCGTTGAGGACTGAATCTGCATGGAAGTGGAGGCACCGATGATGTCGCCACTGGCATTGCGCCAGGTACTGCTCATGACCACACCAAAGCTGATGATCCGCCCGGGCATGACGTAACGACCGCGCAACTGAGCCAGTTCCGAGTCTTTGATCTCTATCGGGGTAAAACCTGCGTAGGTGAGCGACGGAAAGCTCGCAGCCAAGCATGCGGCGACCACCCAATGTGAAGTTTTCATCTTCGGCTCCTGGAGCGTCCAACTGCTCCTTTATATTTATTGAGCGCCTAGAAGAAATCGCTCTGAATAAATCCAAACTCCATCAACTCGGCATCTTTGACAGGGTTGAAATTGTCCAGCTTGTTCTTGGCAGTCAGCGGTGCCGGTGGATCGAGCAAGGCGTTGGCCTTGTCGTAACCGGGGCCGATGATGGCAAACACAATACCGTTCCAACCTTTGACAAAGTCTTCGTGGGAATAACGTTTGTGGCCCAGGACCGGATCACCGATGTACACCCAGTCTTTTTGTGCCCGCTGTAGCACCACGAAGTGCTTGTAACCACGAATATCCATCAGAACCACTACGGGAATCGTTACCGCTTCCAGTTTTTCCGGAGGGATCCGGTAGCCCCGGGCACGCATGCCGATACTTTCTATGTAGCGCTTCATGTCCAGCATGGAAAAACCCTGGGTACGTACCAGGTCCTGGTCAGCGTTGACCAACATGCCTTTGATGACGTGCTCTTCATCGACATCCAGCCAGTAGGCCTGGCGTAACACCGTTGCCAGCGCGGCGGCGCCACAACTGAAATCGGTTTTCTGTTGGACCAGGTCAGCGAATTTGCGCTCGCGCAAGCTTTGCACTTCTTTGTACACCATGACGCCGCCGGGAAGGGCGGCCACTGGCATCTGTGCAGCCTGAGTCAGGCCAGTCAGACAAAGCATCAGTGAGAGGGCAGCAACACGCATGGTCGATACGCCTTGTAGGGTCTGAAGAAAAGCCCCGTTGCCGGGGCTTCCTTGGTCTTCGCAGTTAGAAGCTGTTGCCGCCAGGGCAAGCTTTGCAGCCTGCAGCGATGGACAGCGAGTTGCTTTGTTGGTTGCCCACGCCTGCTGCAACGTTGGCACCGCCGTTACCCGAGAAGCCATTCATGGAGCCGGTCATCGAAGCATTGTTGACCACTGGGTTTTTCCAGCCATCTTTGGTCAGCACTTGCTGAGTCCAGTAGCCAGCCAGTTCGATACTTCCTTGTTCTTTGAAGGTGAATTTCTGATCTTTGTTGTTGCCACCGCCATATCTGTCGTCGTCGTCGTGACCTTTTTTGCCACCGTCAATGGTGCCGTAGCCGGTGCCTTTGTAGCTGCCGTGGGCTTTGAAGCTGCCTTTGAGGTCAACTACTTTGGTTACGCGATCCGCTTTGTTTTCCACTTCAAGACCAGTAGAAGTCTGGTTGGCCGCAGCGGCTGCCGTGGCTACGCGACCTGCCGAAACAGCAATGGCGAGGTTGTTTTTCTGTTGGTTGAAGTCGCCAGCAGCCACGTTGACACCAATGTTGCCGGAGCCGTTGTTGGCTGAGTTGTTAAGCGTAGCGTTGTTTTGGGTGGAGCGGTTTTTCACATAGTTATCGGTGTTGGTTTGAGTGGCGCTGGAGAGCGCAACGGCGCTGCCGAAGATGAATTTTTCATCGGCGGTGGCGATCGCCGCAGCGTTGTCTTGCTGGTTGCCAGCACCGGCTGCAACGTTGGCGCCCATGTTGCCGTTGGAACCATTGAGCGAGTTATCAGCCTTGGCATTGTTGTTGGTGCCTTGGTTGAGCACGCTGTTGTCGCTGCTGTCCTGTTCGTCGAGGATCGCGGCGCCAGCACCGGCGGTGATGGACAGGATCTGATCCAGGGTTGGACCTTGTGGTTTAGTCGGATGATGACGTTTGCCGCCATCGGCCTGAGCCGCAATTGCCATGACCGCTGCCAGAGCGAAAACCAGTGGTTTCAGAGCTGTTGTAGGTTTCATGGTGTTTCTCCGTGCTTATTAGTTGGTTAAGTGTTGGTACTTTCTAATCGCACTGCGGTTTGGGTCAGTCAGCGACCCGGATGCTCAGGGTGTTAGCCATTCGGTTCCCCACCCCTGCACTCTGGTTCACCTGTATCACTCCTCGGCTGCCGGTGAAGGCCTGGTCGCTGGTAACGACCTGGCGGCTGCCTTGCGAAGTGCCAGTTGCTCCTGAGTCTGGTAACAGCGCCACGTTCTGTTGGGACAGGACGCTGTCGTCGATGCTTTGCGGTACGGCGCTGACGCTGATCCGCATGGCATTGATCATCTGGTTGTTGGCGCCGGCCGACTGGTTGACACCCAGTGCGCCGTTGCCATTACTGAACGCGTTGCCCGTGATGGCACTGGTTGCGTTCATCGAGCGCTCGGCAGGCGTGGTGATGGACTGGCGCAGGTTGCCGCTGGCCGAAGCCTCGGTACCGATCGCAATGGCGCGGCTGTTGACCTGTTGTTGCTGGTCGCCGGCAGCCTGGTTCATCATCATGTTGCCTTTGTAGTTGGCCCCGGAGTTGCTCAGGGTCGAGTTGTTCACGACGTTGACAGCGGAGTCGGCCATCGCGCAGGTGCTGCCCAGCAGGGCAATGAAGATCAGGGTGCGCTTCATCTCATTTCCCCATGTTGGTCAAAGGCGACAGGCCGATATTGATGGTGCGAGTGATGGTGCCGGAGATCGCGTTGCCACTGCCGCCGCCGTGTCCGGCCGACATACCGGGCAGACCATTGGGATTGGTCAGTACGTTGATCCCGGCGCCGCTTTTGGGGTTGGGTACAACGTTTTGATTGATCACCCGATAGCCACTGTTGATGCCGGCAAAGTCGCCGTCACTCAGTTCGTTGTTGGTGGCTTGCACGACCCGTGCGGACGGGTTGGCGTTGACGGTCGTGGGGTAGGGATCTTTGTCGAAAGGTTGTCTGCCGATGGAGCGGGGCTGGACGTCACGTTGAAGCACGATGACGCCATTACCCTCAGCCTGGACCGGCATACTGAGCACGGAGCTCAATGCGCATCCGAACATCAGCAAGCGGGTAAAGCCTTTATCGTTATTCTCCATGTCGGCGCTCCTTCTCTTTTATGCGCTGGCCCTGTCAGCGTTGTCAGGGAGAGAGCAGAAGCTGTGCCGCTTTTTGTTTTTTACATGAATTCAACGACTTGGCGATTCAACCGGGTAATCACCGGCTGGCACTGTATCAAGCATGAGACAGGGCACGCCGCCAGCACGTGGCAGCGGTCGAGGTAAAGCTCTGGAACAAGGGTTCTGGCGGGGCTGTATCAGTGGTGTAACAGTGCGCGTGACAACGCGGTGAACCCGCTTGTATCGGCGGTTTCGCTGCATGTAGGTGTTTCAGGAATGGACACTTGGGCCCCGGACCCGGGGCAAAAGTGCGGCTCGAAGGCCGCTTTGAGGGGTTAAACCTGGAGCAATTGCTCTACCGCAGTGAACGCCAGACGCCGCCGCTGGGCCCAGTCACCCTCGATGATTTGCAGCTTGCGTCCGTGCTGCTGCAACCAGCCACGGGTGGCATCGAAGAACGCCAGGCGTTGCTCCAATTGTGGTTGGCAACGTTGGCCGTCGTCGGTCCATTCCACCGCTTCCGGGGACAGCAGCAGATGCAGGTCGTAGTGGCGGGCGAGCAATTGTTCTTCGATCCAGGGCGGGCAGTCGCCAAACAGGGTCTGGCTCCAGAGTATGTTGCTCAGCAAGTGGGTATCGAGAATCAACAACGCCGGCTGTTGCACCCGGGCGCTGTCCTCCCAGGCCAGTTGGCCCCGGGCAATCTGCGGGATATCGGCCAGGCAGGTATCGCGTGGGTTCTGCTCGATGAAGTAGCGCACGTATTCACCCACCAGCAGCCCGCCGAAATGCTGGTGCAGTTCGGCCGACAGCCAGCTCTTGCCGCTGGATTCCGGGCCGGTGAGGACCACCACCTTCATGTGCGCAGCGCCGGGTCGGCCCGCCATTCGCGCAGGCCCTGGACCGCCAGCAGGGTAAACACCGCATAGAGCGCTGCCGTCAGGTACAGGCCCTTATAGAGGAACAGCCCGACGAAGATCACATCCACGGCGATCCACAACGGCCAGCATTGCACCCGCTTTTGTGCCATCCACCACTGGGCAACCAGGCTGAAACCGGTCAATGCGGCATCCAGCCAGGGCTGCGCGGCATCGGTCCAATGGGCCATGGCCGCGCCCAGCAACAGGCTGCCGACTGCGCCCAACGACAGGTCGCGCAGCACGCTTGCGTTGCCCAGGCGCGTCACTTGCCGGCCGTGGCGGGTTTCGCCGCCGCGCGTCCACTGCCTCCAGCCATACAGCTGCAAGCCGGCGTAGACCACCTGCAGCAACATGTCCGAGTAGAGTTTGACCTCGAAAAAAATCCAGCTGTAGAGCAGCACCATGACCAGGCCGATCGGCCAGCACCAGGGATTCTGTTTGACCGTCAGCCAGACGGCGATCACGCCGAGCGTGGCGGCAAACAGTTCAAGCCCGGACATGGCGGTTCCTTGGGGAAGTCGAAGAGGGCGCCGATTGTACAGCAGCGCCGCAAATCGAGGGCATGCCAACACATGCGTGAACGCCAGCGGGCCTTGTATGCGAGCCGGGCGGCGCTCCGTCTGCTTGCGAAGACCTCGAGCACGTTGCGTTGAGCCAGGCTTGGCGCGCAATCGTTAACGACCATCGCTGGCAAGCCAGCTCCCACAAGGGTTACGCGCGGTCCTATAGGAGCGGGCGCCCGCGTGCATCCAGTCAATACGCGTCATCGTTGACGAACATCGCTAGAAGCTCCCACTAAACCCGGAACTGCCTCAGCAGTCCATTGAGCTGTTCGCTGAGTTCCTTCAAGTGCACGCTCGCCGCACTCGATTGCTGCGCTGCCAGGGCGGTGCTGTGTGACAGGCCGGCCGCCTGGGTCACGTTCTGGTTGATGTCTTCGACCACGTGGGCCTGCTGCAGGGTGGCGCTGGCGATGGACGCATTGAGGCCGTTGAGGTTGTGCAGCGCCTGGCCGATGGCATGCAGGCTGGCACCGGCCAGTCCGGCTTGCTCGATGGTCAACTGGGAGGCGCGGCTGCTGTCGCCGATCACCTGCACGGCAGCCTCCGAATGGTTTTGCAGGCGTTCGATCATCGTCTGGATCTGCGCGGTGGATTTCTGCGTGCGTTGCGCGAGCAGGCGCACCTCGTCGGCCACCACGGCAAAACCGCGGCCCTGTTCGCCGGCCCGGGCCGCTTCGATAGCAGCGTTGAGGGCCAACAGGTTGGTCTGTTCGGCGATGGAGCGAATCACCTCCAGTACGCTACCGATCTGGGTGCTTTCGCTGGCCAGGGTGCGAATCACTTGCACCGCCTGTTCAATGGTGGCGGACAACTGATCGATCTGCTGCAGGCTGCCGTCAATGTTGACCTGGCCCTGGTGCGCCTGCGTCTGGGCATCGCGCATTTCGCTGGCGGCGTGCTCGGCATTCTTGGCGACATCCTGTACGCCGTAGGTCACTTCATTGATGGCGGTTGCCACCAACTCCATCTGTTGCGACTGCTGCTGGCTGCGGGACTGGGCTTGCGCGGCGTTATCGCCCAAGTCCGTGGAGGATTGTCCCAAGGCACTGGCCGATACCTGCAGTTGGCTGATCACTCCGCGCAATTTGGCGGTGAAGGCATTGAAATGCCTGGCCAGTTCGGTCACTTCGTCCTGGCCGTGGGTGTCGAGGCTGCGGGTCAGGTCGCTTTCGCCGCTGGCGATGTTGGCCATGGCGTCCACGGTTTCCTGCAGGGGCCGCACAATGCTGCGCGCGATCAGCATCACCAGCAGGGCCATCAGTAGCGCAATGCCCAGGCCCACTAGCGAGGCTTCCCGCACCTGGCTCCGGAACTCGAGTTGCATGTCGTCGATATAGACCCCCGAGCCAATCACCCAGCCCCAGGGTTCGAACAATTTGACGTAGGAGGTTTTCTGCACCGGTGTACTGGCGCCCGGCTTGGGCCAGCGATAGTCGACCATGCCGGCACCCTTGGCCTTGGCGATGGCCACCATCTCGTTGAACAGGGCAAAGCCGTCCGGGTCCTTGATCGCCGACAGGTTCTGGCCATCCAGCTTGGGATTGGTGGGGTGCATGACCATCACCGGGGTCAGGTCATTGATCCAGAAATAGTCGCTCTGCTCATAGCGTAAGCCGCGGACCACGCTCAGGGCCTGCTGTTGCGCCGCGTCGCGGGTCAGGGTGCCGGCGGTTTCCAGTTGCCGGTAGTAATCCAGCACGCCGCTGGCCGCTTCAACCACATGGCGGGTCTTTTCTGCCTTGGCTTGATACAGGTCGTCATGAATCTGCTTGAGCATCAGCAAACCCAGGGTTAAGAGCATCAGTACAGCCACTACCAGGATGAGCCACAACCGCCGGCTGATCGACATACTGCGCAAGCTGTTCATAGTGCGTCACTCCAGGTTCTTATTCTTGTCATCAACCAGCGCCAGCATAAGGGCATGCTTTTGCCACTACGCCAATACGACTGAAGTCCCATGACGGCGCAGCGCTGGCCGGGCATGTCTGATAGGATTTCGGCCGCGCACGGGAAAACCTGAATCCGTGCTGATTTTTCACAGGATTTTTACCGGTTCCGGTAGATCCTGTACGCCTTGCCATTCAGCTACGCTGAGCGCAGTGAACACCAAAAAAACTAGATAACGTGGCATGCCAGGGGCATCGCTTCATGGGGGATTGATGGATCTTTGGACGGCCATACAGGCGTTGATTCTTGGGGTTGTAGAAGGGCTGACGGAGTTCTTGCCGATTTCCAGTACCGGGCACCAGATTATCGTGGCGGACTTGCTCGATTTTGGCGGCGAGCGGGCGATGGCATTCAACATCATCATCCAGCTCGGGGCAATTCTCGCGGTGGTCTGGGAGTTTCGCCGCAAGATCCTCGACGTGGTCATCGGCTTGCCGACCCAGCGCAATGCGCAACGCTTTACCGCTAACCTGCTGATTGCCTTCCTGCCGGCGGTGGTATTGGGGGTGATTTTCGCCGACCTGATCCACCATTACCTGTTCAACCCGATCACCGTGGCCACGGCCCTGGTGGTGGGCGGGGTCGTCATGCTGTGGGCCGAGCGTCGCCAGCACAGCGTGCGCGCCGAGACGGTCGATGACATCACCTGGAAAGATGCACTGAAAATCGGCTTCACCCAGTGCCTGGCGATGATCCCGGGAACCTCGCGCTCCGGCTCGACAATTATCGGCGGCCTGCTGTTCGGCCTGTCGCGCAAGGCGGCCACCGAGTTCTCGTTCTTCCTGGCAATGCCGACCATGGTCGGTGCCGCGGTGTACTCGGGCTACAAGTACCGTGACCTGTTCCAGGCCTCGGACCTGCCGGTATTTGCCGTGGGTTTTGTCACCGCGTTCATTTTTGCGATGATCGCGGTAAAAGGCCTGCTCAAGTTCATCGCCAGCCACAGCTACGCGGCGTTTGCCTGGTACCGGATAGCTTTCGGCCTGTTGATCCTGGCGACCTGGCAGTTCGGCTGGATCGACTGGACGGCGGCCAAGGCGTGAACGCCCCTCGCAACGGTGTTGCCATCCAGCATCCGCGTCTCAAGGGCCTGATCTTCCTGGGCCTGTGTGCCTTGCCGCTGATCGGTTCCAGCCTGTTGTGGCTGCGCGGGGGCTCGCCGCTGGCGCTGGCGGCCTACGGCGTGGTCAGCGTCCTGGCATTCCTGCTGTACTGGAGTGACAAGCGCAAGGCCCGTACCGAGCGCTGGCGCACCCCGGAAAACGTCCTGCACGCAGTGGAGCTGGCCGGCGGTTGGCCGGGCGCGTTGCTGGCCCAGCAAGTGTTCCGCCACAAGACCCGCAAGGTCTCGTTCCAGGTCGTGTTCTGGATCATCGTGCTGCTGCATCAGGTGTTCTGGATCGACCAGTTATTCCTCGGTGCCGGCTTGTTCAGCCTGTTTTAAAGGAGCAAGCCGACCTGCACCCGCTTGGGTAACTTGCTCACCACCAGTTGGTGGGAACGTTGCAACAGGCCCTGCAGCTCAGCGGCCCCCAGCGGGTAGGGGGGCTGCATGATGATCCACTGGGCGCGCGCCAGATAAGGCGCCGGTCCTATCCCCGGGCGGTCGACGTGGCCGAGGAACAACTCCTTGTCCACCTTGAACGCCAATGAGTCGCCCCGCAGATTCTGCAGGGCGAACATCTTGTTTCCCGCCACCGAAAACACCCGCACGCCCCCCCATTTGTAATCTTCCCGGGCCCCAGGCAGGGCCAGGCAGAAGTCGGCGACCTGTTGTTCGCTCATCACCTTGGCTTTCATAGCAGTCGATCTCCACAGCCATTGAACGATTCAGTCAGATGGTCTATCCACGCCCGCACCGCCGGCAACACGCCGCGCCGATGGGGATAGACGGCCTGCAACCAGCCACCGGGCAGCGACCACTGGGGCAGCAGTTGCACCAGCGTGCCGTCGGCCAGTTCCTGTTCGCAATACAGCATCGGCAAAATGGTGAAACCCAACCCGGCCAGGGTGCAGGCCTTGCGCACGACAAAGTCATCGATGCCCAGGCGCGCCTCCAGGCTCAAGTCGCAACTGTGCCCCTGCGCGTCGAGCATGCGCAAATGCACCAGGCGATCGGCTTCCAGGGCCGCGAGTACCGGCACATTTTTCAGGTCGTCGGGGTGGTCGATCTGGCGCTCGCGCAGGAACGCCGGGGTCGCGACGAGCACTGTTTGCGCCTGGCGCAGGCGGCGGGTCACCAGGAAGGGGTCCTCGTCGCCCAAATCGCGGACCCGCAAGGCCACGTCTATGCCTTCGGTGACCAGGTCGACCCGGCGGTTGAGCAGTTGCATCTCCAGTTGTACCAGGGGGAAGCGTTCGAGAAACGTGCTGATCACGCTCGGCAGGAACTCATGGGCCAGGCCCACCGGGCACGACACCCGCAAGCGTCCCCGCGGTTCGCTGGTCATGCTGGCCACCGCTTCATCGGCCATCTCCGCTTCCAGCAGCATGGCCTGGCAGTGGCGCAAGTAACGTTCACCCACTGCGGTCAGCTTCAGTTGCCGAGTCGTCCGTTGCAGCAGGCGCGCACCCAGGCGTTCTTCCAGCTCGGCGATGCGTCGTGACAACCGCGACTTGGGAATCCCCAGCAACCGCCCGGCCGCAGCGAAACCGCCGGCTTCGACCACCTTGGCGAAATAGTAGAGGTCATTGAGATCTTGCATGGCGCACTCGATTGTCCTATCAGTAGGACGAACTATCACATTGTTGCCGACTAATCGTCCATTGGATTCACCTGTAGGATTGTCTCAACTTGATCGCCCAGTGGCGATCCTCACTTGGAGATCCCACATGAAACTTCTGCATATCGATTCGAGCATCCTCGGTGACAACTCCGCTTCCCGTCAGTTGAGCCAGGGTGTGGTCCAGGCCTGGTTAGCCGCCGACCCGGCCACCCAGGTGACCTACCGCGACCTGGCCAGCGATGCCATTAGCCACTTTTCTGCCGCGACCCTGGTTGCCGCCGGCACCACCGCCGAACTGCGCAACGCCGCGCAGCAGCACGAAGCCGAACTGAGTGCTTCGACCCTGGCCGAATTCCTCGCCGCTGATGCGGTGGTGATTGCCGCGCCGATGTACAACTTCACCATCCCCACCCAACTCAAGGCCTGGTTCGACCGCATCGCCGTTGCCGGCCAGACGTTCCGCTACACCGAGGCCGGCCCTGAAGGCCTGTGCGGCAACAAGAAAGTGGTGCTGGTGTCGACCTCCGGCGGCCTGCATGCCGGTCAACCGACCGGTGTTGGCCATGAAGAGTATTTGAAAGTCATGCTCGGTTTCATGGGCATCACCGACATCGAGTTTGTCCGTGCCCATGGCCTGGCCTACGGTGATGAGGTTCGCAACAAAGCCATGAGCGATGCTCAGGTGCACATCAGCGAGCAACTGTTCGCTGCTGCGTAAAGCTTGCGTCAACCACTGGACTGCGCGCTTTGATCGAGAGTAAAACGATCAAGGCGCGCAGTTTTTTGTGTCCGCTTGAAAAAAGCCGCTCGCGCAGAGTGAGAGTGGCTTGAGTTATGCAATGGGGTTCTGCAATAGGATTCTGCAATAGGATTCTGCAATTTAGGTTTGCCAGCTTCGCGCTGAGCTCGATATTTCTACCAATCGGTTAACAAGGTGGGGCATGCCATGTCGCGTCTGTGGGCACTGTTACTGATCTGCCTGCTGGGCAGCCTGAATTCAGTGCATGCCGCACCCCGACTGACCCCACATTGGAGCGTCGGTTACCACTCCCTGAGCTTTCTCGACCCGCTGGACCTGCAACCAATGTCCGCCATCGCGTTTTATCCGTCGACGGGCATCGAACACCCCAGCATGCTGGAGGGCTATCAGATCCAGGCCACGCAAGATGCCCGGGTCGCCATCGGCCGTTTCCCACTGCTGATGTTGTCGCACGGCAACACCGGTACGCCCCTGGCCCTGCACGACCTCGCCACGGCGCTGGCCCGCAAGGGTTTTGTGGTGGTGGCGGTGATTCACCCCGGCGACAACTCCAAGGACCACAGCCGCCTCGGCACCTTGAGCAACCTGTACGGGCGGCCGATCCAGATCTCCGAGGCCATCACCGCGACCCTGGCTGATCCGCTGCTGGCGCCATTCGTCAATCCCGAGCAGGTCGGGGTCATCGGTTATTCAGCCGGTGGTGAAACTGCATTGATTCTGTCCGGCGCCACTCCCGACCTCGATCGCTTGCGCCGCTACTGCCTGGAGCGCCCGGAGGATCGCGACGCTTGTAACACCCAGGGCGAACTGATCGTCGACCGTGACGACCTGCAACCGGTCGCCGATCCACGGGTCCACGCCTTGATGCTGATGGCGCCCCTGAGCTTGAAATTCGGCCGGCAAACCCTGGCGGGGGTGCATGTGCCGGTGCTGCTCTACAGTGGCGATGGCGACAAGCTGGTGGCCGTGGACAAGAACGCGGCGGCCCTGGCGCGCAAGCTACCGACCGCGCCGGACTTCAAGCTGCTGGCCGGGGCCGGGCACTTTGTGTTCATGGCGCCGTGTAGCGCTGAACAACGGCTGTCCATGGCGGCCCTGTGCACCGATGCCGATGGTGTCGACCGCGAGGACATTCACCGCAACCTGATCACCGAAGCTGCCGCGTTTTTCTCACGCACCTTGGGCAAACCCAGCCGTGCCGGGCTGCAGACTGTTAGCGAGGAACATGGGTCCTGACGCAGTGACTAGCCCCGCAGGTGCCTGCGCTTGAGCAGCAAGGTCAGGCCCAAGCCGCTGATCGACAACAGCGCTGCGCCAAAGAAGATCCACGAGTACCCCAGGTTCAACGCCACGGCTCCCATCAAGGGACCAGCAATCGCCAGTGCCAGATCGAAGAACACCGCATAAGCGCTCAAGCCGGCGCCGCGACTGCTGCTCGGTACTTGCTTGATGGCTTCCACGCCGAGGGCTGGATACACCAGGGACAGGCCAAAGCCTGCGAGCCCGGCACCAATCAGGGCCACGGTCGTCGAGGGGGCCAGCCACAACAGCGCCAGCCCCAGGGTCTCGATGCTCATGCAGGCGATGGCCGAGCTGTACCCGCCGAAGCGGTTGATGCAGGAGATGAACAGCAGCCGCGCGAGAATGAAGCACAGGCCAAACACCGTCAGGCAGTAGGCCGCGCCGGTCCAGCCACGGCTGACATAAAACAGGGCGATGAAGGTGGTCAGGGTGCCGTAGCCGATCGAGGCCAGGCTCAGGCTGGCGCCAAAGGGCGCGATCCGCCCGAACACCGACCAGAAGGGCAGGCGCTCGCCACGGATCACCGGTACCGAGGGTTTGTTGCGAATCAGCAGCAAGGCGGCCGCTGCCAGCACGGCCAGGGCAATCCCCAGGCTGGCGAAGCCCCAGGCGTCGATCATCACCACCCCCAGTGGCGCGCCGATGGCGATGGCGCCATAGGAGGCAATGCCGTTCCAGGAAATCGAGCGCGCCGTGTGTTCGGCGCCGACCTGGCCCATGCACCAACTGATGGTGCCGACGCCGATCAGGCCCTGGGCAACGCCCAACAACAACCGGCCGCAGATCAGGATGCCCAGGCTCAGCAGCGGCAGACTCTGCAGCAGGGTCGAGGCCAGGGTCAGCACGCCGCTGAGCAGGATCCCCAGCAGTCCATAGACAATTGCACGCTTGGTGCCGACGCTGTCACACATGCGCCCGGCCATGGGCCGGCTGAGCAGGGTGGCCAGGTACTGCGAGCCAATGGTCAACCCGGCCACCACCGCACTGAACCCCAGGTGTTCGTGGACATAACCCGGCAGCACCGCAATCGGCAGGCCGATGCAGATAAAGGCAATAAAGGTGTAGAACACGATGGAGACGATCTGCAGGGTGATCGCCATGGAACTGACGGGGGGTGTTTGCTGCGCAGACATGGGAGCTCGTTCGCGGGCGGGCGGTACCCGGCATCATGGCGTGCGGTTGGGATAAAAGGAAGCAGGCTAACGATATATGTAGTAACCATGGGCCGGTGTCCTGGCAGTCGGCCTGAGTGATAAAAGCGGGCGAGGCGGCCTGGCTTTTCCTGGTGTACGAATTTCCCTTGTGGGCTAGCCTGCTAGCGATGGGGCCGGCCCCATAGCGAGTGTGCTCGCTCGCACTGTGTTTTGTTGCTGCTGGCAGATTTTGCATACGCTCACCAGGAAGGGGACGGGGGGACGTCAGTTCAATCCCAATTTGCCGCGCAGCGTCGACAGGTCTTCGGCCAGGGTATTGACCGGTCCGATCAGGGCCTTGCGGTCGCGGTCCTTGACCTTGTCGTAGGTCTGGAAGCCACCGTCGGCGGTCCGGTACTTGGCGAGGATGCTGTTGACGCTGGCGAAGTTTTTGTCGACCTTGGCCACGAACGCCTGGTCCTGCTGGGTCAGTTGGCCACGGAACAGGTCGACGATTTTTTTCGCGCCGTCGATGTTGCCCTGAAAGTCATACAAGTCAGTGTGGCTGTAGCGATCTTCTTCGCCGGAAACCTTGGTCGCCGCCACTTCTTCGAGCAAGGCCGCCGCGCCACCCACCACTTTTTCCGGCGGGAAGGTCAGGCCAGCCACCCGGTCCTGCAGGTCCTTGATGTCCTTGTCGAGGCCGTCCGCCAGGGTCGCGAGACCCTCGGTGGTGTGCGCGGCGAACAGTGAATATTCGATGCGGTGGAAGCCAGTGAAGTCAGGCGCCTTGACCCCTTGTTCATGGTCGTCGACCCGGGAGTCGATGGACGCGTCGAGGTCGCTGAACAGTTCGGCGATCGGCTCGATCGACTCGTAGTACACCCGGGTTGGCGCATAGAGTCGTTGCGCGGTGGCCAGGTCGCCGCGTTTCACTGCGGCGGTGAACGCCTGGGTGTGGCTGGCCAGTTCATCCAACTGTTCAGTGACGTAAATCTTGTAGTCGGAGATCGGCCCCACCAGGTCCAGCGGCGCCGTGGCAGCGAAGGCCGGGATAGGGGCGTGGAGCAAACCAAGGGCTGCCAGCAAAACGAGAGGCGATTTGTTCATGGGACGGTTCCGTGGGTGGGGTGTGAGGTGAAATCAGGCCCTGGTCATGGCCGGTGCAGCGCCAAGCAGTGAGCGACCGATGAAGTCCTGGTCGTCGGTGACGCCCGGCAAGCTGAAGAAGTACCCGCCGCCAATGGGCTTGAGGTACTCCTCCAACGGTTCGCCGTCGAGGCGGTTTTGCACGGTGATGAAGCCCTTGAGCAGGTCGGCCTGATAGCAGATGAACAACAGGCCCATTTCCAGCTGGCCGTTCTTGCTCACGCCATTGGAGTAATTAAACGGCCGGCGCAGGATCAGATTGCCCTGGGTCGCGGCGGTGCGCGGGTTGGCCAGGCGGATATGGGCATCCAGCCGGGTCAATTGACCGTGGGGGTCTGAGGCGTAGTCCGGCACTTGGTTCTCCTGGGTACCGTCCAGGGGCGCGCCTGTGGTCTTGACCCGGCCGATGATGCTTTGCTGTTCCTGCAGGGGCGTGCGGTCCCATCGCTCCACCAGGTTGCGGATGATCCGCACCACTTGATAGCTGCCATGGGCGGCCCAGGCCGGCTCCGTGCTGCCGGGCTGGACCCAGACCACTTGGCGCATGCTGCCGGGGTCGTTGGAGTCGGGGTTGGCCGAGCCATCGCGAAAACCCAGGTAATTACGCGCACTTTGCGCCGCGACCCCGGGCTTGGCCGGTGCCTGCGGCGGTACGCTGCCTTCCTGTTTCCAGCGCACCAGCAGCAGGTCCGGCAGGTTCTTGACGATGTCGCGCAGGGCATGAATGTTGGTGTCGGCGCTGTTGGCGCAGAACTGCAGACTCAGGTCGCCGTGGCAAAGATCCGGCTGCAGTGCATCGTTGGAAAACTCGTGCATGCGGATCAGCCGGTGGGGCTTGACGGGCGCCAGGCCAAAACGTTCGTCGAACAGCGATTCGCCCACCGACACGGTGATGGTCAGGTTGTCCGGCGTTACCTGCGGGCCAAGAATCCCCGAGTCCAGCGGCGGCAGCTTGGCGTCCAGCTCAGCCACCGGGCCGCCGGCCATCAGGAAGGCGATCCGGCTGTTGAGGGTGCGGAACAGGCGCTCGAGTTCGTCGCGGTCGCTGGCCAGCACATCAAAGGCTACCAGCATGCCGGCGGCCGGGCGTGGGGTGACGATGCCGGCCTGGTGCTGACCGTGGAAACGCTGGCGGTCCTCGGTCTTGTCGCTGCTTGGGGCCTGGGTGACTTGTGCTGGGCTGGCGGCCATGGCCGGGCAGCTCAGGGCGCTTCCCGCCAGCGCTACGCCAGCGGCCCCCATGCCCAGTAACACACGGCGACGCTGGGCACTGAATGGATCTGAATGGTTCATCTGTCGTTGGTCTTCTGCTTACAGGCCGGAAAGGCCAAGGGCGGGATCGATGCCATCGAGCGCGTCAGCCAGGGCCTTGGCCCGATCGGCGATGCGCTGGCGCTGGTCGGCGTTGAGGCGCTCATAGCCACGGTCACCAGACTGGGCGTTCAGGTCATTGAGCTCGGTTTCGAAGTCGCTGGCTGCACGATCAATCTGCGTCAACAGCGGGCTGGCACTCTTGACCAGCAAGGGGCGCAGCAAATCGAGCACTTTGCGGCTGACCGCCAGGTTGGCGGTGAATCCGTTGAGGTCGCTGTGGCTGTAGCGCTCCTCTTCACCGCTGCTGGCGCGCACCTGGGCGATGCTGCGCAGGTTGCGCGTGACACTGCTCACCAGTTGTCCGGGCGGCAGCGATTGCGCCAGCAGTTGTTGCTTGAGTTGGCCGACATCAGCCAACAGGCGTGCAGCGATTGGTCCCAGGCCCGCGGTGCTGCGCTGCTCGAACAAGCTGTATTCAATCCGGTGGAAGCCGACAAACTGCGGGTCCTGCTCACGCTGCTCGAAGTAGTCGGCGCGGGCATTGATCGCGTTATCCAGTTCGGCCAGGCGTTGCGCCGCCGGGGCCAGGCGTTGATAGGCAATGCGGGCAGGGATGTACAGGGCTTGGGCCTGCTCCAGGTCTCCCGCGTCGATGGCTTGCTGCAAGGCGCTGACCGCCTTGATCAACTCGGTGCCCTGGGTGCTGAGATAGACCCGGAATTCCGACAGCGGGCCGACAAACGCCAGCATCGAAGGCCGGGCCTTGGCGGCGGCTTCGGACGCGGCGGTCGGGGTCACGTGCAAGGTGCCGCGGGGATTGCTGAGTAACCCGCAGGTGATGCTGTAGTCGCCTGACAACAGGTCGGCGTTGATCACCTGGCTCAGGCCCGGGGCGATGTTTTCCCGCTCATCGAGCACCAGCACGCCATCGAGGATTTCCCATTCCACGGCACGCTCGGAGCGGTTGACGATGCGAAAGCTGGTGGGGCCTGCCGGCACGGTCAGGGCGTTGGGTTCGCAACTGTGGGGGTGGATGGTCACGGTGATTTCACCCTGGTGCGCCTGACGCTTGGCGGCGGCCATGTGCGCGGCGTAGTAGAACAATCCACCGGCGGCGATCATCACCAGCACCGAGCCGGCCAGCGCCCAGTGCAAGGTACGGGGTGGCAAGGATGAAAGGGGGACCTGGCTTGACATGTATGCCCTTACTGACTGGAAGCGGAAGAGGAAGGACTGGCTGGCGGCTTCGCGGGTGCGCTGACCGGCAGGCACAACAGCACCAGGGCCACCAGCAGATAAATCCCGTAGGCACCGAGGGTGCTGACGGTGGGCGCGTCCTGGTAGCCGAGCATGCCGGCCAGCACCGAGCCCAGTGGGCCGTCCATTGGCAGGCTGGCACTGAGGTCAAAAACCACCTGTTGCAGGTGATTCCACACCCCGGCTTCATGCAGGGCCTGCACCGAGTTGGCAAGAATCCCGGCGGCCACCCACACGATGAACAGCCCGGTCCAGCGCAAGAACGCCGCGAGGTTCAGGCGCATGCTGCCGCTGTAGATCAGCCAGCCAACGATAATCGCCAGGCCCAGGCCGAGCAGGGCACCGATTGGCGCTGCCGGGCCGCTACTCTGCTGGAACACCGCCAGCAGGAAGAACACGGTTTCCAGGCCTTCGCGGGCCACAGCGAAAAACACCATGGCGATCAAGGCGCCGACCTGATGCCGGGAGCTGCTCATGGCCTGCTCCAGGGACAACTGCAGCGAGTGCTTGATGGAGCGGGCGACCTTGCGCATCCAGAACACCATGGAACTGAGGATGGCCACGGCCACGAGGCCGATCACTGCCTCGAACAACTCCTGTTGTTTCTGCGGGAACTGCGCGCTCATCAATTCCAGGCCAGCGCCCACCAGCAGGGCCAGTGCGGCGGCGAGAAACACGCCGATCCACACCGCCGGCAGCCAGTGCCCGCGCCCGGTTTGCTTGAGGTAACTGGCAATGATGCCGACGATTAACGCCGCTTCAATGCCTTCGCGCAGCATGATCAGAAAAGGAACCAGCATTCAGCACCGTCGAGATAGATAGCAAGCTAAGTTGTAACATAATGATACTCATTGTCAGTCGAGGCTGATTGACATTTACCTGAACGAAGGCTGAACCAATTCCAAGGAACGGTCGTTGCGCTGATCAGGGGCATTTTCGCGATTGAGTCAGCGCCTTGCCGTTGATCGAGGGCCAACTGGCCAGCCGGTACGTTAAGATGGCCCTCAAATAAAAACCGGGTCGCCACGCTTTATGTCGGAAAAAGACAGCATCTCCATTCACCTGGTGCGCGAAGCGCTGTTACAAAGCTGCGAGCCGGGTGCCGCCAGTCATGAAGTGCTGCTTAAGGTCGGTATCGAGCCGCAGTTACTGGAGGTGGCGGACGCCCGGGTGCCGGCTACCGCCTACGCCCGGCTGTGGCGGCTGCTGGCGCGACGGCGCGACGATGAGTTCTTCGGCATGGACCCGCGCCAGCTGAAATCAGGCAGCCTGGCCTTTCTCTGCCAGTGCGCCATGGCCCAGCCGACGTTGGCGGCAGGTCTGAACAGCGGCCTGGGCTTTCTGTCGCTGATGCTCGAGCGCCTGCCAGCGCAACTGGTGCACCAGCAGAGCCTGGCGGAGATCGTCCTGCTGGAAGACGACCCGCAACCGCGTCGCGCCTTCACCTACTTCACTTATTGGATGATCGTCCACGGCGTGGCTTGCTGGCTGGCGGGGCGGCGAATTCCGATCCTGGCCATTGAACTGCGTTGCGCCGAGCCGCCGTTCTGCGACGACTACAAGGTGATGTTTTCCGAGAACCTGAGATTCGACCGGCCACGGACCCGGATGATCTTCGCGGCCGACTGCCTCGACCTGCCGCTCAAGCGCAGTGTGCAAGAGCTGCAGCGCTTCCTGGCCCATGCCCCGGCCAACATCCTGGTCAAATACCGTGACCCGCAAAGCCTGGCCAGCCGCATCAAACACGACTTGCGGCATCTGCCGGCACACACCTGGCCGGAGACCGAAAGCCTGGCGCAACAGCTGTGCATGTCGGCCTCGACCCTGCGCCGGCGCCTGGCGGAAGAGGGGCAGACCTACCAGGGTTTGAAGGACAGCGTGCGCAAGGAGCTGGCGATTGTCTGGCTGGCCGAACCGGCCATCAGCTTCAGCGACATCGCCGCCCGCCTGGGGTTTGCCGATACCAGCTCGTTCTACAAGGCGTTTCGCAAGTGGTCGGGGTCCAACCCGGGGCATTACCGCAGCTTGATTCTCAGCGACGCCGATTGAATCGGTTTTAGCGCGCGAGCTGATATGGCTATCGCGGCATAGGTATCAACACAACTGTGTGTGCGACGTTGCACCAGGGTGTTGGATTAGACCGAGTACATATCCATTTTTGCGGTAACGGCCTCCTATGGTTCCGCTTTTACAGCGGCTCACTTTTGGAGGAGCCCAAAAGTAAGCAAAAGGCTCTTGCCCCACCACTCGGCACCTCGCTTAGGCTCGGTGTTCCCTCACTCCGGCTTGAATCCGTGGGCCGCCGCCACGCGCCATCCATGGCGCGGGGCGGCTAACCCGGCGTCCTGCCGGGTTACCCACGGCTTCAAGCCTGCGTTCGGCCAGCGTGGTTAACGGGGCGCCCAGGATCAAAAGCAAAGCGAGGCGGCCTAAAAGCCGACCTGATCGCTAGGGCATGCGCGGTGTAGCTTCTACTACCCCGATATTGATTTGGGGGGTAAACCGGCAGGACGCCGGTTTAGCCGCACTGGGCCAGGGCTACTGAGACCAGGAATTGATCGGCTTGCAACGCCCGAGTGACTACCTTCGCGGGGCTATTAAAAATGGTCGTGGAGGTTGTCCCGCCCGTATTCGTCGTGCATTTAGCACGTCCATTGCGGCTCGAAGTGCATCTTGTTGCAACTGGACTTGAGGATTCAAAAAGGGTTGTCTCGCAGGTGCTTGCAGTGGAAGAAGACGCGAGTTCATGCCAGTTGCATCACCACCTCCCCTAGTTCGAGGGAATACGACCTCTCGTCCATGTGTTCCACGAGAACTTGTCCACGTATCTCCCCCAGAGTTGCTTGGTTGCGGCGGGGCGAATTGTCCGGTTGACAGGCTGGAGCTTTGCACAGTACGACCAGTTGTTGATCTGCTTCCCAGAGCGGTCAATCCGTCCATGGCGGCGCCTCCTACATAGCCGGGATGAATCCTTTCTGTTGTTGGTCCATAGTCACCAAGCCCTGGCGAAGGTGGGAAGTTTCGTGGCCCCGGCGCCCCGGCGATAACAGTGCCCAAGGTACCAAACGCATTCAGAGTGCTTTCTTTTTCGACGCGCATAGGTCCCGTCACAGTTTCCACTTGTCTAGTGGCTTTCAATGCTTTGCTGCGGCTGGGGCCAGTAACGGAGGCACCACCAAACAAAAACCGATCCACTCCTGAAAGGAAGTTGCCGATTTGGTGAATCAGTTTGGGTAAATGCCCGGTTGGATCTGAAAAATTCAACGGATCTACGCAATACATGTAGGCATTCAGTCCACCCGCTCCAAACGGACTCCAACTGTCCGGGCTATGAAAGCGCATCAACACAGGGTTGTAAGCCCTGTAGCCATTGCCCAGCAAGTACCAGCCCAATAGCACCTCGCGTAGCTCACCGTTAAAACCCAATCGCCCGTTGATTTCCTGCCGCCCGGCCTGTTCGCCATAAACTGAATAAGCGATCGAATTGAACCTTCCGCCTGCGACTTCGACCAGCACCGAGTTTTTACTGTCGGTGGCTAGAAGTATGGTTTGTGACTGCCGTGAGGGGCGGTCACTGTTTGCGGAATCGGTCATCACAAGGCCTGCCTTCGAGGTTGATTTCTTGCTTCCAGATATACTCGCGCGGCCAAAAGTTGGGAACTATCAGAACTGATAGTCAGACGTGGCGGTAATGCTGAATAAAACCCTGTAGGGGATGGCCCATTGCGGCGCCCCTCCCAAATCAATGTCGGAGTACGGGCATGCCGAGCCTAAGCGATGCACCGAGTGGTGGGGCATGAGCGTTTTGCTTACTTTTGCCTGGGCCGGCATTCCGGCTGTTCAAAAGTGAGCCGCCGTTGGGCGGAACCCTTATCAGCCGTACCGAAGAAATGGATATGTACTCGGCCTAATGTCGGCTCACAGATGCGCCCCCTTGGCCAAAGCAGTCAAGCAACTTGATGGCTTTGACCATTGTCCCGCGCCGCCCGTGGAGCGAGTATTTCGAGGATTTTGTAGGTTCCCCCAACCCAATAAAAACACCAAGGGATTCTGGCAATGCGCGATTACCTGTCTGCGACTTCACAGTTCAACTATCAGCACACGGTCGATGCGGCACTTCATGGTTCGCTGACGGCCCTCAACGCCTGTGTCGAGTGCTGCGACCGCCACGCATTGCCCGGGCGCATTGCCTTGTTCTGGGAAG
Source organism: Pseudomonas sp. NPDC087626 (assembly GCF_044743405.1). Classification (NCBI taxonomy): domain Bacteria; kingdom Pseudomonadati; phylum Pseudomonadota; class Gammaproteobacteria; order Pseudomonadales; family Pseudomonadaceae; genus Pseudomonas; species Pseudomonas sp. NPDC087626. Next base: position 72,070 of record NZ_JBIUWJ010000021.1, read on the forward strand.
GGCGCGACGGCGCCAGCGCGACCTATACCTTCAGCGACCTGCAGGACAAGGCCGCGCGTTTCGCCAACTTCCTCAAGTCCCAGGGCGTGAAGCAGGGCGACAAAGTCGCTGGCCTGTTGCCGCGCAACGTCGAACTCTTGATCGTAGTGCTCGCCACCTGGCGCATTGGCGCGGTCTATCAGCCATTGTTCACCGCCTTCGGCCCCAAGGCCCTGGAACATCGCCTGGGCACTTCCGGCGCGGCCGTGGTGGTGACCGATGCGGCGAACCGGCCCAAACTCAGCGAAGTGCCCGAGTGCCCGACCATCGTCACGGTCACCGGTGCCAAGGGCCAGGGCCTGGTCCGCGGCGACTTCAGTTTCTGGGCGGAACTGGCCAATCATTCCAACCAGTGCGAACCGGTGTTGCTCAGCGGTGAAGACCCGTTCCTGCTGATGTTCACCTCGGGCACCACTGGCCCGTCGAAAGCCTTGTACGTGCCGCTCAAGGCCCTTGTCGCCTTCCAGAGCTACACCCGCGACGCCGTGGACCTGCGCCCGGAAGATGCCTTCTGGAACGTCGCCGATCCCGGTTGGGCCTATGGCATCTACTTTGGTGTGGCCGGCCCGTTGGGCATGGGGCACCCGATCACGTTCTACGACGGCCCGTTTACCCTGGAAAGCACTTGCCGGGTGATCAACAAGTACGGGATCACCAACCTCACCGGCTCGCCTACCGCCTACCGCCTGCTGATTGCCGGCGGCGACGAGTTCGCCCGCAGCATCAAAGGCAAGCTGCGTATCGTCAGCAGCGCCGGCGAACCGCTGAACCCGGAAGTGATCCGCTGGTTTGCCGATAACCTCGGCGTAGTGATCCACGACCATTATGGCCAGACCGAGCTGGGCATGGTCCTGTGCAATCACCACGGCCTCGAGCATCCGGTGCATGTCGGTGCTGCCGGTTTTGCATCGCCCGGCCACCGCATTGTGGTGCTGGACGACAACTACAACGAATTGTCCGTCGGCCAGCCAGGGATCCTGGCGATCGATCGCAGCCAGTCGCCGATGTGCTGGTTCCCCGGCTACGACGGTGCGCCGACCAAGGCCTTTGTCGGCGACTACTACCTGAGCGGCGACACGGTCGAGTTGAACCCGGACGGCAGCATCAGCTTCGTCGGTCGCAGCGATGACGTAATCACCACCTCGGGTTACCGGGTCGGTCCGTTCGACGTTGAAAGCGCGCTGATCGAGCACCCGGCGGTGATCGAGGCGGCGGTGGTCGGCAAACCCGACCCGGAGCGCACCGAACTGGTCAAGGCCTTCGTCGTGCTCGCTAGCCAGTACCTGGCGTCGCCGGAACTGGCCGAAGAGTTGCGCCAACATGTGCGCAAGCGCCTGGCCGCGCACTCCTATCCCCGTGAAATCGAATTTGTCAGCGACTTGCCGAAAACCCCAAGCGGCAAATTGCAGCGCTTTATCTTGCGCAACCAGGAAATCGCCAAGGCTCAAGAGGCCGCGGTCAACAAGGCTTGAATTCAAGGAAACAACGATGCAGATCGAAAACAAGGTTTTTATCGTCACCGGCGGTGCGTCGGGGCTGGGTGCGGCCACCGCTGAACTGCTGGTCGCCGCTGGCGCCAAGGTGATGCTGGTGGACATGAACGCCGCGGCGGTCGCGGCGCAGGCCGAGCGCCTCGGGGCCCACAGCGTGGTCGCCGACATCAGCAACGAAGACGCCGCACAGGCTGCGGTGCAGGCCACGGTTGCGGCGTTTGGCGGGCTCAACGGCCTGGTCAATTGTGCCGGGATCGTGCGGGGCGAAAAGATCCTTGGCAAAAACGGTCCGCACGCCCTGAGCAGTTTCAGCCAGGTGATCAACGTCAACCTGATCGGCAGCTTCAACATGCTGCGCCTGGCAGCCGAGGCGATTGCCCAGGCCACCCCGGACGCGGACGGCGAGCGGGGAGTGATCATCAACACCGCTTCGGCGGCCGCCTTCGACGGCCAGATCGGCCAGGCCGCCTATGCCGCATCCAAAGGCGCGATTGCCAGCCTGACCTTGCCGGCCGCCCGTGAGCTGGCACGCTTCGGCATCCGTGTGATGACCATTGCCCCGGGTATCTTCGAAACCCCGATGATGGCCGGCATGACCCAGGAAGTTCGCGACTCGCTGGCCGCCGGCGTGCCATTCCCGCCACGCCTGGGCAAACCTTGCGAGTACGCGGCGCTGGTCAGGCATATCATAGAAAACAGCATGCTCAACGGTGAGGTGATCCGTCTCGACGGTGCCTTGCGCATGGCCGCTAAATAAGGAGTCATGAACATGACCACTCACAACGATCCGATTGTCATTGTCAGCGCTGTCCGCACCCCCATGGGCGGTTTTCAGGGTGACCTCAAGAGCCTGACTGCGCCACAACTGGGCGCCGCCGCCATTCGTGCGGCGGTCGAGCGCGCGGGCCTGGCCAGCGATGCCGTGGAAGAAGTGTTGTTCGGCTGTGTACTGCCTGCCGGTCTCGGCCAGGCCCCGGCACGCCAGGCAGCATTGGGCGCCGGCCTGCACAAGTCGACCCGTTGCACCACCCTGAACAAGATGTGCGGTTCGGGCATGGAGGCGGCGATCCTGGCCCACGACATGTTGTTGGCCGGCAGTGCCGAGGTGGTGGTGGCCGGCGGCATGGAAAGCATGTCCAACGCTCCGTACCTGCTGGACCGCGCCCGTAGCGGCTACCGCATGGGCCACGGCAGCGTGATCGATCATATGTTCCTCGACGGCCTGGAAGACGCCTACGACAAGGGCCGCCTGATGGGCACCTTTGCCGAGGATTGCGCGCAGGAACACGGCTTCAGCCGCGAGGCCCAGGACGCCTTCGCCATCGCGTCGACCACCCGCGCCCAGCAGGCCATCCTGGACGGCAGCTTCACCGCCGAAATCGTCCCGCTGCAGGTCACAGTCGGCAAAGAGCAGAAGACCATCACCGACGACGAGCAACCGCCCAAGGCCAAGCTGGACAAGATCGCCAGCCTTAAACCGGCGTTCCGCGCGGGCGGTACAGTGACCGCTGCCAACTCCAGCTCGATTTCCGATGGCGCCGCGGCCTTGGTCCTGATGCGTCGCAGCGAGGCGCAAAAACGCGGTCTCAAGCCACTGGCGGTGATTCATGGCCACGCCGCGTTTGCCGATACTCCGGGATTGTTTCCAGTAGCTCCGGTGGGCGCGATCAAGAAGCTGATGAAAAAAACCGGCTGGTCGCTGGATCAAGTCGATCTGTTCGAAATCAACGAAGCCTTTGCGGTGGTCAGCCTGGTCACCATGACCAAGCTGGAAATTCCCCACAGCAAGGTCAACGTGCACGGAGGCGCCTGCGCCCTGGGTCATCCGATTGGTGCTTCGGGCGCGCGGATCCTGGTCACGCTGCTCTCGGCCCTGCGTCGCAAAGGCCTGAAGCGGGGTGTGGCTGCCATCTGCATCGGCGGCGGCGAAGCCACGGCCATGGCCGTTGAATGCCTGGATTAAGGATTCCCTATGCTGCCCAATGACGAACAACTACAGATCAGCGACGCGGCCCGGCAGTTCGCCCAGGAACGCTTGAAACCGTTCGCCGCCGAGTGGGATCGCGAACACCGTTTCCCCAAGGAAGCCATTGCGCAAATGGCCGAGCTGGGTTTCTTCGGCATGCTGGTTCCCGAACAGTGGGGCGGCTGCGACACCGGTTACCTGGCGTACGCCATGGCCCTGGAAGAAATCGCTGCCGGCGATGGTTCCTGCTCGACCATCATGAGCGTGCACAACTCGGTAGGCTGTGTACCCATCCTCAAGTACGGCACCGACGAGCAGAAGGCGCGCTTCCTCACGCCACTGGCCAGCGGGGCGATGCTCGGCGCCTTTGCCTTGACCGAACCCCAGGCCGGCTCCGATGCCAGTGGCCTGAAAACCCGCGCCCGCCTCAATGGCGACCACTATGTGCTCAACGGCTGCAAACAGTTCATTACCTCCGGGCAGAACGCCGGGGTGGTGATTGTGTTTGCGGTGACCGACCCCAACGCCGGCAAGCGTGGGATCAGTGCCTTTATCGTGCCCACCGATTCGCCTGGCTACAAGGTTGCCCGGGTCGAGGACAAGCTCGGCCAGCACGCCTCCGACACCTGCCAGATCCTGTTCGAAGACGTCAAGGTGCCCGTGGCCAATCGGTTGGGGGAGGAGGGCGAAGGCTACCGTATTGCCCTGGCCAACCTCGAAGGCGGCCGGGTCGGGATCGCCTCGCAGTCGGTGGGCATGGCGCGCGCCGCGTTCGAAGCTGCCCGTGATTACGCCCGCGAGCGCGAAAGCTTCGGCAAGCCGATCATCGAGCATCAGGCCGTGGCCTTCCGCCTGGCCGACATGGCCACGCAGATCGCCGTCGCCCGGCAGATGGTGCACTACGCCGCCGCCCTGCGTGACAGCGGCAAGACCGCATTGGTGGAAGCGTCGATGGCCAAGCTGTTTGCCTCGGAAATGGCCGAGAAGGTCTGTTCGTCCGCCTTGCAAACCCTCGGCGGTTACGGTTATCTGAGCGACTTCCCGCTGGAGCGTATCTACCGCGATGTGCGGGTGTGCCAGATCTACGAAGGCACCAGCGATATCCAGCGCATGGTCATTTCGCGCAATCTTTGAACAAGGAAACCTTGCATGAGTTACGAAACGATTTTGTTGGAAATCCAGGGCCGCGTGGGCCTGATCACCCTCAATCGCCCCCAGGCATTGAACGCCCTCAACGCGCAGATTGTCAGTGAACTGAACCATGCGCTGGACGGCCTGGAAGCCGACCCGCAGATCGGCTGCATCGTCCTGACCGGTTCGAAGAAAGCCTTCGCCGCCGGTGCCGACATCAAGGAAATGGCCGAGCTGACCTACCCGCAGATCTACCTGGACGACCTGTTCAGCGACAGTGATCGGGTGGCCAACCGCCGCAAGCCGATCATCGCCGCCGTCAACGGTTTTGCCCTGGGTGGCGGTTGTGAGCTGGCGTTGATGTGCGACTTCATCCTGGCTGGCGACAACGCCAAATTCGGTCAGCCGGAAATCAACCTCGGCGTCCTGCCGGGCATGGGTGGCACCCAGCGCCTGACCCGCGCGGTGGGCAAGGCCAAGGCCATGGAAATGTGCCTCAGCGGTCGCCTGATCGACGCGGTGGAAGCCGAGCGTTGTGGCATCGTGGCGCGCATCGTGCCGTCGGATGAGCTGCTGGATGAAGCGTTGAAAGTCGCGACCCTGATCGCCAGCAAGTCGCTGCCGATTGCCATGATGACCAAGGAGAGCGTGAACCGCGCCTTCGAAGTCAGCCTGTCCGAAGGCGTGCGTTTTGAACGCCGGGTATTCCACGCGGCGTTCGCCACCCAGGACCAGAAAGAAGGCATGGCGGCGTTTATCGCCAAGCGTGCGCCGGAGTTTGTCGGTAAGTAATCCTGGGTTCTGACGGATCCCATCGCGGGCAAGCCGCAAGCGGGTGCCCGCTTGCGGCTTGCCCGCGATGCGTTCAGGGTTTCACAGCAGGTAGTTCTTCAATTCCCGCGCAATCACCATCCGCTGAATCTCGCTCGAGCCTTCGTAGATCTGGGTGATCCGCGCATCACGGTAATAGCGCTCCACCGGATAATCTTCCAGATAGCCATAACCGCCATGAATCTGGATGGCCGAGGAGCAGACTTTTTCGGCCATTTCCGAGGCAAACAGCTTGGCTTGCGAGGCCTCCGACAGGCAGGGTTTGCCGGCGCTGCGCAGGCGTGCTGCGTGGAGGATCAACAAGCGAGCGGCGTTCAGCCGGGTGTGCATGTCGGCCAGCAGGTTGGCGATGCTCTGGTGCTCAATGATCGGCTTGTCGAACTGCACCCGGTCGCGGGCGTAGGCCAGGGCCGCTTCAAAGGCTGCGCGGGCAATGCCCAGTGCCTGGGCAGCGATGCCGATGCGCCCACCTTCGAGGTTGGACAGCGCAATCGCCAGGCCCTTGCCACGTTCACCCAGCAGGTTGGCTTCGGGGATGACGCAGTTGTTGAGCGTCACTGCGCAGGTGTCGGACGCCCGAATGCCCATCTTGTGCTCGCTGCGGTCAACGACGAAGCCGGGGTTGTCGGTGGGCACCAGGAACGCCGACAGGCCTTTCTTGCCCAGCTGCGGATCGGTCACCGCAAACACGATCGCCAGCTTGGCCCGCTTGCCGTTGCTGACAAACTGCTTGGCGCCGTTGATCACCCACTGGCCATCGCGCAGTTCGGCGCGGGTACGCAGGTTATGCGCCTCGGAACCGGCTTGGGGTTCGGTCAGGCAGAAGCAACCGATGGTCTGGCCGCTGGCCAGGTCCGCCAGCCAGGTCTGTTTTTGTGCCTCGGTGCCGTAGTTCAACACCGGCCCGCAACCCACCGAGTTGTGGATGCTCATCAAGGCGCCGGTTGCACCGTCGCCGGCGGAAATCTCTTCCACTGCCAGGGCATAGGCAACGTAGTCGACATAAGTGCCGCCCCATTCCTCAGGCACCACCATGCCCAGCAGGCCTAGCTCACCCATCTTCGCCACCAGGGCGTCGTCGATCCAGCCAGCCTTTTCCCAAGCCTGGGCATGGGGTGCGATCTCGCCGCGGGCAAAGTCCCGGGCCATGTCGCGGATCATCACTTGTTCTTCGCTCAGTTCGATATCGTGCATGAGAATCAGCTCCCGCTCTGCTCAAAGCCTGTGAAGAAACTGGCCACGTGCTTGGCGTCCAGGGCCTGGACGGTGGCAGGGTTCCAGCGTGGATTCTTGTCTTTATCGATCAGCAAGGCGCGTACTCCCTCGATCAGGTCGCCACGGGCGAACCATTGACGGTCCAGGTGCAGTTCCAGGGCAAAGCAGCGTTCCAGGCTCAGTTCGCGGCCGCGGCGGAGCATTTCCAGGGTCACGGCCATCGCCAGCGGGGAGCGGGTCTGCAGCAAGTTGGCGGTGTCCACGGCCCACTGATGGCTGTCGGCGACGGTCACGCTGCGCAGTTGTTCGATGATGCTTGGCACGTCCGGCAGGTCGAAAAAGTGGTCAATGGCTGGGCGCAGGGCTTGCAGCGGGGGGGCGGGCAGGTGCTGCACTGCCAGTTGGGCCAACAGCCCTTGCAGGTCCTTGAGCGGCGTATCGTGCCACTGCAGGTTATCCAGGCGCTGGTCCAGCTCGCTCAGTTGCTCACTTGCCAGGTACCAGTCGGCCAGGCCGCAATACAGTGCATCGGCGGCGCGAATCTGTACCCCGCTGACCCCCAGGTAGATCCCCAGCTCGCCCGGGATGCGCGGCAGGAAATAACTGCCGCCGACATCCGGGAAATAACCGATACCGACTTCCGGCATCGCCAGGCGGCTGCGTTCGGTGACCAGCCGCAGGTCGGCGCCTTGCACCAGGCCCATGCCGCCGCCCAGGACAAAACCGTCCATCAGTGCCAGGACCGGTTTGCGGTATTGGTGAATAGCCAGGTCGAGGGCGTACTCCTCAACGAAAAAATCTTCGTGCAGGGTGTCGCCGGCTTGGTAGCTGTCATACAGCGAACGGATGTCGCCGCCAGCACAGAAGGCTTTTTCCCCGGCGCCGCGCAGCACCACGGCATGCACCTGCGAATCCCGGGCCCAGGCCTCGAGTTGGCGGTGCAGGGTGCGGACCATGTCCAGGGTCAGGGCATTGAGGCCGGCGGGGCGATTGAGGGTCAGGTGGCCAATATGGTTGCGCACCTCGGCCAGGACTTCGTTGCGCGTGGCATCCATGGCCTTTACCTGCGTAGATAAAACCTCAGCAGTCATCGGTAACTCCCTGCTTTTATTGTTCTTTATGGAAATGCCCAGGCGCGGGCGATCGTCGATCGTAACAGTGCAAATTTGCCGTGTACAACCCGGATGAATGCAGGTTCGGTGTGCATTTTTGTAATATCGAAATGGCCGTCGGCGATATTTTTAACTGAATAGGGCATTCACGACAGAATCGGCTGTGAATCGGCCGACGCCAGCATAACCATGCTGTTTGCGCAGCCCTGAACGACACCTCGAAGGTTACGTCTGTGGGCATTCTGCTCATCGATTTGCAACCGTCTGCATCAGAGGTTTCAGGTCGACAGGGGTGCGCGGACAGGGGTGTTTCCTGTACAAGTTCAGCGTTGAAAATCTGGATAAACGTTTTGACGTGGAACGGGCTCGAGGAGCAGGGGACTGCAACTGGTCCCGACCGGCCGGTCAGAGCGAGCGTTTGCAGTAATTTCTCTCGGGTCGTTGAAGTGAGGCAAGACGTACATGGCGGATATCCGCGATCTGTCGATTGTGCTTGATCGTATCGACCAGGCCATTATCGAGGTGCTGCGCCACGATGGGCGCATCACTTATCAAAAGCTTTCCGAGCTCGTGCACCTGACACCCAGGCCCTGCCTTGAACGGGTGCGCAAGCTCGAACAACTGGGGGTGATTCGTGGCTATGGGGCGATTCTCGACGAGAAAAAGCTGACCCCTGGCCTGTCATTGCTGGTGCTGGTGGCGCTGTCGAACCAGAGTGGACGCGCCGCGCAAAAGGCTTTCGAAGCCAAGGTCAGGGCGTGCCCGCAAGTGCTGGAATGCCAACTGATCAGTGGCGCCTTCGACTACAGCCTGCGCATGCGTTGTCGCGACATGGAGCACTATCGGGTCCTGACCGAAGTCTGGTTTGACGACCCGGAGTTGCACATCGACAAACTGGTCAGCCACCCCGAACTGGCGATGGTCAAGACCTCGTCCTGAGGTTGTGGTCTTTTGATCCTGGGTTTGTGGGTTTATCCGCCCAACGGCGGGTCACTTTGGCAAACGCCGGAATGCCGCCCGCCAGCACTGTAGGAGCGAGCCTTGTTCGCGATGGACGTCAACGATGACGCGTCTCTCCTGATTCAACGCGGCGCTCTCGGGTTTCTCGCGAGCTGGCTCGCTCCTACAGGTTTTGGTGGCTGTATGTGAGCTCTGTGATGGAGCGAGCCGCAAGCGGGCGCTCGCTCCTACAAACGCATCAGCGCTCAAGCGCTGGGCTGTATCAGCCTTGGCCGCTCAGTACCTGGCCGATGCTGCGACGCTTGGCGTGACGCTCGCTGGCGTGGATCAACTGTTCGAGGTCTTCGGGGGTGACGTCGAAGAAGGCCTCCAGCTCGGCCAGCGCCGCCTTCAGGTCCTCGGCGTTGATGGCCTGGCTGTCGGTGGGCGGGTGGTCGGCGGGGATCATTGGCACCGGTTCGGCAGGGCGCTTGGGGTAACGAATGCGCGTCAGGTTGTTGTACCCCAGGGCGCTCAGCAGCAGGGTCGATGCGCCCAGCATCACCGGGGCCAGTGCCTGCCAGTCGAGGGCGATGGTCGCCGGATCCGCCAGCACCATCAGCAGCGCCAGGGCCCCGGCCGGTGGGTGCAGGCAACGCAGCCAGCACATCAGGATCAAGCCCAGGCCGGCCGCGAGGCAGGCACTGACCAGCGTTCGTCCCAGCACGTGAGCTACCAGCAACGCCATCACGGTGGCACACAGGTAGCCACCGATGATTGACCAGGGCTGGGCCAGCGCACCGGATGACACGGCAAACAGCAGCACTGCCGACGCTCCCAGGGGGCCGATCAAGTGCAGGGCAATCTGCATGCCGAAGACCTGGGCACAGGCCCAGACACTCAGCAGGGTGCCCAGCGACATGCCGATGGCAGCGCGGCTCCATTCGGTAGGGCGGGTGTTGATGGCAGCGGGAATCCAGCGAGCGAACATGGGTAGGACGGTCCAATTGCAAAGGGCAGGCAAAAAGAAGGGCTTGGCTGGTTCTCCAGCAAGCCCTTTAAGCGTTCCAACATTTGGGGGAGGAACCGGCACAGTGTGCCGGCCAACTCGCAGCCTGACAAATTCATATTAATGATCTTTAAGTTCATTAATGTTGAAGTTAAATCACCCCGCGCGCAGCCCTGCACCCCGGTTTGTCGCTAAGGACGCAAGTCCAGGCGCATGGCACAGCGCCGATGGCGGGGCAGGCCGTGGGCCGCTTCCTCATCCAGCAGTTGCTGCAGGCGGGGATCGATCTGCTGTGCATCCAGGGTGACAAAACCACTGCGCCGATAAAACAGCTCGTTCCAAGGCAATTCACGGAAGGTGGTCAGGGTCACTGCCAGCAGCCGCTGGTCCCGGGCGTGCTCGATCGCCGCCTGCAACAACTGCCGACCCAAACCCAGGCCCTGAGCTTCACGATCAACCGACAGTTCCTCGATATGCAACTGGCCGCCCGTCACAGCGGCGCTGAGAAAACCGACGATGCACCTATCCGCCGCCTCGACCACCCACACCGGGCAAGTTGCGATGCGCTGGCGATGCTCTGGGCCACAGATCACCGCTGCGTCGACCAGCCAGTCCAGGTCGGGGTCCTGGGCAAACAGGCGGGCCGCCGAGCGCTCGATGTCGGGTAGGGCGTCGGCATCCTCGACTCGGGCTCGACGCAAGACACAGGTCATGCCCACTGCCTAGGCGATGGCAGCAGCGGGCCACTGCTGCTGCGGGATTGGCAGATGGCAGGACTCGCCGCGCCCCATGGGGAAGTACTTGAAGCCATTGCGAGCCAGGCGTTCTGCGTCGTACAGGTTGCGTCCGTCGAAAATCACCGGCGCCTTGAGACGCTGCTGGATCAACTCGAAGTCGGGGGCCTTGAACTGCTGCCATTCGGTGCAGATGATCAGCGCGTCGGCGTCCTTGAGGACTGACTCTGGCGTGCCCATCAGCATCAGCCGGGTCTCGTTCGGGTACAGCTTCTGGGTTTCCTGCATGGCTTCGGGGTCGAATGCGCTGACCGATGCGCCGGCGGCCCACAACGCCTCCATCAAGACGCGACTCGGGGCGTCACGCATGTCGTCGGTATTGGGCTTGAACGCCAGGCCCCAGAGGGCAAAGGTCTTGCCGGCCAGGTTGCCGTTGTAGAACGCCTTGATCCGCTCGAACAGCTTGTGTTTTTGCCGTTCGTTGATGGCTTCCACGGCTTGCAGCAGGTCGCTGGAGCAATTGGCTTGCTCGGCGCTGTGAATCAAGGCCCGCATGTCCTTGGGAAAACATGAACCGCCATAACCACAGCCGGGGTAGATGAAGTGATAGCCGATGCGTTGGTCGGCGCCGATGCCCAGGCGCACCGACTCGATGTCGGCCCCCAGGTGTTCGGCCAATTCGGCGATCTGGTTGATGAAGCTGATCTTGGTCGCAAGCATGCAGTTGGCGGCGTACTTGGTCAGTTCGGCGCTGCGCAGGTCCATGAACAGGATGCGGTCGTGGTTGCGGTTGAACGGCGCATACAGGTCGCGCATCACCTCGCGGACTTCGTCGCTGTCGCAACCGACAATGATCCGGTCGGGACGCCGGCAGTCAGCGACCGCTGAGCCTTCCTTGAGAAACTCGGGGTTGGAGACGATATCGAATTTCAAGCTGCGCCCGGCGGCCAACAACTGGCGCTCAATGTGCGCGCGCAGGGTGTCGCCAGTGCCCACCGGCACGGTGGATTTCTCGGCGAGGATCAGCGGCTGCTGGCGGTGGCGGGCCACTGCATCGCCGACTGACAACACATGGCGCAGATCGGCCGCACCGTCGTCGTCGGACGGCGTGCCCACGGCGATGAACAGCACCTGGCAGTGCTCTATGGCGAGCTTTTCGTCGCAGCTGAAATGCAGCCGTCCAGACTCCAGGCCTTCACGTACCAGGCTGGCCAACCCAGGTTCAAAAATGCTCACATGCCCCTGCTGCAGCAGCGCAATCTTTTTCTCATCGATGTCCATGCAGACCACATCGTGGCCCACTTCGGCCAGCACGGCAGCCTGCACCAGGCCCACGTAGCCACTCCCGATTACACTGATTTTCATGAGGCATTCCTGAGGTCTGAAGTACGGTTGCTGCGCGAATTGATGGTGATGACTCCGAGGATGACCAGGGCCACCCCCAGGGAGCGGGACAGGCTGAAGTCTTCGTTAAACAGCGGTAGGCTCGCCGCCAGCAGGTAGACCAGGGCGTAGCTGATACTCAGCAGCGAATAGGCGCGACCCAGGGGCAAATCACGCAAGGCCAGCAGCCAGCAGAGCATCGACAGCCCGTAGGCAAGGATGGCGCTGAGTACCACCGCCACCGCGAAGGGGTCGACCGTGCCGTCCTGCAGGGCCGTCCACCACTGCGCTGGCAGGGGCAGATGGCTCATGCTCCAGCGCATGCCCAACTGGGCCGTGCTTACCAGCACCACGCTGGCCATGCCAAAAGCGATTCCACGACCCACGCTCATAGCTGCCTCCCGAGCAGAATCACCCCGGCGATCACCAGGGCGACGCCGATCCAGTGCCGGCGGTCGATCGTTTCATGGAACACGAAGCGGGCCACCAGGGTGATCAGCACAAAGTTCAGGCTCAGCATCGGGTAAGCCACCCCGACATCGAGCCGTTGCAGCACCAGCAACCACACCAGCAGGCCCAGGCCCAGGCTCGCCAGCGCCAGCCACAGCCAGGGTGAACGCAGTTTGTCGAGCAGCGCCGAAGGCCGGTCGCGCCAGCTTTCCACCGCGTACTTCTGCGCCACCTGGCCCAGGCACGTCAGGAGGCAGGCGAGCCCTACGAGTATCAGGCTCATGGCTGACTCTTGGGGAAAATCAGAATCACCAGATTGCCTTGGTCATAACGCTTGAAGTCCTGGGGCAACATGTCGATCTCGTAATGCTCCTCGCCATTGATCCGCATGACGACGCCCACCTGACCTTGCTGGCGGGCTGCGCTCATCCATTGCGGGACCTTGAGGAAGTCCACCCGGCGATGCAGGGTGTCAGGATAAGCCAGACCATATTTCACTTCGCCTACGGTGTTGTACAGCGCCACGTCCGCGCGGTTGAGGCGCCAGGCCAGGGCCGAGGCGGCGCCCAGGTCGTTGCTCAACAGCCGGGTGCTCTGGCTGAGCTCCTGCAGATGGTCATTGATGAACTGGTCCGGGGTCTTGTTGTACACCACAGAGTTCGGCAGGCCGGCCGGCAGCAGGGCGATGAACAGCCAACTGCCGAGCACGGGGGCGGCCCACAGTTGCAAAGGGCGCAGGGCCTGCAGGGTGTTGCACAGCAACCAACCGATCACGGCAACGCTAACCAGCACCAGGTGTTCGGGTTCGTTGTTGTACAGCGGCTTCTTGATCTGGAAATACACCAGCGCCAGCAAGACCAGGCCACCCAGGGCCAGGTTGAATGCAGCGTTGAGACGGATGACCCGGGTCTGGCGGTTTCTCAGGCGATCCACCAGGGCATGGCCCATCAACAGCGCCAGCGGCAACAGGCAGGGAAAGATGTAGCTCGGCAACTTGCCCTTGGCCAAACTGAAGAAGGCCAGTGGTAGCAGCAGCCACAACAGCAGGAAGCCGATGCTGGCCTGGCGCCGATTTTGCCAGGCCTGGCGGATGGCGACCGGCAACAACGCAACCCATGGCAGGCTGAACGCCAGCAGCAGCGGCAGGTAGTACCACCAGGGCTCCGCGTGTTGTGCATCGGCACCGGCAAACCGGCGGATGTGTTCGTGCCAGAAGAAGAAATTCCAGAAGTCCGGCTCCTGGGTATGTACCGCCAGTGCCCAGGGCAGGCTCACCAGCACCGCGACCAGCACGGCCACGCCGCCGTAGGTCAGCAGTTCGCGCAGGCGCTTTTGCCAGGCCATATAGGGCAGGGCGATCAGTACCGGCAGCAACCAGGCGAGGAAACCCTTGGTCATGAAACCCATGCCGCAGGCCAGTCCAGTCAGCGCCCAGTAGCCCAGGCGGGCACGTGGCGTCTGGCTGTCAAAGGCCAGCCACAGCCCCACCAGGCTCAGGTTGACCCAGAAGGTGAATTGCGGATCGAGGTTGGCATAGCCGCCCTGGCCGACCACCACGCACAAACTCATGTAGAGCAGGGCGCAGGTCAGGCTCTTGCGCGGGTCGTTCCACAGGCGCCGGGCAATCAGGTAGGTCAGCACGATGCTCAGGCCGGTGCTCAGGGCCGAGGCCACGCGCACACCAAACAGGTTGTCGCCAAACAGCGCCTGGCCCAAGGCGATCATCCAGTAGCCAGCCACCGGTTTTTCGAAATAGCGGATGCCCATGAAGTGCGGTGAGGCCCAGTTTCCGGTCAGGAGCATTTCCTGGCTGATCTGCGCGTAGCGGGTTTCATCGGGAATCCACAGGCCGTGGGAGGTCATTGGCAGCAGGTAAAACAGACCGAAAGCCAGCAGCAATAAAGGCAATATCCAGCGTCTGCTCATGCGCCTTGCACCCCCAGCCAACCTTCACGGCCGGCCAGCGTGCCACGTAAGACCCGGCCCGCAGGCAGGCTGTCGAGCGTCTCGGGAAGCAAGTTGCCCAAGGGCTGGAAGCGGATGTCGCGCGCGCGCGCCTGCACCAGCAATTGACGGAAATGCTCAGCCATCAGAATCCCTTCTACCTCTGCGTGTACGGTGTAGACGTTCAGCTGCGAGGGGCTGAATCGATCCAGAATGAATGGGTTGAACCCGTCGGCGGCTACCAGCGGGCCGACCACCTCGTCGAAAGTCGGCAAGTCCACCGGAATCTGTGGGGTACCGAGACTGCCGTCGGCCAGGCGCGGACGAAACAGGCTGTGCCCGCGGCAGTCACTGTTGTAGCGAAAAGCAAAAGCTTGCTTGGCGCCGATCACCCGCTCATCGGCGCGCCAACCGGCGGCAGCCGAACAGTCCACGGTTTGGCCGAGAATATCGCTGAGACAGTCGACGCCTCGGCGGATCTGCTCGCTCAACTGCGCATCGCTCCAGCGCCCGGCGTTGGCCTGCCAGCCGTGGTGGTCCCAGGCATGCAGGCCAATTTCATGGCCGGCGGCCGCGGCCCGGCGCATCAGGTGCCCGAGATCGCGGCCGATGGGCTTGCCAGGCCAGGCGGTCCCCGCCAGCAGAATGTCCCAGCCGTACAGGCCGGCGGCATTGGAGCGCAACATTTTCCAGAGGAACTGCGGGCGGATCAGGCGCCACAGGTGGCGCCCCATGTTGTCCGGGCCAACGCTGAAGAAAAACGTCGCCTTGACCTGCGCCTCATCGAGCATGTCCAACAACCGAGGCACGCCTTCGCGGGTGCCCCGGTACGTATCGACATCGATTCGAAGGCCCGCCTGCATCAACGCTGGTCCGCGATTTCGAGCATGGCTTCACGCAGGAAGAAGTCCAGCGTGTTGCCGATGGTTTCGCGCATGTGCACGGTCGGGGTCCAGTCCAGCAGGCGCTTGGCGTTCTTGATGCTCGGCTTGCGGTGCGACACGTCCTGGTAGCCGTTGCCGTAGAACGCCTTGCTCTCGACCTCGCGGAAACCGGCGAACGGCGGGAAATTGTCGCGCAGTGGATGCGCCTCGAACTGGCGCAGCAGTTCCTCGCCCAGTTGGCGGATGCTGGCCTCGTTATCCGGGTTGCCGATGTTGATGATCTGGCCGGTGCAGGCGCCATTGCGGTTGTCGATGATCCGCGCCAGGGCTTCGATGCCGTCGGCGATGTCGGTGAAACAGCGTTTCTGCTCGCCGCCGTCGAACAGGCGGATCGGCGTGCCTTCCACCAGGTTGAGGATCAGTTGGGTGATGGCCCGGGAGCTGCCGATCCGCGCGGAGTCCAGGCGGTCCAGACGCGGGCCCATCCAGTTGAACGGGCGGAACAGGGTGAAATCCAGGCCTTGCTGGCCGTAGGCCCAGATCACCCGGTCCAGCAGTTGCTTGGATACCGAGTAGATCCAGCGCTGCTTGTTGATCGGGCCGACGACCAGGTTAGAGGTGTCTTCGTCGAAGTTCTGGTCCTGGCACATGCCATAGACTTCCGAAGTCGACGGGAAGATCACGCGCTTGTTGTACTTGACGCAGTAGCGAACCAGCTTGAGGTTCTCTTCGAAGTCCAGTTCAAACACCCGCAGCGGGTTGCGGGTGTACTCGATGGGGGTGGCGATGGCCACCAGCGGCAAGACCACGTCGCATTTCTTGATGTGGTACTCGATCCACTCGGAGTGAATGCTGATATCGCCTTCGACGTAGTGGAAATTGGGGTGGCTGCGCAAGCGCTCGATGGCGTCGGAGCCGATGTCCAGGCCATAGACTTCGTACTGGTCGTCGCGCAACAGGCGCTCGGACAGGTGATTGCCAATGAAGCCGTTGACGCCCAGGATCAGTACCCGGGTGCGCCGAGGGCTGCGCCCCGATTCAGCGCCGCGCAGCACGGAACCCTCGACCAGGCCCAGTTCGTCGGCCAGTTGCGGGCCACTGAGGAACAGGCCGTTGTCGTTGCGCTGGCCGGAGGCGATCAGCAGCGAGTCTTCACCGCAGGCAATGCGCAACGGATCGACGCTGATCACGCGTCCAGGGGCCAGGCCTTCATTGCCCTTGACCACCTCGGCAGTCCAGACGATCAGCTTGTGCTCGCCGACGGCACAGAAGGCGCCAGGGTAGGGCTGGGTTACAGCGCGCACCAGGTTGAACAGTTGCTCGGCCGGTTGCTGCCACAGCAGTTTGCCGTCCGCAGCGGTACGGCGCCCGAACACCGTAGCGCGGGATTCGTCCTGGGCGGTTTCGCTGGTTTTGCCCTGGATCAGCAGGGGCAAGGTGTCACGTAGCAGGCTGGCGGCGGCTTCACGCAGCTTGCCGTGCAGGCTCAGCGCGGTGTCGCTGCGTTCGATGGCGACCGCTTGTTGGGCGACGATGGCACCGGCGTCGGCGCGCTTGACCATGCGGTGCAGGCTGACGCCGGTCTGGGTTTCGCCCTTGACCAGCACCCAGTTGGCCGGGGCGCGGCCACGGTAGGCCGGCAGCAACGAACCATGCAGGTTGAACGCGCCCTGGCGCGCGGTTGCCAGCAGCGGCTCGCTCAACAGGTTGCGGTAATAGAAGGAGAACAGGTAGTCGGGGTTGAGCTTGGCGATGCGCTCGATCCACAGTGGATGGTTGACGTCTTCCGGCGCATGCACGGTGATGCCCTTGCGTGCGCACAGTTGCGCGACCGAGCCATAGAAGGTGTTTTCCTTGGGATCGTCGGCATGGGTAAACACCGTGCTGATCCGAATCCCCGCTGCGAGCAGGGCTTCGATGCCGGCGCAACCAATGTCGTGATAGGCAAAAACAACAGCGTTTGAACTCATGGCGAAACCTGATCAGTAGAAGTGGAAGTCAAACCGTCGACAGTGACAGCGGGAGCCGGCGTGGCGGGTTGGTTGCGCAGGACTTTTTCGATGAAGAACCGTGGTCGCGCCCGTACATCACCGTACATCCGCCCCAGGTACTCGCCCAACAGGCCCATGCCGATGAACTGGCCGCCGGTGAACACGAACAGGATGGCGAACAGCACGAACATGCCGTCACCGGCCCAGCCGGCACCAAAGGCCAGGCGCAACACAATCAGGGCCAGGGCGAAGAGCATGCCCAGCGCCGCCATGCTGAAGCCGATGATGCTCAGCAGGCGCAGCGGGGTGGTGGTCATGCACGTGATCAGGTCGAACATCAGGTTGATCAGGCGCATGGTGCTGTACTTGGACTCGCCATGCTCGCGCTCGGCGTGCTGCACCAGGATCTCGGTGGTGTGGCGGGCAAAGCTGTTGGCCAGGATCGGTATGAAGGTGCTGCGCTCGCGGCAGGCCAGCATCGCGTTGACCACGGTGCGTCGATAGGCCCGCAACATGCAGCCGTAGTCACTCATGGCGACCCCGGTGGAGCGCTTGACCGCAAGGTTGATCAACTTCGACGGGTAGCGGCGCAAGGCCGAGTCCTGGCGATTGTTGCGTACCGTGGCCACCACGTCGTAGCCCAGCTCGGCCTGGGCCACCAGGCGCGGGATTTCTTCCGGCGGATTCTGCAGGTCGGCGTCGAGGGTAATCACCACATCGCCCTTGCACTGTTCGAAACCGGCCATGATCGCCGCATGCTGCCCATAGTTGCGGTTGAGGATTACCGCCACTACCTTGCTGCCGTCGCGGGCGGCGGCCTCTTCGAGCAGTTGTGCAGAGTTGTCGCGGCTGCCGTCGTCGACCAGGACGATTTCATAGTCCTGTTTGAGTTGGCGGCAAGCCCCTTCAGTGCGGCGCAACAACTCGGGCAGGCTTTCTTCTTCGTTGTAGACCGGGATAACGATCGACACGCAATGGATTGGATAAGGCTTCAAAGGCTTGGGTCCAGGGTCTGTGCAATGGCGCCCACTACGGGTTCGACGTCATTGGTAGTCATGTCAGGGAACAATGGGATCGAACACCGGGGTGTCGAGTTCCGCGGAGCTCGGTTCAAATGAATAAATTTGTCACAGGGTAACTCAAGAAAAATAATCCATATCAAACGGTTAGCCGACAATTATGAAAAAGCGCTTGAATTGACTTTTTCCCTTGGGATCGGCAGCGTGGGCTCCGGCAGAACCTGATTCGGATGCCCTGAGAGTAAGCGTGAAAATGTGAAAGTGACATGAAAAATCTGTGTCTGGATCCTTTAACGTAGACGTTTACAGCAACTGTTCAGGGTATCGCGAAGGATAGGGGGGTTATCGGAAACTTCCTACGGGTTTAGCCTGTCAGACCCAGCCTCAATAACCCATTCGACTATTAATAGACTTCAACAGATGAACCGTCTCTGTTGAGCACTTTTCATTAAAGGTCCTTTCAGTTTGTTCGATTTACCCGATACCGCAGACACACCGACGCACGCCGTGCAACGCCCCAATCCACTGACGCTGTACCTGGCGCGCCTGGCACCCTCCAGCCAGTTGACCCTGCGCTATGTCTTGCAGGATGCGGCCGACCGCCTGGGTTTTGATGAGTTGAACATGGAAGATATTCCCTGGCACCAGTTGCAGCCCGAGGATGTGATCGCGCTGGTGGCGGCGTTGCGCAGCGACGGCTACGCGCCCAACACCTCATCCCTGTACGTCAACGCGATACGGGGGGTGATGAACGAAGCCTGGCGCATGAGCCTGATCAGCCATGAGCACCTGCTGAAAATCCGCTCGGTCAAAGGCATCGCCGGCACACGCCTGTCCCAGGGCCGCAACCTCAAGCGCACCCTGATCCACGACCTGATGGCGGTGTGCGCCGCCGACCCCCGGCCCCAGGGCCTGCGCGATGCAGCGATCATTGGGATTCTGTACGGTTCGGGCATGCGCAAGTCGGAGTCGGTCAACCTCGACCTGGCGCAGGTCGATTTTGCCGAACGCAGCCTGCAGGTCACGGGCAAGGGTAACAAGCAATTGATCAAGTACGCGCCGAGTTGGGCCTTTGCCAAGCTCGAGGCCTGGCTCGAGCTGCGGCGTTCGTTTCTCGAAGAGGGGCAGGCGGACGATGGCTTCCTGTTCAATCGCATTCGCCGTGGCAGCCACATCACCCGTGAGCGGATAACCAAGCATGCGATCTACTACATTGCCCGGCAACGCGGCACCCAGGTGGGCGTGAAGATCATGCCCCACGATTTCCGCCGTTCATTCATCACCCGGGTGATCGAGGAACACGACCTGTCGATCGCGCAGAAGCTGGCGCACCACAGCAACATCCAGACCACCGCCAATTACGATGTGCGCGACGACAATGAGCGGCGGCGCGCTGTAGATCGTTTTGATTTGTGATAAAAGACTTATTAAACAATAGGATATAGCTGATTATTGAAGTGATTTGTAGAGTCGGGTTGCACGCCTTTGTCGCCCAGGTTCCGCAGGCTATTTCTCTGCAACTTGGTTATTCAGTACGCTCGGCCAATCAGAATCATTCACCGTGCCGAGTACCTGCAACTTGCCATCCGGCCCGACTCCCGCAAACAAGGCGCTGGTGTACTCGGCTTTGCGGGCGTTCTTGAAGCCGTTCTGGGCTTCAAAATCGCTGATGCAGCCACTGTGGGTGACCAGCACCAGATTGCGCTGCGCGGTCTTGTGCGCCAGCACCTCGGCACCCATGGTCGCGCCGCAGGCTGCCAGCCATTCCTGTTGAGGTACCACGTGGGCCGAGAGGTAGTGCGCGGTTTGCACCGTGCGGGTGGCCGGGCTGGTGAGCAGGTCGGTGTGCGCAAGCCCCAGGGTATCCAGGGCCTGGCCCACTTGCCGGGCCGCGTCCCTGCCGACTTCGGTGATGCCGTCGGCAGGGCCCAGGCAGGGGTTGCTCGACTGGTCACAGCGTTCGGCATGGCGTACCAGCACCACGATTTCCCCGGCCTGCCAGCGTTGCAACACACTGGCCTTTTGCAGCTGATTCCCTTGCGCCAGGAACATCGGTGATGCCGGCCAGGCAACGAACCCCATTACCAGTGCCGCTACCAGCAGGGTCAAGATGACAAGGGCCAACTTGCGCATCGGCTGTTTAATCAAGCTTTCACCGGATAACTTCGGTGTTGGGGACATAACCACAGCGTTCACCTGTAGAGCGTAGATACACCACTGAAATGATCCTGACGTTGCGCGTGCAAGGCGCTCGCAGGACAAATGATGTCGCGCACTGTAGGAGTCGGCAGGTGGCAGGCGAGTGAAACCAATGTGAAAAATTCGCTTTAGCCAGGAAGCAAGTAATAACGGATGTAAATCATTGGCGTCAGTTGGCCGGACGCACCCTTGTGCGTGACCGTTGGTCAGTACAGTCCCGGGGACTGTCGATCGTTGGTCGGGCCAGTCGACTAGTGCATGAGTCTTTCCATCAGCCAATGTGCAACAGGAGTCCGAGCATGTCCTATGTCGATGGTTTTCTAGCCGCTGTGCCCACGGCCAAACGCGAGGCGTTCCGCCACCATGCCGAGACCATGGCGCAGATCTTCAAGGAGTTTGGTGCACTGAACGTGAGTGAGTGCTGGGGCGACGATGTGCCCGAGGGCAAGCTGACGTCGTTTCCCCTGGCGGTGAAGCTTGAGGAGGGCGAAACCGTGGTGTTTTCCTGGATTCTGTGGCCCGATCGCCAAACGCGCGACGCCGGCATGGCCCGCTTCATGGCCGACCCGCGCGTGCATGAGCCGGGCAACCAGATGCCATTCGATGGCCAACGCATGGTGTTCGGCGGTTTCCAGCGGATTGTCGACGTCTAGCGTGTCGGGCCCGGGGTGTTCATTCGTGAGGACTGATCCGGCAACTCTTGCGGTTACGGATCTCCTCTTGCGAAGGCCGTTGCTTGACGAACTCGAACCGTGGTTCGCCTTCGTTGTAAGTCACCAGCCAGCCCCATTCCAGCTCTGACTCGTCCTGCCCTTGCCGGGGTGGCTCAGCCCACCAGGGTTCTTTACCGACTATCTGGCGCATGACGTCCTCCCGCTTATCCAGTGGGTTCGAGGGTGCAACTCAAGGGTGCGCTGGCCGGGCGTTGCAGCAGCGCCTGGTTGCCGTTCTGGGAAAAACTGTAGGAACCGCGCGCGTCCTGGCCACTGTAGCGCTCCCCCGAGTCACTCGGCACCTGGGAGAGGGTGATAGAGGTCGTGGCCCAGCGCAGGTAGAGCACGTCCGGGCCGGCCTTGAAGTAGGTGGCGGCCACCAGCGCGTCAAGCCCGTTGCAATGAAACGCCAGCGGGCCATCGGTCAGCCGGCTGGGGTCTTTGGTCCTGACGATGGCGGAGCCCTGGCGCAACTGGTGGGCCCGCTCGGCATAGGCTTGGCGGATACAGGCCTTGGGCTCGGCGGTGGAGGCGCACTGATTGCGATCCAGGGTCCAGTAGCGTTGGTCGGTCATGACCTTGTCCGGGCGCGGCACCGAGCGCTCATCGGTGAGGGCCAGGCGATACAGCCGGTACAGTTCGAGGTCCATGCGGGCCAGTTGCGGATCGCGGCAGATCAGCTTTTCCACCATCAGGCTGGCCTGGGCACACTCGAAACTGGTTTTGTACAGGGAGTCTGCCCAGGTACGTTCGCTGCTCACCGCGCAGGCGCCGGTGGCGAGGAGGGTGGTGCACAGGGTCGTGAGCGTTTTCATGCTGGCTTCACTCAGATCATCAGGTACTGCCCGGGCAACGGTGAGCGCCATGATCCGCGTTATGGGTCTATCAGTGTAAGTCAGTGGGCAAAACTTGCCACCGGCACGGCCTACCGCAGGGCCGGTGGCCGCTGAGATAGACTGCACGGCAAGAGAGCAAGCGTGGGAGCGGTTGACATGGATTCGCTGATCACGGCCGCTGCCCGGGCACTGGCGGTGGGCGACCCGCTGGGGACACTCAAGCACGTCGCCTTGCGCGACGATCCGCCGGCGCTGGCCCTGCGCGGGATTGCCATGGCGCAGTTGGGCGACTTTGCCCGGGCGAAGGCCTTGCTGCGCCGGGCCAGCCATGACTTTGACCCGAACGAACGGGTGGCGCGGGCGCGCTGCGTGGTGGCTGAGGCGGAAATTGCCTTTGCCGCGCGGGACCTCGGCTGGCCGCAACCGGCCCTGGAGGCGGCGTGCGAGTGCCTGCAACGGCACGGTGACCGGATCAATGCCGCCCATGCCCGCTACTTGCAGATTCGCCGGCTGCTGCTGATTGGCCAACTCGACGTGGCCGAGGGCCAACTCGCGGCACTGCAGCCGGGCACGCTGCCACCGGGGTTGCGGGCGATCCATGGGCTGATTGTCGCGGGTTTGGCGATCCGCCGCCTGGATGCCCCGGCGGCGCGCCTGGCCTTGGCCGCCGCCGAACAGGCCGCACGGTTGGCCGCAATCCCGGCGCTTGGTGCCGAAGTGGCAAGCGCCTGGCAGGTACTCCAGGCCCCGGCGGCGCGATTGACCTGCCAGGGCGCAGAACGACTGTTGGACCTGGAGGCCGTCCAGGCGCTGCTAGGGTCCGGGGCACTGGTGCTCGACGCGCGTCGTTATCAGGTCCAGCAGCGTGATGCGCGGATTTCCCTGGCGGGCCGCCCGGTGCTGATGGCGCTGCTGACCGTGCTTGGCGAAGCCTGGCCGCAGGCGGTTCCCAGGGCTACGCTGATCGCTCGGGTGTTTCGCCTGAAACTCAGCGATGACTCCCAGCGGGTCCGTCTGCGGGTGGAAATCGGTCGCTTGCGCGCGATGTTGCGGCCACTGGCCCAGGTCACTGCAACCCCGGGCGGTTATGCCCTGGTGCTGCCTGCATCGGGCACGCTGGCGGTCCTGGCATGGCCCATCGAAGCGTCCCACAGCGAGGTGCTGGCGCTGTTGATGGACGGTGAGTGTTGGTCGAGCTCGGCCCTGGCCCTGGCGTTGGGCGTTAGCCAGCGCAGCGTGCAGCGAGCCCTCGAGGCGCTGGCGGCTGAGGGTAAGGCGCAAATGTTCGGCCGTGGTCGGGCGGCGCGCTGGACCCGCCCACCGATTCCGCGATTCGCGACCACATTGTTACTCCCGCTGCCCTGGTCCGGTGATTAGGCTCAAGGCTCACAACCACTACGAGGATGTCGCGATGAAACAGTCAGCCGCAAGCATAGTGCGTGAGTACGGGCCTTTTCCCGGGGTCGACAGCGTGCACGGCGTCACCTGGGACGGTGAGCGCGTGTGGTTCGCCAACAACCTGGGGCTGATCGCCTTCGACCCGGACAGTGGCAAGGCGCTGGATACGTTCGCGATGGCCGCCGATGCCGGCACCGCTTTCGACGGCCAGCACCTGTACCAGATTGCCGGGAACCAGATCCACAAAATCGACCCTGCCAGCGGACGGGTACTGGGCAGCATCCCGGCACCCGGTGGCAGTGACTCGGGGCTGACCTGGGCCGAAGGGTCGCTGTGGGTCGGTGAGTACCAGGACCGGCAGATCCATCAGATCGACCCCGCTTCGGGGGAAATCCTGCGGACCCTGCAATCGAACCGCTTTGTCACGGGCGTGACCTGGGTCGACGGTGAGTTCTGGCACGGTACCTGGGAGGGCGAGGAGAGCGAATTGCGGCGGATCGACCCGCAGAGCGGCGAAGTGCTGGAGACCCTCAACATGCCCGCCGGGGTCGGAGTCTCGGGCCTGGAGTCTGATGGCGCCGAGCAGTTCTTCTGCGGCGGTGGCAACAGCGGCCGCGTGCGGGTGGTGCGGCGGCGCTGAAGCTCAGCCGTCGCCCGCCAGCGACTTCAGATAATCACCGAAGCCGCCTTGCGCACGGGAGTCCAGGCGGCTGCTGGTGCGCACGCGGTTGAGGGCAGTCCAGACGATGCTGGCACCGCTGCGTTGCAAATCCTCCACCAGGCAGACGTCCTCATGCGCCGGCAGCGGACGGAATCCGCCGACGCGCTGATAGGCTTGCGCGCACACCCCCAGGTTGGCGCCGTGCACATGTCGGTGGCCTTCCCGGGATTGATACAGCGCCTGGTAGCGCTGGCGTACCGCCGGGCAATGGTCGGGGTGCCAGTCATCGATGCTGACCGTGCCACACACTGCATCGGCCTTGAATGCCAACTGCTGGCGCAGCCAGTTGCGGGGCACCCGGCTGTCGGCATCGGTACAGGCCAGCCAGCGCGCGCCCTGGTCGAGCATGTAGGCGGCGCCGGCCCGGCGGGCACACCCGACGTTACCTTCGTCAATCACCAGGGTCTGCACGCCACTGGCCTGGGCGATGGCTAACGAGCGGTCGGTGCAGGCATCCAGTACCACCAGGATCGCCACTGCTTCTCCAGTGCGTTCGACGTCGTGCGCGGCGCAAGCGAGGGCGTCGAGGCAGCGTTTGAGCAGGGCCTGTTCATTGTGAGCCGGGACGACGACGCCGATCATTGGGTGGGTTCTTCGAGGTCAGGACGGTAGGGGCCTCGGCACCAGAGCTCGAGGATGAAATCGGGTTCCTCGTGGCGCACGGCACGCGGTAAATGCAGATGGGCATCGAGCATGGCGTGGACCTGCGCCCCGGTTTGCGGGCAGCCGGCAATGGGTTGCAGCCAGTGGCAGGCCAGGACCGCCCCTTGGGGACTGAGGCTCGCGCGGGCCTGGTCGATCACCTGGCGCCAGTCGTTACTGTCCAGGTAATAGCCCAGTTCACTGAGCACAATCAGGTCGAACTGGCCTTCGGGCCACTCTTCAGGCAACCGACCTTGCACCACCTGCACCTCGGGATACCCAGCCAGGCGTTCGGCGGCCAGGGCCACGGCGGTGTGACTGAGGTCCATGCACAACAGACGGTCGCCGCGTTCGGCCAGGCCCAGGCTCAACTCGCCATTGGCACAGGCCGGCTCGAAGACCCGCCCATAGCGTTGGCGAGGTAACAAGGCTAGGGTCAGTGCCCGTTTGCGTTTTTCGTACCAGCGGCTGCGGAACGCCCATGGGTCCGGATTGGCACTGAACAGCTGTTCGAAGTAGATCGCCGACAGGCTCATAGAAACACCAGTTCAAAGGGTTGCAGCAGGCGTTCCAGCACTGCCGGGGGGAGAATGGCTGGCTGGCCGGTACTCGGGTCGGCCAACAGCTGGCTCTGGTGCGCAGCAATTGCCCGGCGCTTGCGCACCAGGAAACGCGGCGCGACCAGCAGTTTGCGGGCGCGCAACCACGGCAGGCGGTGATCCTCCGGTTCTGCCCAGTGCCAGGCCCAGACGGGCACTTCCAGCAGATGGGCCTGGCGCGTACGGCAGGCACTGGCACAGGCGCGGCCCACGGCTTCGTGATCACAGTGGCCGTCATGGCGCCAGGTGGTGAGCACCTGGTCGTCCGGGCGAATCAGCGCGCAGAGTTGCTGCACCAGCTGCGTTTCGCTTTCGCCTACCGCGGAGTCGGCGAACCCCAGGCGCAACCAGTCAAGTCGTTGCGCATCCAGGCCCAGGTGCGCCAAGGCCCGGGCACTTTCCCGAGGCCGCTCGGCGCCGAGGCGCTCGGCGGGCCAGAGGCTGGACCCCGGGTGGCTGCCTTCCCCATCGGTCACGGAAATCATCAGCATGCAGGTGGCGTCGCTGGCCAGGCTGGCCAACAGTCCGCCGCACATCAGCACCTCGTCATCCGGGTGCGGGGCGACCACCACCAAGCGCCGGCCCAAGGGCAGGATCAGCTCTCGGGGCAATGACGGTACGGCTTGCAAGGCGCGGGATGCCTGCCACTGGGCCAGCGAGGTACCCGCGCCTTGAATCAGTGGGTCTGGGTCCTGGCTCATAGGCACCAGCCCCGCGGATCACGTCCGTGCAGTTGCCGGCCGAGTTCAGCCAGGTCGCGCTCGGCATGGCTCTGCCGGATAAATACCGGCAGGTCAGCGCTCAACCGGGCGAAGCGCGGATCGCGGCAAAAGGGCGTGGCGCCCAGTGCTCGTCCGACGTGCCATTGCACCTGGGCTACTGCCGCTTCCACCAGGGCGCGGGTCCGACGCACGGTAAATTCCGCATCGGCCTGGGGCTGAGCATCGATCCACGCGGCGCACTCGCGCAAACCGGACGCCGCGCTGGCGAGCGCAGCGTCGACGGCTCCCAGGTGTGCTTGCGCGTGGGGATCGTTGCGCGGTCCGGCGCAGGCGTGGTGCAGGACCTCGGCCAGGGTCCGCGCGGCGCCGTACCAGCAGGCGGCAATGCCGGCACCGCCATGCCAGAAACCGCAACGCTGCACATACGCACCGCTGTCCCCCACGCAGTGGGCGCGGGCGCCGTCGAGGTGGACACTGACGCTGGCGGTCGTCGCCATCCCGCGGGCCTGCCAGTCGTCACTGTCGATGCGCAGAGCGCCTTGGCTGAGTGCCAGCGCCACCAGTTGCGCACGGTCGTCTTCGTCCCAGGCGGTGAGCAAGGCATGGTCGATCTGCAGGGCTCCGGAGCACCAGGCTTTGGTCCCGCTCAATTGCACCGCCCCGTGCTCGCGACCGACGATTCGCACCCTGGCCGTTGGCGGCTCGGCCGCCCAGACGCCCCAGATGCCCGGGCTGTCCAGGTGCAGGGCATCCAGTTCGGCAAGAATCGCCTTGGCATCGGTGTGGCCTTCGAACAGCTTGAGCAGCGCCAGGTCATTGCCCGCTACCTGTGCCAGGGTGCGCCAGCGTTGCAAGGTCTGGCCCTGGCCGGGCAGCGGCAGGTCGGCCTGGCCGTCTACCAGGCAGCGGCGCATGATCTCGGGTAACTGGCGATCAAGTTCCAGCGGCGCGGCGCGCTGGCCAAAGTCCTCGAGGATCTGCTCAAGCGAACTCCTCCCGTCCTGCGCTGTCGACCTGTTCATGCTGACTACTCCCTGCTGACCCAATGCGCTGGATGGCGAGTACCGCCGCCTTCATAGCATTGTGAGAGATCGGCATTTAAGGAGTTCAATCTGCTTTATCCGGTGCCGATGTCATCTATGATCAACAGATCCAGAACAACCCATGCAGCGTGCAACAGTGGGTGCGGCAGTACCTGCCGACATCCGGGCAGCGCCTGATAAAAAAACGAGAAGGCCGCCATGAGTGAACAACCGGGTACCCGCAGCGATCCACTGGAGCAAGGCCGACTGCGCTTGTTGATTGACGCGGTGGTGGACTACGCCATCTACATGATCGACCCCGAGGGTATCGTCGTCAGCTGGAACGCCGGCGCGGCGCGGATCAAGGGTTATGATGAAGCCGAGATCCTCGGTGCGCACTTTTCCAGGTTCTACACCCCGGGGGATCGCCAGGACGGCACGCCACAACGAGCCTTGCGCACCGCCATCGAGCAAGGGCGTTTCGAGGGCGAGGGCTGGCGGGTTCGCAAGGACGGCAGCCATTTCTGGTCCCATGTGGTGATCGACCCGATTCGCGACCCCCAGGGCAAGCTGCTGGGATTTGCCAAAATCACCCGCGACCTGACTGAGCGCAAGGCGGCCGAGGAAACCCTCAAGCAGAGCGAACAGCAGTTTCGCCTGCTGGTGCAGAGCGTCACCGACTACGCCATTTACATGCTCGACCCAACCGGGCGGGTCAGCAACTGGAATATGGGCGCCCAGCGGATCAAGGGCTACCTGCCGCAGGAAATCATCGGCCAGCATTTTTCAGTGTTCTATACCGCCGAAGACCGCACCGCGGGCGAGCCCGAACGGGCGCTGGAAGTGGCGACCCGCGAAGGGCGGTTTGAAAAGCAGGGCTGGCGCATGCGCAAGGACGGCACGCGCTTTCTCGCCCACGTGATCATCGACCCGATCCGCAGTGAAACCGGGTCGATCCTGGGGTTTGCCAAGATCACCCGCGACATCAGCGAAGCGACCCAGGCCCAGCGGGAATTGGAGATAGCCCGCGAAGCGCTGTTCCAGTCGCAGAAGCTGCAGGCCATCGGTCAACTCAGTGGCGGTATCGCCCATGACTTCAATAACCTGCTGACGGTCATCCTCGGCAACCTGGAACTGCTACGCAAGCGCGCCGGGGAAGACCCCAAACTCCTGCAACTGCTGGACAACGCCGCCTTGGGCGCCCAGCGCGGAGTCTCGCTGACCCAGCGCATGCTAGCCTTTGCCCGGCGCCAGGAGCTCAAGGCAGAGTCGGTGGCCTTGCCCCATTTGCTGGAGAACATCACCGGCTTGCTGCGCAGCTCCCTCGGGCACCTGGTGACCATCCACTGTGATTTACCTCCCGACTTGCCGCCCGTGCAGGCCGACGTCAACCAGTTGGAGCTGGCGATCCTCAACCTGGCGACCAACGCGCGCGATGCCATGCCACTGGGGGGACGCATCCTGATCAACGCGGTGGATTCGCTCAAGGGGCATCCGATCCCGGCCCAATTGACGGGCCAGCGGTATGTCTGCCTGTCGGTCAGCGATAACGGGCACGGCATGGATAGCGAAACCCTGGCCCAGGCCACCGAACCTTTTTTCACCACCAAGGGTGTGGGCAAGGGCACCGGGTTGGGCTTGTCGATGGTTCATGGCTTGGCGGAGCAACTGGGCGGTTGCCTGATTCTTGGTAGCGAGCAGGGCCTGGGTACCACCGCGCAGTTGTGGTTACCCCTGGCCGTCACCGCAGTGGCCCAGGCGTCCAGCGCACCCGACGCGGCGCAAGATGGGTTTACCCGCCTGTGTGTCCTGCTGGTGGATGACGACAGCCTGGTGTTGACCAGCACCTCGTTGCTGCTCGAAGACCTTGGGCATCGGGTGATCTGTGTGACGTCGGGCACCGAGGCCCTGCAGGTGTTCAAGAAACGCAGCGACATCGACCTGGTGATCACCGACATGGCCATGCCGCTGATGGATGGCGCACAACTGGCCGCAGCCATCCGCGAGCTGCACCCTGACATGCCGATCATTCTCGCCACCGGCTTCGCCCAGCGCCTGGACGGCTTCGTCGCCCACTTGCCGCGTCTGGCCAAACCTTTTACCCAACTGAACTTGATGGAAATCCTTAACAAGGCGATGCGCTGAGCTGTGGTGGCAGGTAACGATGGCGGACTACCGGCGGGCCTCTGGGGTGTTGGATTAGGCTGAGTACATATCCATTTTTGCGGTAACGGCCACCTATGGTTCCGCTTTTACAGCGGCTCACTTTTGGAGGAGCCCAAAAGTAAGCAAAAGGCTCTT
>NZ_JBIUWJ010000022.1:0-11132 GCF_044743405.1 Pseudomonas sp. NPDC087626
CCTGACCGGCAAGGCCTTCGAAGAGCGCTACGAGTACTACGAAGCCCTGTCCCAGTACCCGGGCAAGATCAAGCTGTTCAAGACCATCCAGGCCCAAGACCTGTGGCGCAAAATGCGCTCCATGCTGTTTGAAACCGGCCACCCATGGCTGACCTTCAAAGACCCGTGCAACCTGCGCAGCCCGCAGCAGCACGTAGGCGTGGTCCATAGCTCGAACCTGTGCACCGAGATCACCTTGACCACCAACAAGGACGAGATCGCCGTTTGCAACCTGGGCTCGATCAACCTGCCGAACCACATCGTCAACGGCAAGCTGGACACCGCCAAGCTGGAACGCACCGTGAACACCGCCGTACGCATGCTCGATAACGTTATCGACATCAACTACTACTCGGTGCCACAAGCGCAGAACTCCAACTTCAAGCACCGTCCGGTCGGCCTGGGCATCATGGGTTTCCAGGACGCCTTGTACCTGCAGCACATCCCTTACGGCTCCGACGCTGCCGTCGAATTTGCCGACAAGTCGATGGAAGCGGTCAGCTACTACGCGATCCAGGCCTCCTGCGACCTGGCCGACGAGCGTGGCGCCTACGAGACGTTCCAGGGTTCGCTGTGGTCCAAAGGCATCCTGCCACTGGACTCGCAACAGATCCTGATCGAAGCCCGTGGCCAGAAGTACATCGACGTTGACCTGAACGAATCCCTGGACTGGGCACCGGTACGTGCCCGTGTACAGAAAGGCATTCGTAACTCCAACATCATGGCCATCGCACCGACCGCGACCATCGCCAACATCACTGGCGTATCGCAGTCGATCGAACCGACCTACCAGAACCTCTATGTGAAATCGAACCTGTCGGGCGAATTCACCGTGATCAACCCGTACCTGGTTCGCGACCTCAAGGCTCGTGGCCTGTGGGACTCGGTCATGATCAACGACCTGAAGTACTACGACGGTTCGGTGCAACAGATCGAGCGCATCCCGCAAGAACTCAAAGAGCTCTACGCGACAGCCTTCGAAGTGGACACCAAGTGGATCGTTGACGCGGCCAGCCGTCGTCAGAAGTGGATCGACCAGGCCCAATCGCTGAACCTGTACATCGCTGGCGCATCGGGCAAGAAGCTCGACGTGACCTACCGCATGGCCTGGTACCGTGGTCTGAAAACCACTTACTACCTCCGTGCCCTGGCCGCGACCAGCACCGAGAAGTCGACCATCAACACCGGCAAGCTGAACGCTGTTTCCAGCGGCGGCAACCACGGTGACGACTCGGTCCTGGCAGCTCCAGCAGGTCCTGCACCAGTGCCGAAGGCTTGCGCCATCGACGAGCCGGATTGCGAAGCTTGCCAATAAGCTGAGCCCGTAGGCGCCACCCGGCGCTTACCCAAAACCCCCGCCAGGTCCTCCGGACTTGCCGGGGGTTTTCTTTTGCCTGCCCATCCGTAGGAGCAAGGCTTGCCCGCGAACAGCCCCTGCGGACGCTGACTGCCAGCGAATATCGTATTGTTGCTGAGTGCATCGCGGGCAATGGTCGACTCGTTGCTGGTTGGAGGTACATTCTCCAGACCAAAAAAACCGCCTCAATCGAGGCGGTTTTTTTGTTGCGAGTAACCGGGTTATTCAGCCAGCTTGAAGGTAATGAAGCTGGCGCGCCCCTGGCGCAGGACCCGCATCGACACCGAACGATTCTTCGGCAGTGCCTTGGCGATCTCCGTGAACTCCTTGGCCGATACGATCGCCTGATTGTTCAGGTGCGTGATCACATCGCCTGGCTGCAGGCCGATCAATGAAGCAGGACCGTCCTGGACCTCCTTGATCACCACGCCGCCCTTGAGGTCGAACGCCTTCTTCTGCTCGTCGCTGAGCTCAATCACAGCCACGCCCAGACGATTACTGCTGCGCTCGACACCGTTTTTGGCCAGTGCATCGAGCTCCTTGCCTTCTTCCGGAATCGCGCCAACCGTCAACTCGACGTTTTTGCGCTTGCCGTCGCGAATCACTTCAAGGTTTGCCTTGGCGCCGGCCTTGAGTGCGCCCACCAGGTGCGGCAGGTCTGCCGACATGACGATCGGCTGATCGTTCATGCTCAAGATCACATCACCCACCTGCAAACCACCCTTGGCTGCCGGACCGTCGTCCTGGATCTGAGCCACCAGCGCGCCGGCCGGCTTGTCCAGGCCGAAGGACTCGGCAAGATCCTTGTTCACTTCCTGGATCACCACACCCAACCAGCCACGACTGACTTTGCCACCGCTTTTGAGCTGGTTGGAGACATCCATTGCCACATCGATCGGGATGGCGAACGAGACGCCCATGAAACCACCGGAACGGGTGTAGATCTGGGAGTTGATCCCCACCACTTCACCCGCCAGGTTGAACAGCGGGCCACCGGAGTTGCCCGGGTTGATCGGCACGTCGGTCTGGATGAACGGTACGTAGTTCTCGTTCGGCAGGCTACGGCCGATCGCGCTGACGATGCCTTGGGTCACAGTATGGTCAAAGCCGAACGGCGAACCGATGGCGACTACCCATTGCCCGGCCTTGAGGTCCTGGGATTTACCCAGTTTCAGCACCGGCAGGTCCTTGCCTTCGATTTTCAGCAGCGCCACGTCGGAACGCGGGTCGGTGCCGATCAACTTGGCCTTGAGTTCACTGCGATCAGCCAGGCGCACGAGAATTTCGTCGGCATCGGCGATCACATGGTTATTGGTCAGGATGTAGCCGTCCGGGGAAATGATGAAGCCCGAACCCAGGGATTGCGCTTCACGCTGGCGGCCACCGCCAGGGGAACGCTGCTGTGGCGGCATACCGCGCTCGAAGAACTCGCGCAGCATCGGTGGCAAGCCTTCCAGGTCAGGCATCTGCTGGTTAGACACTTTGCGGTCGGGCAATTTTTGCGTGGTACTGATGTTCACCACGGCTGGCGAGGCTTGCTCGACCAGTTGGGTGAAGTCCGGCAGTTCGGCTGCCTGGGCGGCAACTGTCTGACCCAGCACCAAGACGGTGGCAAAAATAGTCAGGTAGGATTTTAAACGTGGTATCGACATACGGCTCCCGTTACGACGAGCATGGTTAAGCGATAGGGAACAAGAAACACCAGGCAACCGCCATCGGTACTTTTGTTCCGGGAACAACTATACAAGGCCAGAGCCGAGGGGCTCTGACCTATAGAAAATTTTAAGAAGTTTTGCAAACTGAAATGCTCACCAAACATTTCGACATCTCGATTGTGGAACCAGCCATGACTGACCTTTTCCACAACCAACCCGTCGTTCGATGAGCGGCACTGGGTCGACTTACTGCTTGGACGTCGATGGAGCGGTGCGCATGGACAGCGCGATCCGTTCGGCGGTGCCGATCGGAATTTCCCCCACCACGGTCACCATCATCTCACCATCGGGGGTGGTCAAGCGCCGTGAAACGGCAACGGTGGGCCCAAGCTGGGTTCGAGTATCAGTGACTACTTCGCCATTGAGCGGCTCGAGGAACACCGAGAAACGCGCCAGGCCGTCGTCATACATCAGGCTACTAACCTGAGCCTTGGTCTGCGGATCCTTGTGGGCGCTGCTGCTGGTCAACTCGAAGCCCGGCGGTAACCAATCGGAGTGCCAGGCCTGGGCGGTCTTCGCGGCCGTGGCCTTGTTACTGTCCAGCGCCACGGTCTTGCACTCGTCACTGGCCTGCAGGTCCTGGTCGCCCGGCACGTCGGCGGTGTCCAGGCGGGTAAACTGGAAGCGCTCCAGCAACTGGCCTTTTTCATTGAGTAGCAAGGATTTGAGCGGCAGACCGGTTTCCCGATCCAGGTGCAATTCAAAACCGTAACGATGCTGGTCACGGGGCGTCAGCGAAACAATCACCGCCGCGCGCCCGGCCACGCGCGACTTGCCGATGACGGCAAGGTCGTACCAATTCTTCAGCTTTTGTGGGTCAAGTGCTCGAGCGGACGCGTCGGGGGTGTCCTCCAGCCCTGCCACCAGGCTGCCGCTCACGCATTGAGTACGTCCATCAATGCGTACGACTTCCTGGGCCGAGCCGTCGAGCTGCAGTAAACGCTCGCGGACTTTGCCATCCTGGACACGATGCCAGATGTTGTGGGTAGAAAAACTACCGTTACGCTCGTAAATGAAAGTGCCTTGAAAGCTCTGCTGCTGCTCGGCCTGGCTCAGACGGTTCAACCAGTCTTGAGCCTCATCGGCATGGGCTGGAACAACGAACCAGCCACTGAGCAAAAGCGTAAGTAGAGGTATGGCGCGCATGATCCTCCTTAACGGGTTTCCTGGCTCGCTGCACGAGCATAAGGCAGGGCACTTTCAGTACCTTTGAGTGCAGCTTGTTGAGCATGTTGACGCAGATAACCCGGCAGACGCTGATCGTGCCAGCCTGGCTGACCTTGCAAGACACCATTGGCCATCGGGCCTGTGGCTTGCGAACTCTCATTGTAGCCTGCCAAAACGGCTGGGCCCTTGACTTGAGGAACGGTCAGACCCGGTTGAGTGGATTGCTGGGCCAATTCGACGCCGGCGATCTCATCCTGGTTGTACAGACGCACACCTGCCAGCACCGCAACAGTCACGGATGCTGCAACGGCCAAGCGACCCAAGCTACGCCACGGTCCACGGCTGACTTTCGCTGGCACGGCTTCATCAGCCAGCGCTTGCGAGACGGCCGAAGCCAGGTCCAGACGGGGGATCAGCAAGTCCTTGTGCATCACTGCCCGGGCAATCTGGTAACGCGCCCAGGTTTCGCGGGTTTCAACATCGTCGAAGGCATTCAACACCCGACGCAATTCCAGTTCGTCCGCTTCGTTATCCATCACTGCGGACAGCGATTCCTGCAGGGCTTCCCGACTCATGGCGTTCCTCTCTTGGCTGTCGCCGCTGTCTTTAGTTTTCCTGCAACAGTGGTTGCAGGGCTTTATCGATGGCCTCCCGAGCGCGGAAGATCCGGGAGCGCACGGTACCCACCGGACATTGCATGACGCTCGCAATGTCCTCGTAACTCAGACCATCAAACTCACGTAAAGTTAGAGCGGTACGTAAATCTTCTGGCAGTTGCTGAATGGTTCGATGGACGGTGCCTTCGATCTCATCCCGCAGCAATGCACGCTCTGGTGACTCGAGATCCTTGAGGCCGTGATCGCCGTCGTAGAACTCCGCATCTTCAGAGCTAACATCGCTATCCGGCGGCCGGCGGCCGCGTGAAACCAGATAGTTCTTCGCCGTGTTGATGGCAATGCGGTAAAGCCACGTATAAAACGCGCTGTCCCCGCGAAAATTTCCAAGTGCACGGTAAGCCTTGATAAAGGCCTCTTGCGCAACATCCTGGGCTTCATGGGTGTCGTGCACAAAACGCACGATCAACCCGAGAATTTTGTGCTGGTATTTCAGCACTAGCAGATCGAAAGCACGCTTGTCACCGCGCTGAACGCGTTCGACCAGCTGCTGATCCTCTTCCTGGGTTAGCATGAACACTCCTCGATAAGCTCGGAGGAGGCTTGCATGACTAATCGTTCAGGCTTGCAAACATAGACTCGGGCTTTTCGCAAAAGTTCTCCCCCTCCAAGCAAGTTTCCTGCGCGCGCTGATTTGGCACACACGAAAAACGCAGCACCGGCTTGGCCGGCTGCGCGAATAATCTTGTTGTCGAATCCATACGCATTGACCGGAACACAGATCCTGCGTGAAACCGACGTCGTCCCTCGTTTCAGGCAACCTTCTATTGAGTTTAGGGCCTTGGCAAAAGTTCCCAATCTTTAATAGCCGGGTGAAACCAACAATGTGCAACCACGAAGCGAAAAAGCAGGGTTTGTCGCCGAAAACTTGAGCATTTCGCCTCCTCACGAGGTAAAACACCCGATATAGGCATCCGTCTTTTGCGTCACAGTAGTTTCACATTGCCACGAAGGCTCGGCTATTGTGCCGATCCACCCCTCTATATACTAGTGCGCTGTGTGGCTGTCTCGACTCGCCGATTCAGGTGTCTTGCGCCAACCCCGTCCCGGGTCGCTTTGAGCGGAATCCTGAAATGAGCCAACAGTTTCAACACGATGTTCTGGTGATTGGCAGCGGCGCTGCC
This sequence comes from Pseudomonas sp. NPDC087626, assembly GCF_044743405.1. NCBI lineage: Bacteria > Pseudomonadati > Pseudomonadota > Gammaproteobacteria > Pseudomonadales > Pseudomonadaceae > Pseudomonas > Pseudomonas sp. NPDC087626. The sequence continues at coordinate 6,077 of NZ_JBIUWJ010000022.1, forward strand.
GGTCTGAGTCTGGCACTGACGTTGCCTGATCATTTGCGCATTGCGGTATTGAGCAAAGGCAACCTTGCCAACGGCTCGACCTACTGGGCCCAGGGCGGTGTCGCTGCCGTGCTGGACGATACCGATACCGTTGAATCTCATGTCGACGACACCCTCAACGCCGGCGGTGGCCTGTGTCACGAAGACGCGGTGCGGTTCACGGTAGAGCACAGCCGCGAAGCCATACAGTGGCTGATCGACCAAGGCGTGCCCTTCACCCGCGACGAACAGTCGGGCACCGAAGACGGCGGTTTTGAGTTCCACCTGACCCGTGAGGGTGGTCATAGCCATCGGCGTATCATTCACGCCGCCGATGCCACCGGCGCCGCAATCTTCAACACCTTGCTGGCGCAAGCGCGGCTACGCCCGAACATCGAACTGCTGGAGCAACGGGTCGCCGTTGACCTGATCACCGAAAAACGCCTCGGCCTGGAAGGCGATCGCTGCCTTGGTGCCTATGTGCTCAATCGCGGCACCGGCCAGGTCGACACCTACGGCGCGCGGTTCGTGATCCTCGCCTCCGGTGGCGCGGCCAAGGTCTACCTCTATACCAGCAACCCCGATGGCGCTTGTGGCGACGGCATCGCCATGGCCTGGCGCTCGGGCTGCCGGGTGGCCAACCTGGAGTTCAACCAGTTCCACCCGACCTGCCTGTACCACCCGCAAGCCAAGAGTTTCCTGATCACCGAAGCCCTGCGCGGCGAGGGAGCGCACCTCAAGCTGCCCAACGGCGAGCGTTTCATGCAGCGCTTCGACCCACGGGCCGAACTGGCACCACGGGATATCGTGGCCCGGGCCATCGACCACGAAATGAAGCGCCTGGGGATCGACTGCGTCTACCTGGACATCAGCCACAAGCCCGAAGCCTTCATCAAGAGTCACTTCCCAACGGTCTATGAGCGCTGCCTGGAATTTTCCATCGACATTACCCGCCAGCCGATCCCGGTCGTCCCGGCGGCGCACTACACCTGTGGCGGCGTGATGGTCGACCAGCAGGGGCGCACCGACGTCCCCGGCCTCTATGCCATCGGCGAAACCAGCTTCACCGGCTTGCACGGCGCCAACCGCATGGCCAGCAACTCGCTGCTGGAATGCTTCGTCTATGCCCGCTCGGCAGCCGCGGACATTCTTGCGCAACTGCCCCAGGTGTCGATCCCCTGCGCCCTGCCTGTCTGGGACGCCAGCCAGGTTACCGACTCCGACGAAGACGTGATCATCGCCCACAACTGGGATGAACTGCGGCGGTTCATGTGGGACTACGTCGGCATCGTGCGCACCAACAAGCGCCTGCAGCGCGCCCAGCACCGCGTGCGCCTGCTGCTGGACGAGATCGACGAGTTCTACAGCAACTATAAAGTCAGCCGCGACCTGATCGAGTTGCGCAACCTGGCCCAGGTGGCCGAACTGATGATCCAGTCAGCCATGGAGCGCAAGGAAAGCCGTGGCCTGCATTACACCCTCGATTACCCGGACCTGTTGCCGCAAGCGCTGGACACTATCCTGGTGCCGCCCACCTACGCCGACTGAACTTGAGCCGTACCCGCAGGCGCCGGTGAACATCCGGCGCCAGGGCATCACGCGGCACACAGATCGAACGCACCCAACGCTCGCCACTCAGGCGAAAGCGCAGCACCACGATCAACGGCAAGGCCAGGCTGTCGGGGCGCAATTGCACGGCCTGCCAGCCACCGGCCCGGCTCCACAACTGCCAGCCATCGGCATCGCGGCGCAAGCCACTGAAGGCTGTGGGATGAGTCAGGAGAATCTGCCGGGGCAACACCCAGGCGCCGTGCGCCAGGCACAGCAAGACACCCGCCAGGCGGGCCCACAGGGCAATATCGAGTAGAAACAGCGAGCCCAGCGCGAACAGCTGGGCCAGGAGATAGGCCGCCAGCAGTTGCCGTGAGGCCTGCCAGCGGCATTCGAAATTACTTGGGCTGGACACGATCCAGGATCATCCGGACCATACGTTGCAGCTCGGGATCTTCCGATTCGGAACGCTCCATGAACCAGCCGAACATGTCCTGATCTTCGCATTCGAGCAACCTGACGTAGCAGTCGCGATCGACCTGGTTCAGGTGCGCATAAACCTCTTTGACAAAGGGCACCAGCAACACGTCAAGTTCAAGCATGCCGCGGCGGCTGTGCCAATAGAGGCGATTGAGTTCAACATCTTCGACCATGGAGCGCTCCTCAAATAGAGCGCAAGTATACAGCCCCGATCCCGGTCGAACAGTCGGCTTTGGTCGGGCGCCTCCAGACTTTTGTAAACTACCCATTTCCAGAGCACCCCCTTATGATGTCCTCCAGACCTTTTACCCTGCGATGACCCATGGCTGATTCCGCTTTTTTCTGCACCTTGTCCCATGAAGGCGTGCTCGCCGTCCGCGGCAGCGATGCCAGCAAGTTTCTTCAGGGCCAATTGACCTGCAACCTCAACTACCTGAGCGACACCCAGGCGAGCCTCGGCGCCCGCTGCACCCAAAAGGGCCGCATGCAGTCGAGCTTCCGCATCCTGCTGGAGGGTGACGGGGTGTTGCTGGCGATGGCCAGCGAGTTGCTGGAGCCGCAACTGGCCGACCTGAAAAAGTACGCGGTGTTCTCCAAGTCCAAACTCACTGATGAAAGCGCCGCCTGGGTTCGTTTTGGCCTGGTAGAGGCCGATGCCGCACTGACGGCACTGGGGCTCGACCTGCCGCCAGACACCGACTCGGTCGCCCGCCACGCCGGCCTGATCGCCATTCGGGTCTCCCCTGGCCGCACTGAACTCTGGGCCCCGGCCGCACAGGCACAGAGCCTGGCGACACAACTCTCGAGCACCCTCGCGCAAGGCAGCCTCAACGATTGGTTGCTGGGCCAGATCCGCGCCGGCATTGGCCAGGTGATGCCCGCCACTCGCGAGCTGTTCATTCCGCAGATGCTCAACCTGCAGGCGGTAGGCGGCGTGAGCTTCAAGAAAGGCTGCTACACCGGCCAGGAAATCGTCGCACGCATGCAGTACCTGGGCAAACTCAAGCGCCGCCTGTATCGCCTGCAACTAGACGCCAGCGACTTGCCCGAGCCAGGCACCGCCTTGTTCGCGCCAACCCACGGCAGCTCCATTGGCGAAGTGGTCCTCGCCGCACACGCCGAACAGGGCATCGAACTGCTGGCAGTGCTGCAAGCCGAAGCGGCCGAAGGTGCCAACCTGCACCTGGGCGCGCTCGAAGGCCCGACCCTGCACCTGCTCGAACTGCCTTACCAACTGGATCGCGATCGCGAGATCCAGCGTTAATCCGCAGTACTTTGTCGCAACACCTAGAGAAACGAAATGAGCAAGCTGGCGGAAAAGGTCCAACAGGATTTGGTTGAGGCCATCGATAACGATGACCTGGTTCTGCCAACGTTACCGGAAGTGGCCCTGCAGATTCGCCGGGCCGCCGAAGACCCGGATATCAGCGTCACCACCCTGAGTAAAGTCATCGGCCGCGACACCGCCCTGTCGGCGCGCCTGATCAAAGTGGTCAACAGCCCCCTGCTGCGCGGCGCCCAGGAAGTCACCGACCTGTACACGGCCATTACCCGACTGGGCATCAACTACAGCAGCAACCTGGCCATCGGCCTGGTCATCGAGCAGATCTTCCATGCCCGCTCCGATGTGGTCGGCCAGAAAATGCGCGACGTCTGGCGCAAGAGCCAGGAGATCGCCGGCATCAGCTACTCGTTGTGCCGTAGCCACACTCAGCTCAAGCCCGACCAGGCGGCGCTGGGTGGCCTGGTACACCAGATCGGCGTGCTGCCAATCCTGACCTACGCCCAAGACCACTATGAGCTGCTCTCGGACCCGGTCAGCCTCAACCATGTGATCGAGCGCATCCACCCGCTGCTTGGCGACAAGCTGCTGCAGGTCTGGGAGTTTCCGGAAATGCTGGTCCACCTGCCGGGGCAATACCTGGACTTCAAGCGTCAGCCCGAGGCTGTCGACTACGTCGACCTGGTGCAAGTGGCGACCGTGCATGCCCATCTGGGCAGCCACCACCCGCTGGCCCAGATCGACATCAGCAGCCTGCCCGCCTTCAAACGGTTGGGGATCAACCCGAACAAGCCCATCCCCTGTGCCGAACTGGAAGACTCGCGCACGATGTTTTATTGAGCCGCACGCCCGCCCCGGCGGGCTTTGCGTGGAGCTGGCGGGACAGCTGGCTGTGGTTGGCAAAAATTTACCGATACCCGGCAAAAAAAATCTATGCCGGCCAAAGCCCCATAAACTCTCGCTCTGCCCGAAAAAGCAGGTCTCATGGCCACTAACTGGGCTACTTCGTCGCACCACAAGCCGTAAAAAACACCTATAATGCGCCGGTAAATCGGGCCTGCAACACCTCCTTACATGAGGGTGAAAGCCGTGCTGAAGCCATCGCCGGATGCTGACCATGTCGACTCCGCCCTTCAGCGACTTCAGGACACCCGTAGACATTTCTGTTTTTTGCCTGCGTACCGCTGCAACAAACGATTCCTTTAGATCCACCGCGGCCACCAGGCCGTGTGAATAACCGACCTTCAGAGTTTTCACACGGGCAACTGGCCCTCACGCAGGAGACGACACGTCATGCTGAGCTGGGACGAATTCGATAAAGAAGACGGCGAAGTTGTCGCCAAAGGCGCCAATGCTGGCCACGCAACAGAAGCCAACATGGACCGCCTCGACAGCGCCGGTGGTGCTGCTGCGCTGGAAGCGCGCGCCGTGACCGCCAGCGACTCGGCCGCGATCGTTCGCGCCAAGGCTGCCCTCGACAAACTCGACGTCGCCGAAGGCCTGGCCGAACTCGAAGGCGCCTCTGCCCGCGTTGCGGTCGACGAGAAGCGCATGATCAACTGCCGCGCCGACCTCAACCAACTCGTCCCATTCAAATACGACTGGGCCTGGCAGAAGTACCTGGACGGTTGCGCAAACCACTGGATGCCGCAAGAAGTCAACATGACCGCCGACATCGCCCTCTGGATTAACCCGGAAGGCCTGACCGACGACGAGCGCCGCATC